>NZ_JAMXSK010000001.1:0-527385 GCF_024124645.1 Pseudoalteromonas sp. Ps84H-4 | reverse complement strand
TTAAAGTCTCTGAAGGGCCGTTGAAGACTACAACGTTGATAGGCAGGGTGTGGAAGTGGTGCGAGCCATTAAGCTAACCTGTACTAATTACCCGTGAGGCTTAACCATACAACGCCAAACGCGTTTTGTGACAGCGTAACAGACAGAAGTTAAGACACTAAAGTAGACATTTACTTGATATCAGAATTCCGAATTTTAGTTAATTGCTAGAGCGATTAACGACCCAAATTTGCTTGGTGACAATAGCGTTTTGGACCCACCTGACCCCATGCCGAACTCAGTAGTGAAACGAAACAGCGCCGATGATAGTGTGGCATTTGCCATGTGAAAGTAGGACATCGCCAGGCTCCAAATTCAGTCGCAAGACTTTAAATTAAAAATAATAAGAAAATTGAACAGAATTTTCTTGGTGACAATAGCGTTTTGGACCCACCTGACCCCATGCCGAACTCAGTAGTGAAACGAAACAGCGCCGATGATAGTGTGGCATTTGCCATGTGAAAGTAGGACATCGCCAGGATCCTAATTAAAGAAAGCCCGATTCAAAAGAGTCGGGCTTTTTTGCGTCTGAGAGCTATCCACACAACGTGCCCTATTCATTCGCCAGGTAGGTTGGGTAGAGCGGAGCGAAACCCAACACGAGTTAGCGAGTTGCTAGTTAGCAAGGGCAAAGTTGAACTGTGTGGTTGTTTAGTACAGAGACTCCCTCAGCAACATCCCCGTAGGAGGCACTTCAGTGCCGAATAGACAAGAGACATCAGACGTCAGATAATAGATGTTAGTTGATCTACCGGGTTGTTATGTAACTGAGTCACCAACAGCAACAAAACCCCGTAGGAGGCACTTCAGTGCCGAAACAGACCATAACAAACACATTCATGGCTAAAGCGATTCCTACAAGTACACTTTACCTAGAGCCTAGAGCCTCCGCCAGAGGGAGACGCAGCACCAAACAACCCCACCGCGCGACTGATCGCTGACGGCTGAAAGCTGATAGCTCTCTGTGTTGGGTTTCGCTGCGCTCTACCCAACCTACGGCAGAGCTTTAAAACTTTCCTCTTTCTAACTTTACTCTCGCTAACTCACTACAAACCACATTGCTCCTTGCTTCCCTTACGTTGTTATGCGATAAAGCGTTCTATATTTGTAATACAATTAGGGTTTGCTGTGTCTCGTAAGAAAACAACCAAGTCAAAAGGTTCTTCAGGGTTAAATCGTAAAAATAGTGAAACATTCATCGCTAAGTTCTCATCTCATCCTGATACGCATCTATGCCCATCGGGTTTGATGTATAAAGTGATTGATGATGTTGAAGGGGATCGCGTGACAGAGTTCGATACAGTGGTCATTAATCAACGTATTATGCTTGCTGATGGCAGTGTCATTGCCGACAGTTATAAAGCGGGTATGCCAGAGGTATTTGCTTTATCCGAAGCAATAGAAGGGTTACGAGAAGGTTTGTTATTAATGAATATCGGCTCTCGCTATGAATTTGTGATCCCCCCAGAGCTTGCTTGGGGTAAAAAAGGTAACGGCGGAAAAATTGGTGCGAACGCAGTGCTGCATTTTGACGTTCGGTTGATGCGTTTAGCTTAATTCTTTTAGCATAAGTCCTTTAGCATAACTCGACAGAGTATTTGAAACGCGTTAACGTTCACTACTGGTTACTGAGGAACATTATGGACGCATTTACTTCACGAGTTTATTTTCTTCGCCATGGCGAAATTGCCACACCGGGTATTCTTTCTGGGCAAATCGATGTTGACTTATCAAAGCATGGTCTTGAACAAATGCGCCAAGCCTCTGCTGAACTGTTGAATTTAAATGCTATATATAGCTCACCGCTAAAGCGTTGCTCAGTCTATGCTGATTTTTTAGCAAATCAACACACATTGAATGTTCAGTATTTCAATGCGCTGAAAGAGTTTAATTTTGGTGATTGGGATGGCCAAGACTATCAGCAGCTTTGGCAGCAAACCAGTAAACCTCATATCGGTGATTTTTGGCAGCATCCTTGGCAGGTAAAAGTACCCAATGGTGAATCAATGGCTGACTTTTACGCAAGGGTAGAAGCTTGGTGGCAAACGTTTTTAAACTCATTGAGTGAAACTAAACATACTCAGTCATTGGTAATCAGCCACGCTGGTGTGATTAAACAAATTCTTGCTATTATTTGCCAGATGCCAAAACAGTCAGCCACGCATTTAAATGTTTTCCACCTCCCTTATGCGGGGCTTATTACACTCGATGTATATATAGATGAACAAGGAAAAACTTGGCCAAAAATTGTTTTTTAGCCATCTAGAGTGATATTCATTGAATTATTTACTTAGCCCGCCATAATACACATATGCTATGGAATGGAGTGAAATTCTCCAGCTGTTCCCGCAACTGTAATCCATCATAAGTATGGTCAGCCAGATACTTAGCACTAACAATTAATCATCGAGCGGGTAAACTCACGTCATTTTCTGGTACTAATCAGTGCTTTCTTGTGCGTTGTGGTTGCTCGCCAAGAGAGAACAAGCTTGCAACAAACTAGCCACGGCTCTGCGCCATTAATATCAGTCTCTGATTTAAGTTGGGGTATTGCGAATAAAACAATACTTAAATCAATTAGCCTTGAGTTAAAAGCTGGGCTGTTTATAGGTTTACTTGGCCCTAATGGTGCAGGTAAATCAAGCTTACTGCGTTGTCTTTATCGTTACTTGAAACCTGAACAAGGGGCTGTGTTGCTAAACGGTGAAGATATCTGGCAAATCAATGCTGATGAGTTTGCAAAGCAGGTTGCTGTAGTTTTACAAGAGTCTCCATCGCAGTTTAATTTGTCTCTGTTCGACGTGGTGAGTTTAGGGTTAACACCTCATAAGCGACTTTTCAGCGGCACGTCTATCAATGATAAGCAGCGAATATATCAAGCGATTGAGCAGGTTGGTTTGTCTCATCATATTGAGCAAGCATTCGATTCGCTCTCTGGTGGTGAAAAGCAAAGAGCACTCATTGCACGTTCTATCGTACAGCAACCTAAGCTTTTGATCATGGATGAGCCTACCAGTCATCTTGATGTTAAATACCAAATTCAAATAATGGAATTAGCAAAGTCCCTCGATGTGACTGTGCTTGCCTCTTTTCATGACTTAAATCTTGCAGCGAGTTTGTGTGATGAATTACTGGTAATTGACGAAGGGCAATTGGTTTGTCAGGGGCAACCAAAAGCGGTGCTAACT
This sequence comes from Pseudoalteromonas sp. Ps84H-4, assembly GCF_024124645.1. NCBI lineage: Bacteria > Pseudomonadati > Pseudomonadota > Gammaproteobacteria > Alteromonadales > Pseudoalteromonadaceae > Pseudoalteromonas > Pseudoalteromonas sp. Ps84H-4. Next base: position 524,158 of record NZ_JAMXSK010000001.1, on the reverse strand, counting down.
GAGCAGCTGTTGAGTGATGTATTTGGTGTCTGCGCAGCGGTATCTGCTCACCCGCAATCAAGCACTGATAAGTTTATTCCGCACATCACTTATTTTTATGGCTATCAGACACAGGAGCATCAAAATGACTGATGCAATGCGTTTAAGTATCTGTGTTGTCGTAGGGCTTATTAGTTGTTTTTTAGCATTGAGCTTTGGTGCTGCAAATACGCCATTGAGTGAGGTATTTAATGGCCTATTTAGCCCAGGCAGTGATGAATTCGTGCAGCGGATTATTTGGCAGTTGCGCATGCCAAGAACGGTGCTGGCATTTTTAGCAGGATCTGGACTGGCTCTTGCTGGATTAATTTTGCAAACCGTAACCCGAAACCCGCTTGCTGATCCTTACTTGTTTGGTATCTCTTCAGGGGCTTCATTTGGTGTGGTGTGCTTTATAGCCCTTACTGGTGCGGGCTTTGGCTTAAGCATGTCAGTAGCGGCGTTTGTAGGGAGCTTACTCTCAATGCTGTTGCTCATTGCTATTGCAGGGCGTCGACATGTTGGTCAAGTTGAAGCCATGTTACTTGCCGGCGTTGCTTTATCCTTCTTATTTAGCGCTCTGACTAGCTTGCTGCTTTATTTTAGTGATCCTCAAGCAATTACAGCTATTTTATTTTGGACAATGGGCAGTTTTTCTCGGGCGCAGTGGGGCACTCTTTGGCTGCCGTTTACCGTTATTATTGCCTGTATGACTTTGATGATTGCATTTCGTCGTCAGCTTAATGCAATGCTACTTGGCGATGAAAGTGCTGCGACTTTGGGGATTCATGTCCAACGCTTTCGGATCATGATGCTGCTGCTAAGTTCATTAATTACAGCGGTGCTTGTTGCTCTGTGTGGAGGCGTTGGTTTTGTAGGTCTGATGATCCCGCATATTGTGCGCTACTTTTCGCCCCAAGGCAGCAGTCATAACTTAGTCATGACATCCTTGGTCGGTGGCATTTTTATGGTGTGGGTAGATGTGTTATGCCGAACCTTATTGAATAACCAAGAATTACCCGTTGGTGTGATAACTGCAGCTATCGGCAGCATGTTCTTTTTATTCTTACTTTATTTTCGTAAACAGAGCAGGTAGCTAATGTTTAATATCATGCCAATTAACCAGCAGTTTTCAGCTGTAATTCAACAAAAGATAGACCTTAAAACGAAGCCGCTTGGTGCCTTAGGTCAACTTGAGAGTTGTGCTAAACAATTAACGCTTATTTTTTCAAAGCAGCTTGATAGTGAGCAGGCGCTACTTGCCTTTAAACCAGTTATTTCAAAGCCTTCTCTGGTTGTATTTGCAGGCGATCATGGTGTGGCAAGTCAAGGTGTGTCAATTGCTCCTAGCACTGTTACATCACAAATGGTGGCAAACTTTGCAGCTGGAGGCGCTGCAATCAATGTATTTTGTCGCCAGCTTGGTTGGCAGCTCGAAGTTGTCGATGCCGGAACGCTCACTACAGCACATGATAAAAGTGTGCATAACCAGCGTTTAGGTGAAATCACTGCTCCACTGAATACTGAAATGGCCATGTCTCGTAGCCACGTTGAAAAAGGGTTTGAATTAGCAAAGCAGCGAGTGCATTCACTCTATGAGCAAGGCTGCAATACTATTGCGTTTGGAGAGATGGGTATTGGTAATACTACAAGTGCTGCGGCATTAATGGCAGCTTTGTTGTCCTTACCTGCCAACCAATGTGTTGGTAAAGGCACAGGTGTGAGTGACGAGGTTGTTACTAAAAAAATTAAGGTTGTAGAGCAAGCCCTCCAGTTGCATCAAGCTCATTTTAGCGACCCATTAATGACGCTTGCGGCATTAGGTGGTTTTGAAATTGTACAGATCACCGGCGCCATTTTAGCTGCTGCGGAGCTCGGCATGGCAGTGGTTGTTGATGGCTTTATTTGTACTGCAGCGGCGCTTGTTGCAACTCGCATTAATGCAAACGCTCGCGATTACATGTTATTTGCCCATGCCTCTGATGAGCAAGGGCACAAAGTAATGCTTAATGCCTTGCACGCATCACCTGTATTACAGCTAGATTTACGTTTAGGAGAGGGCACAGGTGCTGCACTTGCCTTACCTTTACTGCAAGCATCTTTGGCGTTTTACAATGACATGGCAAGTTTTGCCGATGCTAATGTCGAGCAAGTAGTTTGATATGAGCATGGAACAACACACTTCAAACACGACTCCAAGTCAGCTTCAGTTATTTTTACTGGCGCTCAGCTTTTTAACGCGTATACCCGTTAAATTAAACTTTGCAGTATCGAATAAGGCGCTCAATCAGGCCAGCCGCTATTTTGCATTGGTCGGAGTATTATTAGGCGCACTTTTAGCGTTAAGCTTTTTGCTGCTAAGTTGGTTATTCCCCCCAGCCATTGCAGTTGCGTTAGTTATGGCGTTTAGCTTGGTAATCACAGGGGCATTTCATGAAGATGGGCTTGCTGATGTCTGGGATGGCTTTGGTGGCGGTTGGCAAGTTGCAGATAAGCTTAACATTATGAAAGATAGTCGCTTAGGCACCTATGGTGCTGCGGCGCTTGTGATGGCTTTATTAGTTAAGTACCAAACACTTGTCGCACTTAGCGAGGCAACCAGTACTCTGATTATTGCTCTTGTTTTAGGACAAAGCTTAAGCCGGGTTGTAGCAACAAGTTTAATTGCAGATATGGACTATGTAAGTCAGGACGCCACATCTAAAGTAAAACCAATTGCGATGTATTTAAGCACGCAAAGTTATCAAATACTGCTAGCAACTGGCTTTGCTGTGCTAGCAATAGCATGGTTGTTTTTTGGCTTCACTCTAGGGCAATTATTAATACTCGTCAGTGTGCTTTTTGTTACTCGTTTACTATTGAAGCGCTGGTTTGAAAAGCAGTTATCTGGCTACACCGGTGATTGCTTAGGTGCTGCCCAACAAGTATCTGAGCTTGTTACCTACTTATGTCTAGTGAGTATGTTATGAGCCAATCACACACCTTAATTTTAGGCGGTGCTCGCAGCGGTAAAAGCCGTTTTGCTGAGCAGCTGGCAATAAATTCAGACAAGCCGCTTATCTACATTGCCACAGCAAATGCGGGTGATGAAGAAATGACAGCCCGAATTAATAGGCATCAAGCAGGGCGCGCTAAGCATTGGCAACTTGTTGAAGAGCCTTTGCATTTGGCTAAAACATTACGACAGTATAGCCAAACTGAAAACTGTATTTTAGTGGACTGTTTAACCTTGTGGTTGAGTAATTGCTTATGCCAGCAGGGTGAAGCATTTTGGCTTGAGCAAAAAGCGGCCTTACTCGATGTGCTATCGCAATTGCCGGGTGAGGTGATTTTTGTCAGCAATGAAGTGGGTCATGGCATTGTTCCGCTCGGTGAATTAAGCCGTCAGTTTGTTGATCATTCAGGTTGGTTGCATCAAGCCTTAGCACAGCAAGTTGCGCGTGTTGAGTTTGTGATTGCAGGTCTTGCACAAACCTTAAAAAGAGAACAATGATGAAAACAATAATGGTGCAAGGCACAACTTCAGATGCAGGCAAAAGTACCCTTGTTGCAGCACTTTGTCGGATCTTTGCAGAGCGAGGCATTAAGGTTGCACCTTTTAAGCCACAAAATATGGCGTTAAATAGCGCCGTAACAGCAGATGGTGGCGAGATAGGCCGAGCACAAGCTTTGCAAGCTGTAGCGGCAAAAGTGCCCGCAGAAGTCGATTTTAACCCTATCTTATTAAAACCTAACAGTGATACTGGGGCGCAGGTAATCGTTCATGGTAAAGCGCTTTCGAATATGGAAGCGGACAGTTATCACGACTACAAAAAAGTGGCGATGGATGCGGTTCTTACTTCGCAGCAGCGTTTAAGTGAACGTTTTGAATTACTGGTTGTTGAAGGTGCAGGGAGCCCTGCAGAAATAAACCTGCGCGAAAACGACATTGCCAATATGGGCTATGCTGAGGCGGTAGATTGCCCGGTGATCATTATCGCCGATATCGACAAAGGCGGGGTGTTTGCCCATTTAGTTGGGACATTAGCCTTGTTGTCTGACTCAGAGCAAGCGCGCGTTAAAGGCTTTGTGATTAACCGTTTTCGGGGTGATATTGCGTTATTGCAAGGCGGTCTTGATTGGTTAGAGCAATACACCAATAAGCCAGTGCTTGGGGTGTTACCTTATTTACATGACTTAGCACTAGATGCTGAAGATGCCGTTGCTATAAGCAATCAGGTAGATAAACCACAATTGCGCATAGCAGTGCTATTGCTACCTCATATTAGTAATCACACTGACTTTGATGCACTACGATTACAACCAGAAATCGATTTACAGTATGTACGTCATACCCAGACTATTCCAAGTGTTGATCTGATTATTATTCCGGGCAGTAAAAATGTCCTTAGCGACTTAGCGTTTTTAAAAAATGAAGGTTGGCACACACAAATAAAACGTCATTTACGCTATGGCGGTAAAGTGCTCGGAGTATGTGGTGGGCTGCAAATGTTAGGCAACTATCTTGCTGATCCACATGCTGTTGAATCCAATTTAGGCAGCGCAGAAGGGCTAGGGTTGGCTGACTTTGAAACGCAGTTAGGGCAGCAAAAAGTATTAAGCCAAGTCACTGGCATGCTTCATTTAAATCGTAGTGGTAAAACAATTTCAGGCTATGAAATTCACGCTGGTATAAGCCAAGGGCCCGCACTTGAAAAGCCATTCTTGAGTTTTAATAATCACCCAAGTGGATTTAAAGTGGATGGCTTTATTAGTGATGATAACCAAGTAGCAGGTACTTACTTACATGGCTTGTTCGATACGCCAGAGGGAGTAGCTGAGTTAACTACTTGGCTTGCAGCAAATAGCCAAATACAGCCGATTGATATTAACTTAAACCGTGAACAGCAGTTAAGCCGTTTAGCCAATGTGGTAGCAGAGAATCTCGATATTGAGCAAATCATCAATATTTATGAGAACTTCAACTTAGAGTCATAAGGAACAACAATGAGCGAACAGAATCAAGATAAGCACCAACAGCGCCAGCAAAAAGTAAAAGAAAAAGTCGATGAACGTATTGCTGCTGCGCAAAAAGAGCAAGGTATTTTTCAGGTCATAACTGGTAATGGTAAGGGCAAATCTACCTCTGGATTTGGTACTGTCGCACGCGCTGTTGGTCACGGAATGAAAGCAGCTGTGTGTCAGTTTATTAAAGGGACTTGGGAGTGCGGTGAGCGTAACCTACTCGAAAAAGCAGGGGTTGAATTTGTTATTATGAACACCGGTTTTACCTGGGAGACACAAAACAAAGAGTCAGACACCGCAGCTGCACAAGTGACATGGCAAGAAGCGAAAAGAATGCTCAAGGATGAGTCGATTAACCTCGTTATGCTAGACGAAATAACCTATATGATCACCTACGGCTATATTGACTTAGACGAAGTACTAGAGGCAGTAAGCTCTCGACCAGCCATGCAATCGGTCATTATTACAGGACGTGGTGCACACCGAAAATTGACCGACTTGGCTGACACAGTCAGTGAAGTTAGAAATGTAAAACATGCTTTTGATGCTGGCATTAAAGCGCAAAAAGGGTTCGATTATTAACATGAAAACCATCAAGTTTGCACTCTTAGGTTTTTTATTAAATTTACCCGCACTTGCACACGCTCATGAAATTAAAGAGCCACAGCGTATTGTTGCTTTAGCACCGCACATTGTTGAAAACCTGTTTGCGATAGGTGCTGGCGATCGTATCGTTGGTACGGTTGATTTTGCTGATTACCCAGCACAAGCGAATGATATTGAACGTGTTGGAGGGTATTACGGCGTCAATATGGAAAAGTTACTGTCACTTAAGCCAGATCTTGTTTTAGCGTGGAAGACAGGAAATAAAGCTGATGACCTCGCTTATATCGAAAAGCTAGGCATTCCTGTTGTTTATAGTAATCCGGATCAAGTTGATAATGTTGCTGATGAATTACGTAAGCTCGGCACGCTTACGCATTTACAAACTAAGGCAGATAAGGTGGCCAATGAGTTTGCAGCTAAACTCAATGCAATTCGTGCCTCTCAGCAAGGTAAAAAAGCCGTGCCTGTTTTTTATCAATTATGGCCAGAGCCGATGATGACAATTGGCGGAAATACCTGGATCAATCAGCTTTTAACTATTTGCCATGCTGAGAATGTGTTTGCTAATAGCGATACTGATTACCCGCGCATTAGTATTGAAAATGTATTGGTTGCTAAACCTGAGGCGATTATTATTCCAGACGAAAAAACTAAAAAGCCGCAACCGAAGATAGACTGGCGTCAATGGCCTGAACTGCCGGCAGTGCAGCATAACCAGTTTATTAGTGTGAACGCAGATCTATTGCATCGTTTTACAACCCGTATGCTAGATGGTTTAAGCGATATGTGTGGTAAAATAGACATTTCTCGTCAGCAAATACAGGCTTCAAAATGATCGATTGGCAAACATTTCTAGATACCGAGCTTGCTAAACCCTACATGCAAGAAACCTTGCAATATGTAGCTGATAGACGCGCAGCAGGTGTGACCGTTTATCCAAAAGATGAGCAGGTATTCTCAGCTTTTGATGCCACACCACTGAGCGAAGTCAAAGTGGTTATTTTAGGGCAAGACCCTTATCACGGAGAAGGCCAAGCCCATGGTTTGTGTTTTTCGGTATTGCCGCAGGTTAAAAAACTACCGCCATCATTAAAGAATATATACAAGGAACTAGCCACAGATATTGATGGGTTTGAGATACCCCACCACGGTTACTTGCAAAGTTGGGCAGAGCAAGGGGTGTTTTTACTTAATACCGTACTTACTGTTGAACAAGGGCAGGCTCATTCTCATAAGCAGCTTGGCTGGGAGCAATTTACCGATGCAGTGATTGCGCTTATTAATCAACACTGTGAAGGTGTGGTGTTTATTTTATGGGGCGCACATGCACAGAAAAAAGGTAAACACATTGATACCTCGCGTCATCATGTGATCCAAGGTCCGCATCCGTCACCGCTTTCTGCTCATCGAGGTTTTTTTGGTTGTCAGCACTTTTCTAAGACAAACCAAATGCTTATTGATCAAAACAAAAAACCGATCAATTGGTCATTACCACAAATTTTATAACAAAAACGTAAAAGGCCCATAATAAGGGCCTTTATTTTACAAAAAATCTAATTCGTCTATGTCAATACTATCAGTAAAGTAATCAAGCTCCTTTAGTTCTTTACGTAATCTGTGTTTATCTTTTAACGCTTCGATTTCGCGCCATTTTCTTTTTTTATTTTTTGTGGAGGTCTTTTTTGTTTTACCAGGACCTTCTAATATTTCTAAAATATCGTCTAGGCTATCCATGAACTTCTCCCATTTATTTTTTGAACCTCGGAAATACGTATACCATAGGCAAGGTAAAAATAGAACAAAAAAGTGACGATAATGTTACAGAACTGTGATTGATAGATGAATCGATCAAGGAATTAGTTATTTCAGAAACAAAAACGCCACCGGGAGGTGGCGTTTTAAAAAATGCTGTAATTTGAATTACATTGCTTTAAAACGAGCTTCTAATTCAATTTGTGCTTCTGCGAACGAGCGAATACCTTCAGCGAGCTTTTCTGTTGCCATTGCATCTTGGTTATGTAACCAACGGAACTGGCTTTCAGTCAGTGGTGCTGGTTTTTCTTCAACAGTAAAGTCGTTATCTAGCAGGTATTCTTGTGCATCAGTTAGTTGACCTAGCTCTTCTAAAAGTGCAGGGCTAATGGTTAACTTATCACAACCTGTAAGCGCGATGATTTCGCCTGTATTACGGAAGCTTGCGCCCATTACCACTGTTTTGTAATCGTGACGTTTGTAGAATTCGTAGATACTACGAACCGATTGCACACCAGGATCGTTCAGTGGATCAGTTGGCTTTTCCATACCGTTAGCAACATGCCAGTCTAGGATACGGCCAACGAATGGTGAAATTAAAAATACGTTCGCATCGGCACATGCGCGAGCTTGTGCTTCAGAGAATAACAGCGTTAAGTTACACTTAGTGCCTTCTTTCTCTAATTGCTCAGCGGCTTTGATGCCTTCCCACGTTGATGCAACTTTGATCAGGATTTTATCTTTGCTCACACCTTCTTTTTCGTACAGGCTCAATAAAGTGTGGGCTTTATCGATTGTCGCTTGCGTATCAAATGATAAACGCGCATCTACTTCTGTTGAGATATAACCTGGAACAATTTCACTGATTTCTTTACCAATTAAAACAGCAAAGTAATCACAAGCTAGCTCAAGTTGTTTAGCTGCATCTTGCTCGGTTTCTTTGGCATATTGCCACGCTTTATCTAAATAAGGCTTGTACGCTTCAATTTCACTGGCTTTTAAAAGTAAAGACGGATTAGTTGTCGCATCTTCTGGTTGGTGCTTTTTGATAGCTTCGATATCACCTGTATCTGCAACAATAGATGAATGCTGTTTAAGCCTTTGTAGTGCTGAAGTCATTTGCTTTCCTCATTCCAAGCAAGTTAAAAGAATATCCATTATAGCCACCTTTATGCTGCAACACTATGACAGTGTTTAATAGGTCAAATGTCCTTAATATAGAAAACTAGAACATTATGTATGAAAGAGCAGCGGATAAAGGCAGGACGAAACAAAACGTGCATTTTGATTCAATTAATGTTGAAATTGACATCAAATAAATTACAAGTCAATAGCTAAGTATGATCACTGTTATTTCACCTGCAAAGAATTTAGATTACGAAACCCCAGCCACGACCGATAAATTCACTCAACCTGAATTACTCGAGCATAGCGAAGAGTTAATGTCAGTTTGCCGTGATTTAACACCAGCGCAAATTGGTAGCCTAATGAAAATCAGCGATAAATTAGCTGGTTTAAACGCAGCACGATTCTCTGAGTGGTCGCAGCCATTCACGCAAGATAACGCAAAACAAGCCGTGTTGGCTTTTAATGGCGATGTGTACGGTGGTTTAGATGCACAATCATTAACCAGTTCAGACCTCGATTACGCGCAGTCACACTTACGTATCTTGTCTGGCCTTTACGGTGTGCTGAAGCCGTTAGATTTAATGCAGCCTTACCGTCTTGAGATGGGTACTAAACTTGAAAACCCACGTGGTAAAAACTTGTATCAGTTTTGGGGCAGTGTCATCGCCGAAAAGCTTAATACGGTACTTGCTGAGCAAGATAGTAAGTATTTAGTAAACCTTGCTTCGAACGAGTATTTTAAAGCAGTTGATAAAAAAGCGTTAAATGTGCAAATCATTACGCCGCATTTTAAAGACTGTAAAAACGGCCAATATAAAGTGATCAGCTTTTATGCGAAAAAAGCCCGCGGCATGATGGCGCGTTACATCATTGAAAATAAAATTACCCAATTGAGTGATTTAAAAGATTTCACCGTTGCAGGTTATTACTTTAGTAGCGATGCAACAGCAAAAGAATTAGAGCCTGTTTTCTTACGCGAAGAGCAGAACTAATTTTTAGCAAAATGAATTAGAGAAGCCGTGCTTAGCACGGCTTTTTTTATGGTTTTAATACACCCAATTAGAAATGGCGCTTATCTTGCAAAATACCCTGTTGTGTAATTAATTCATCAAGGTATAAAAATGTTAAAAATTCCGACAGTAAGTGAAGCTGAAAAGCTAATAGAAGAAAAACTCGGTGGCTGGATTGATATCATCATAAGCCATATTCCAAACTTTATTGTCGCAGTAGTTATCACCATTGTATTTTCATTGCTGGCGCGTCTTGTTGGTTCAATGCTCAGAAAGCTATTACGTCGCTCATTAGAGTCTTCGCAAATAGCAGACTTAATGTCATCAATAGCAAAGGTTATTGTGCTATGTGTAGGCTTATTTGTAGCCCTTGATTTCTTGGGTCTCAGAGGCACAGTCACCTCTTTACTTGCTGGTGCTGGTATTGTTGGTCTTGCGATTGGTTTTGCCTTTCAGGACATGACAGAGAACCTTATAGCGGGTATTGCTATGGGTATTCGCAAACCATTTAAAACTGGCGATGTTATTCGCACCGAAAGCGTGTTTGGTACTGTACGGGCGATTAACCTTAGAAACACCCTCATTGAGAACTTTTATGGGCAACTTATCTTAGTCCCTAACAAGATTTTATTTAGGAACATACTCAGTAACTACAGCACCTTAGGTGTGCGTCGTATCGAGGTGCCTGTGGGTATTTCATATGCCGACGATCCCGAGCAAGCCGCTGAGGCGATTGTTAAAAAAATCAATGAGTTTGATTTTGTTATTAAGCAAGAAGAAACCGCCGTTTACGCCGAAAGCTTTGGTGATAGCAGCGTCAACTTACTGGTTTGGTTTTGGATTAAATACCCCGGCGAAGCGGATTTCATGACCGTTCGTCACAAGGCTGTTGTGGCAGTTAGAAACGCCCTAAGCGAAGCTGACATGACCATCCCATTCCCAATCCGCACATTAGATTTTGGCATCAAAGGCGGTGAGAAATTAAACGCCATGATAAGCGAAAAACAGCAGAATAAAGACACTGAAAAACCGCAAACCGATGAGTAAAATTTACTGACTCATCGGCGTGATTTACACAGGGAAGTGTGGTTGTGAGAAGGAGAGAAAAGAGGACTCTCAGATCAATCACCAAGTCAAATGTTAGCTAGTTTAAAGGAAGAAGCGAGTAAGGATGGGAAATTATAAACTTAATATTCAAGCCGAGGCTGATTTGAGCATAGTGATGCATTATGTCGATATCTGAGAATTAACATAAATAACCTGAACCTGTTAAATAATTTAAAGGAGGTTGGGAGTGTAAATTCGCGCGAAATAAATTTTACGCCTACGGTAAGCTATTTATGGCTTAGAGCTTGAAATTTACGGTTTAAAGCTGGGTTCCCGTGTTGGGTTTCGCAGCGCTCAAACCAACCTACCTTAAAGTTTTGTCCTACAAAAAAAGCGCAAGCAGTTTAACTGGTTGCGCTTTTTTATTTATTCGATATGCCAACGATTAGTGAAGGATACGTGCTCTGATTGTACCTTCAACAGCACTTAGCTCTTTAAGAGCGACTTCTGATTGGTCTGTATCGACATCAATTACTACGTAACCAATCGCTTCGTCAGTTTGTAAGTACTGGGCTGCGATGTTGATACCGTGCTGTGCGAACGCTTGGTTAATTTGCGTTAGAACACCTGGGCGGTTGTGGTGTACGTGTAACAAACGGCTGCGGTTTGCAAGTTCAGGCAGTGATACTTCAGGGAAGTTAACTGCAGTAATGGTTGAACCATTATCTGAGTATTTAGCAAGTTTGCCCGCTACTTCAATACCGATATTTTCTTGTGCTTCTTGTGTTGAACCACCAATGTGTGGTGTCAAAATCACGTTATCGAACTCGCGTAACGGTGATACAAACTCTTCATCATTTGATTTTGGCTCTACAGGGAATACATCGATTGCAGCACCGCTTAGCTTGTTTTCACGAAGTGATTCAGCCAGTGCATCAATATCAACAACTGTTCCGCGAGAAGCGTTAATTAGAATTGCGCCTTGCTTCATTACTTCAAGCTCTGCCATACCAATTAGGTTCTTCGTTTGCGGTGTTTCTGGTACGTGTAAGCTAATAACATCAGCACGCTGTAATAACTGAGTTAGGTTATGAACTTGCGTTGCGTTACCGAGTGTTAGTTTGTCTTCAATATCATAAAACTCAACGTTCATACCGATATTTTCTGCCATGATACCTAGCTGTGTACCAATGTGGCCGTAACCAATAATACCTAAGGTTTTACCACGCGCTTCAAATGAACCGTTGGCTGATTTTAACCAACCGCCACGGTGTGCAAGGGCATTACGCTGTGGAATACCACGAAGTAATAATAAGATTTCACCAAGTACTAATTCTGCAACAGAACGAGTGTTTGAGAATGGTGCGTTAAATACCGCAATACCACGCTCACGGGCACCTTGCAGGTCGACTTGGTTAGTACCGATACAGAAGCAGCCGATAGCGACTAGCTTTTCAGCTGCTTCTAATACCGCTTCACTAATATGAGTGCGAGAACGAAGGCCTACAAAGTGCACATCTTTAATGCGCTCGATGAGCTCGTCTTCAGGTAAGGAAGTTTTTACGTAATCAATATTACTGTAGCCATTACGTTTAAGCGTTTCTACAGCACTTTGGTGCACGCCTTCCAGCAAGAGAATTTTAATTTTGTCTTTTGCTAACGATACCTTACTCATATCCTCATTCCTATTTACTTTATTTGCGGCCCATTTTTGGTGCCGATAATGACTTTATCTGCACCGCGATGGGCAAATAAGCCGTTTGTTACTACACCAACAATCTGGTTGATTGTTAGCTCTAATTCTTTGGCATTGCTGATGTCTAAATTGTGCACATCTAAAATGACGTTGCCGTTATCAGTTACAACACCTTCACGGTAAACTGGATCTCCACCTAGTTTTACAAGCTCGCGGGCTACATAACTGCGTGCCATTGGGATCACTTCAACCGGAAGTGGAAATGCGCCTAATGTTGCAACTTCTTTTGATTCATCAACAATACAAACAAATTGTTTTGCTACCGCTGAAACGATTTTCTCGCGTGTTAGCGCAGCACCACCGCCTTTGATCATTTCGTTATGTGGGTTGATTTCGTCTGCGCCATCAACATACACATCAAGGCTTGATACGTCGTTTAACTCAAACACTTCAATACCGAGTGCTTTTAACTTTTCAGTAGAAGCTTCAGAGCTTGAAACTGCACCAACAATGGTGTCTTTTACTGTACCAAGTGCATCAATAAAATGATTCACTGTAGAGCCTGTACCTACACCAACAATGGTGTTTTCATTTACAAACTCGAGTGCTGCCCAGGCAGCGGCTTTTTTTAATTCATCTTGCGTCATAATTATGTGCTCAGTTAGCTATCAGAGAGGTCTATAGTATACAAAGAGTTTGCTTACCATTGGTAGATTTTCTCTGGGGTTATAATGTGTTTTAACGGTACATCCCACGATTCAATAGGTAATGCAGCTACATGCTGACATTGATGCGCAAGACCGATTAATATCGGTTTTTGCCAATTTTCTTGGTAATACCGAGCCAACGTTTTGTCATAAAACCCACCGCCCATTCCTAAACGGTTACCTTGATCGTCAAATGCCACTAATGGCATAAGTAAAATATCAAGCTTGTCTAAAGGACATATTTGACTGCAATTCAACTTGGGCTCCAAGATACCATAGCGATTAACAGTCATGGGTGAATTTTCTTCATACCTCTGAAAGTATAAAGTTGTACCGTTGAAGGGATGAATAATAGGTAGGTATAAAGAGTGTTTTTTTTGCCATAAATCTTTAATTAACAATGATGTGTCAAGCTCTCCATCATTGCTGAAATAGATGCCTATACGCGCTTTTTGAGGAGTTTCTAATGATTTTATGTGTTGAGTAAATTTCATTTTAAGCGTAATTGCTGCATTTTTTTGCTGCTCTTCGGTCAGTGAATTACGCTTTTTTCGGATGGATTGTCTAATTTCTGTTCGTGTGTTGCTCATGTCAATATATACATCAACTTTCTAAGAAAGAGAAAAGCTCTGGGAATAACTCCACAATACCAAGAATGATCAATAAAACAATCACCATCGCAATCAAAGAGTAGAGTAGGGTATTTGAGCGTTTTTTTACAGGTTCAGCGAGTTCTTCATCAAGTAGAAGCTCATCATCTTGCCAGCTTTCATCTTGATCGCTATTACTGCTCTTTTCAACATCAGGTAAACGTTGTTCTAAGTCATCGAGCTTTTCTTCTAGGCGGATCAAACTACTAGTGATGTAATCAAGCGCATCAAATATACGTTCATCACGTTGCTTTGCATCTAGGCTGCTAGTGGATTGCGATTGGCTAAGAGGTTGTAGCTTTGCTTTTATACCTACACTGGCTAATAGCTTCGCTTGCTTAAGAGCCTTTTCTTGCTCGCAAGGAGCGAATATTGGCTTATGCTCGAAAAATCCAGCTACTTTGTTTGTGCTGGTTTTAAGCTTGCTAGCTAGTTGCTCTGTGGCATGTGTTTGATCAATACCAGCCTCAAGTCCTGCAAACATCACACGAAATTTGTCTGCCATCTTTTAGTTATCCTAATCCTTAATGTAGATAACAAAAGTATAAACCTAAATAGATCAATGGATAAACAAAAGCCCGTACAAAACGGGCTTTTTCTTTATAAATGAACAAAATATTTATTTAGTATTTTGCTGCTTTGCCTTCAGCTGGCAACGAGTTAAGGATAAACTCGCGTAGATCATTATTTGAAGACTCAAGATCTGCATGACGTAAATACATCATGTGTCCGCTGCGATAACCCTTAAAGCTTAGGCGATCTTTCATTTTACCACTTGGGTCTAATTGCCACATTGTGTACTTAGCATCAAAGTAGTTAGTTGCACCATCATAGTAACCTGATTGAATCATTACATTTAAGTAAGGGTTTTGCGCCATTGCTAAACGTAAGTTTTCACCGGTATTGTTGCCGCTGCGATCCCACGGGTGAACATTACCAAATAGGTTATATTTGATATCTGTTTTGTAGTTAAGCTCTTCACGTAGGTAATAGTTAATTGCTGGCGTGAATGAGTGTAACCATGAGGTAAGCTCAGCCCAGTAATCTGGTGACTCACCAGCATCACGTTTATCAATACCTAGATAACGAGAGTCTAAACGGCCCACAGTTTGGCCGCGCTCGCGTAATAGCTCTTTCCAAAAGAAGTTAGTTGGAATATCAAGGTTGTTTTGTTCAACAAACTTCTCTGATAAGCCTGCGTATTTTGCTGCTTGTTTGATAATTGCACGCTTTTCATCTGCAGGTAAAAAGCCACCTTTAGCAATTGCTGGTAAGAACTTATTCACGGTGAATTGTTCTACTTCAGGAAGTAACTCGTCTAAGTCTTTTGCTTGTAAATCTGCGCTGAGGGCTTTGTGGTACCAAGCTGTTGCTGCAAAGTAAGGTAGGCGGTTAGCTGCTTCTACCGGGCCTTCACGTTTAATACCAATCTCAGTTGGTGAAACTAAAATAACGCCGTTGATATACATCCATTGGCGGTTTTGTAATTCGTGCGCAAGACCTGATACACGTGTTGTACCATAGCTCTCACCAATTAAAAACTTAGGTGAGCGCCAGCGCTCGTTGCGAGAAACAAAGGTATTTAGCCACTCTGCTAAGTATTTGATGTCAGCGTTAACACCAAAAAACATTTTTTGTTGTTCAGATTTACTAGGCAGCTCACCCTTTTCGTTTTCAAGTACACGTGAATAGCCGGTATTAACCGGGTTGATATAAACAATATCTGCTACGTCTAAAATTGAATAAGGGTTATCTTTTACGCCATAAGGTTGAACAGGGTAGCCTTCGTCATCAATTTTTAATACACGTGGTCCAGTATAAGCAAGGTGCATCCACACTGATGCAGAACCTGGGCCACCGTTGAACGAAAATACCAGAGGGCGTTTTGTTCTATCGTCTACTTTGTCACGGGTATAATAAGTATATTGCAACGTTGCAACGGCATTGCCTTGCTCATCCCAAACGGGTTGCGTACCAGTGGCGGCGGTATATGAAAAGCGCTCGCCGTTAATGCGTGCTTTATGCTCTGTGACTACTTTGCTGTCGACATCAATGCGACGTGCGTTATCTGCAAAGCTAGGAGTGCTAAAGGTCAGTGTCAGTGCTGTTACCGATAAGCCAATAAAACTAACTAGTTTCATGTTGATTCCTTATTATTCGATTTATAGCTATTAAAAATTAAAGCTAACTCGATGACAAACTAATGAGACTAGTGACCAATATTCGCTGTTGAAGTGGAAATTAACCGAAAATCATGAGCAAATAACAAAAAAATCCTTTTTTTTACTAAAGATAATTTGCTTAATTATTTAGCTAGATTGAAAAATGGCGTATATTTAGCGTGTTTATAATCTGTGCACGTGCGCTTAGAAAAGAGAAGTTATAATGCAAAGAGTGTTAGTTGTTGAAGACAGTAAGGTGGTGCAGCAAGTGTTACGTCACTTGGCTGCTCACTATCTCGATGTCGCTGTCGACTTTGCGTGGTCCCTAAAAGAAGGGATAAATTTAATTGCTGAACACGATTATACTTTAGCATTGGTCGATTTAACCTTGCCAGATGCAATGAATGGTGAAGTGGCTAAGTACACGCTTTCAAAGAATATTCCGACCGTTGTTCTGACTTCTAAAATTGATGAGTACATCCGCCAACAAATGTTAGAGCTTGGTGTGGTTGATTATGTCGTTAAAGATAATCGTGATTCGTACCATTACGCAATAAAGTTAGTTGCACAATTACTCAGAAACGATGGTAGTAAAGCGCTGGTGGCCGATGACTCAGTATTGAGCCGCACTTTAATGAAGCAAATGCTCGAAAAGCAATTATTTGCAGTGAGTGATGCCCAAGACGGTGAGCAAGCGTTGCAAATGCTCAAAGACGACCCAGAAATTAAATTGTTACTTACTGACTATGCAATGCCAACAATGGATGGTTTTGAGTTGGTTAAAGCGGTGCGTAATTTCCGCGGCCGCGATGACTTAGCCATTATTGGTTTGTCGGGGGCTGGTAAGCATGGTTTATCGGCGCGCTTTATTAAATACGGCGCAAATGACTTTTTAACAAAGCCATTTATGAATGAAGAGTTTCATTGCCGTGTTATGCAAACCATGGAACAACTCGCTCTAATAGCCGATATTAAAGAAAGTGCATATCGCGACCATTTAACAGGCTTACACAATAGACGCTATTTTTATCAATACGCCGAAAAAATATTAAAGAATGTTGAACAAGAGAATGTTTTAGCCTTGCTTGATATTGATTACTTCAAGAATGTTAATGATCAATTTGGTCACGAAGCGGGTGATCAGGCGCTTAAGCAAGTCGCATCATTCTTAAAAGCAAAGTTTGATGATTTTACCGTGGCACGTATTGGTGGTGAAGAGTTTGCAGTTGTGCTCAATAATATGGATCTAAAAAAGGCAGAGCAGCGATTAAATATATTCAGAGAGCAGTTAGCCAGCCATGCCTTTTCTATTAATGGTGAGCCTTATTCATTGACCATGAGTATTGGTATGACTCCATTTCAAAAAGTGTCGTTAACAGCTGCTATGCGTATTGCAGATAAAGCGCTATATCAAGCCAAGCAACAACAGCGAAATTGCTTAGTTATTCAATAATTGAGTAAATTGCACCAGCTCAGGTTAATTGTTAAGAAAATGCACCATATGGGTGCATTTTTTTTGTTTAAAAACCAATATTAAAATATAAATCATTGAATATTAATAATAAAAAATAGTGGCACAAAGGTTGGATTACATACACCAACAGGATAACAATAAGCGTCCGAAGGGGGCCACTATGAAAATGATTAGTGCAATAATAAAGCCATTCAAACTTGATGATGTGCGTGAAGCACTGGCTGATTTAGGCATTGAGGGGATGACAGTTGTCGACGTTAAAGGCTTTGGCCGTCAACGTGGTCACACTGAACTATATCGTGGAGCTGAATACCAAGTCGATTTTATTCCAAAAATCAAACTTGAAATTGCAACTCGTAGCGAAAATTGTCAACGCGTTGTTGAAACCATCACAAAAATTGCTTCAACAGGCAAAATTGGTGACGGCAAAATTTTTGTTTACGACCTAGACCAAATCGTCCGTATTCGTACAGGCGAACTTGATGAAGAAGCAATTTAAGGGGGAATTATGGAAAACACGATTGTAGAGTTGAAGTTCTCGCTCGACACATTTTACTTTTTGATGTCGGGTGTTTTAGTAATGTGGATGGCGGCTGGTTTCGCTATGCTAGAAGCAGGTTTAGTGCGTGCAAAAAATACAACAGAAATACTAACCAAAAACGTAGCACTATTCTCTATTGCCTGCACTATGTTTTTATTAGTGGGTTACAACATCATGTATGTTGATAACGCAGAAGGTGGTTTTATCCCTTCATTTGGTGCATTAATTGGCACTCAAGCTGCTGATGCAGATCACTCTTTAGAGTCTGATTTCTTCTTCCAAGTTGTGTTCGTAGCAACGGCTATGTCAATCGTATCTGGTGCGGTTGCTGAGCGTATGAAGTTATGGGCATTCTTAATTTTCACTGTTGTTTTAACTGGTTTCATTTACCCAATCGAAGGTTACTGGACTTGGGGCGCAGGCTTCTTATCTGAAATGGGCTTTGTTGACTTTGCTGGTTCTGCAATTGTTCATGGCGCAGGTGCAGCAGCCGCTCTTGCAGGTGTGCTTTTCCTAGGTGCTCGTAAAGGTAAATATGGCAAAAACGGTGAAATCTACCCAATTCCTGGTTCTAACCTACCGTTAGCAACACTAGGTACATTAATCCTTTGGATGGGTTGGTTTGGCTTCAACGGTGGTTCACAACTGCTTATCTCTGACGCTGAAAATGCAACAGCAGTAGGTAAAATCTTCGTTAATACTAACGCTGCCGCTGCGTGTGGTGCAATTGCTGCACTTATGGTGTGTAAAGTACTTTGGGGCAAAGCTGATCTAACTATGGTGCTTAATGGTGCATTAGCTGGTCTGGTAACTATTACTGCTGAACCTGCATCACCAACACCGTTACTTGCTTGTTTACTTGGTCTTCTTGGTGGTTCTTTGGTTGTATTTAGCATCGTTGCACTTGATAAAGCTAAAATCGATGACCCTGTAGGTGCTATTTCTGTACACGGTGTATGTGGTGCTTTAGGTATTATGTTAGTACCACTTTCAAACTCAGATGCAACCTTCGTTAATCAGTTGATTGGCTTAGTATGTATCTTAGGATTTGTGTTCATCGCGTCATCAATCGTATGGGCAATTCTAAAAAATACTATGGGTATCCGCGTTACCGAAGAAGAAGAACTAAACGGTATGGATCAACATGACTGTGGTATTGATGCGTACCCTGAGTTTGTATCAGTTCGCAGTAACTAATCTTTGTGCGTGTTTTTACACGCACAAAAACAAATCATTGTGTGTTCAAATCAAAGCTCTACTTAGGTAGGGCTTTTTTGCAATTAAATAAGTCTTTTCTGATAGGCGATTTAGTCAATTATTAGCTATGCTTTAGGTTCCAATCTAACAAGGAAAAATTATGGATAACAAACTGTTGCTTATTATTATCTCGCTATTTTTACCGCCTGTTGCGGTATTTTTAAAAGCGGGAGCAGGTAAAGATTTAATCATTAACATTATTTTATGTTTTATCTTTTTTATTCCTGCCGTAATTCACTCGCTATGGTTGTGCACACGCTAACCGAGTTTAAGTGACTGTTAATTTTACAGGTGTTAATATTGCCTAGCTTGTCCTGTAAAATTAACTGATCAATAGCGAACTCAATGGCTGATAAAAAAACACCTGCAAAAAAGTCGTCATCAAAAACTAAAGCGGCATCTTCACGCTCTTCTTCTAAGCGTAAAAATTCACCTAAAAATGCTACTAAAGCGGGGATACTAAGAAAGCTTTGGTCAATATTTTGGAAGCTTTCTTTAGCAGTTGTCATTGCTATGACACTGTACCTTATTTACCTTGATGCCAAAATTACCCGCCAATTTGAGGGGAATAAGTGGCAGTTACCAGCCCAAGTCTATGCGCGTGCAATGAGTTTTTATCCTGGGCAATATTTATCCCAGCAAGAAGTTATTTGGGAGTTAAACCGCTTAAATTACTCTTCAGTAAATAAACTCAGCCGTACAGGTCAGTATGTTAAATCTGCTAACAGCATTAAAGTGTATCGCCGTGAATTTGAATTTTATGACGGCCTTGAAGATGCACACGTTATTGAGTTGCGTTTTTCGGGACAAAAGTTAGCAACCATTAAAGATAAATTTGGTCGCCGTTTGAATAGCGCACGGTTAGAGCCAGTACAAATTGCACGTATCGGCAATGACTCAAAGCAAGATCGTGAGTTTGTACCGCTTGATAAATTTCCGCCAATGCTAAAAGACACCTTGCTGGTGGTTGAAGACCGTTATTTCTATGACCATCACGGCGTATCGGTGTGGTCAATTATGCGTGCTTTGTATAGCAATATCAAAGCAGGGCGTACCGTACAGGGCGGCAGTACTTTAACTCAGCAGTTAGCAAAAAATATCTACTTAACTCGTGAGCGCTCTTTGGTACGTAAATTTAATGAGGCGCTAATTGCCTTAATTCTAGATTACCGCTACAGCAAAGATGAAATTTTAGAGGCCTACCTCAATGAAGTGTATTTAGGTCAGTCTTACAATCAAGGTGTTCATGGTATGGGCCTAGCCGCTGAGTTTTATTTCTCAAAACCTGTGGATGAACTTGAATACGACCAAATTGCGTTGTTAGTTGCTATGGTAAAAGGGCCATCGTATTACAATCCGCGCCGTTATAGTGAGCGCGCAATGGAGCGCCGTGATTTAGTGCTGCGATTAATGGTTGAAAACAAGCTTATTGATACACGTGAATATCGCGCGGCATTAAAGCGTCCTATTGATATTGCACCAATGAAAGACAGCCTGCAAAAGTCGTATCCGGGTTACTTAGAATTAGTTAACCGAGAATTAAAGCGCCTACTACCAGATCAGCAAGTGTTAGATGCCGGAGTACGTGTCTTTACCTATTTTGACTTACAAAAGCAAACGGCTATGGAAGAGTCGATTGAAGCAAGCTTGCCGTATCTTGAAAAACGCCCTAAAACAGAAGAGCTTGAGGCAGCGATGATCTCTGTTAATGTTGAAAAAGGTGGAGTGTCGGCGCTAGTTGCAGGCCGTGACGTACGTTATTTTGGCTTTAACCGTGTACTAGATACCAAACGTAATATTGGCTCATTAGTTAAGCCAGCAGTTTATTTAACGGCATTTGAAAGTGGTCAGTTTAATGTTGCCACTTTAGTAGATGACTCACCGCTGCAAGTGACTAACGAACAGGGCAAAGTATGGCAACCAGAGAACTTCGATAAGCAGTTCCGCGGACCAATGCCACTATACAAAGCATTTAGTAACAGTATAAATATTCCTGCGGTTAACACGGGTCTTGATGTTGGTGTAGATAAAGTGGCTGATACTTTGAAGCGTTTAGGTGTAGAAGGGCGTATTGATCAATATCCATCATTACTTTTAGGTGCACTTGAGCTTTCTAGCTTTGAAGTCGCGCAGCTTTATACAACGCTTGCTGCAGATGGTCAGTACCGCGAGTTAACGTCTATTTCAGCACTGACAGACTCAGTAGGTAAAGTGCTTTATAAACATGATGTCACCTCACAAAAACGCTTTGACGATGCATCAATCTACATGACCAAATATGCAATGAAACGAGTGACCAAAGACGGTACAGCAAAGCGTTTAAATGCCCACTTTCCATCAATTCAGCTTGCTGGTAAAACAGGCACCAGTAATGACTTGCGCGATAGTTGGTTTGCAGGTTTTGACCAAAACACAGTTACTGTTGCATGGATTGGTCGCGACGATAACAAGAGCACTGGTTTAACAGGCAGTGTTGGTGCACTAGAAGCCTATATTCGCTACCTTAAACCACTCAATCCTGAAGCTATAGCTGATACACGCCCAGCTTCTATTCGTTGGGCCTTTATTAACGAAGAAACCGGCCTGCAAGCGCCTCCTGGATGCGGCAAGGTTGTACAGCTCCCCATTCGTGCCAGCGAGTTTGAGCCAAGGCCTAATTGTCAGCGTTAAACTTGGCCCTGAAACTATTTAGCTCAATGTATAATTGAGCTAAATTTTGTATGTTGTAGATTGCCATGAATGCACTTCCTTCAGTGTTTCTGGCAAGCGAACTGACGTTTATAGAGTTTGAATTGCAGTACTTTATTGGATGACTTGTAGAATAATTAATTATTCTTGTATGCCTAAATCAGACATTGATGCTGTGAAAGCTATTAACCTACCATTAGTATGATTTTATTTTGAAGTCTTGCTCCTTCCTCATGCTTTCACTTGTATTTTATAAGGTTGCTTGATTTACTTCAGATAAATATCGACTAATTATTGCAGCACTACTAGTTGTAAATATTAAAAAATAAAAGCCTCATAATGAGGCTTTTAGAATCGTTGCTTATCTTACTAATTTAATCGAAATTAAAAGTCATAAGAAGCAGATAGTTGGACTCGACGAGGAGATTGATAACTTTCCGCTAAACCAAATGTTGCACTGTCATCACCAGCCGCTATTTCAGCAACTTCGTCATAACGAGTTGCTGTAGCTGCATCAAATACATTGAAAATATCTAATGCGAAGCGTACTTTTTGGTCATTAAAATGCAGGTTGTACGTAAAGTTAAGATCTAATCGCGCTGTCCAGGGAGTTGTTCCCATGCTGCCGCGAGGGTAGCGTTTATCACCAACATAATAAGTATCGCCATAATCATATAAGTCTGGGTTTGGTGTATAGCCCGCACCTAATGCTGTCCAAGGACGACCAGAAGCAACATTTAGATTTGCGCCTACTAAGAAGTTTTCAGTAACTGCGTATGCACCGTAAACTTTAATATTGTGACGACGGTCTGCTGGTAAGTTACCGTTAGCACCATCCATAAGATAAGGGTAATCCCAGTCTTGTGTTAAACCAGCATCATCTTGACCATTATCAGATTTAACAAAACCTTCTGTGTTACCGTAGTTATGTGACCAAGTGTATAGTGCTTTTAAAGACCAAACCTCATCCCAACTTTTCTCAATTGAAAGGTCAACGGCAGCGTAACGACGTTTAGCTTCAGGATAACCTAGCTCTTCAGCTGTGAAGCTATACTCTTCAGTTACACCGTCACCATCTAAGTCAAAATTAAATGTTGCGCCATTACCTGGGTTGAATAAGAACCAGTTTTCACCAAGATATTCACCATTTTCATCTCTAAAGATGTATGAGCCATCATCAATTTGATTACCAAGTGTGCGGTATGTACCTTTGATGCTCCAAGACCAGTCATCATTAATCGCTGCTTGATAACCTACAATGATTTCATCATTATACATAGGCTCAAGGTCTTTATCTGCTAGGGTGTTTGAAGGTTTTGCAGTTCCGTCACCACCATTTGAAATAGCGATATCACCTAATTGATTGCTCAAACCTACAGGAGTACCGTCAGCATTAAGACCCTCATACTCATACCAAGTGTGGATATAAGTTTCGGCACCTGCAAGGCGAATGTTCGTATTTGCAGCAACAGGTAAGTAATATCGACCTGCGGTAATAAATAATTTACTGTCACCGTCACCATTGATATCCCAAGATGCACCTAATCTTGGCGCAATTTGGTTATCAATAGATACAAATTCATCACCATCAGCATTGTAGTTTGTGAAACTGTCATTACGTAGACCTAAAGTTAACGTTAAGTTATCTGTAACAGCCCATTGATCTTCGATATAAATCGCCCAGTTTTCAACTTCAAATGCACCACCATTCTTATAGTTACGTACACGAGTTGTTTTCATTTCTTCTGGAAGAATATAACCGTTTGGAAGGCGAGCACCTTCTTCGTATGTTCTGTAGTAGTAGTAAATACCACCAGAGTTAATCGTAGTTGCATCTGATGTATTGGTTTCTGAGTCATAACCAAATCTTAATGTATGCTCATCATTTAAGTACCAATCAAAGTCAACGCGCAATTGCTCGCGCTTATCTTCATTGGCGCCTACAGTGAAGTTTACATAACAGGTAGTATCAACACCTAAGTCTGCGTCATAGCCAGTAGGGCAGTCATCAAAGTCAGAATAATCAGTTTCTGAGAATTTAACTTCACCATACATAGCAGACATGCTTAAGTCATCAGTTAGGTTACCTGTATAACGTACTGCAAAACTTTCACCACCGCGTTTGTGATAAGCTGTACCACCATCTACTGTGTAGTTCCCAACGCCATTAGGATCTTCGATTGTGCTTTCTGAGTATGTGCGTTCATCGCTAAAACCCCAAAGCATTAATTGATGATCATCATTAATGTTCCAGTCAATACGCGCTAGATAGTAAGGGTCATCATCTTTTTCTTTTGTTAGAGAGGTTTGAGAAGCGTTACCGTACTCTTCTTCGATATCACGGAATGTATAAATTCCGTAGAAGAAAAGCGTATCTTCAATTAGTGCACCTGAAGCATAAATATTTGTTTCAAATGAGTTTACATAGTCATCTTGGTTGTTAACAAATAAATCACCAATACAGTGACCATCAGCAGCCTCACAACGATCATTTTGTAAGTAAACTGAATTTGGTGCTTGTTCTCTTAATGAATCAGGAGAGTAAATTGACTCAACACCAAAGTGAAAGTCATTCGTACCTGATTTTGTTACTGCAGAGATCAGGCCACCAGTTGTTCGACCAAACTCAGACGAATAACCACCAGTCTTAATTTGGAAGCTATCATATGCTGAGAATGGAATGGTTGCGCCACCTAAACCGTTACGGAAGTTAGTCATATTAAGACCATTTACGTAATATGCGTTTTCTGCGACAGATGAGCCACCGAATGATGCTTGATCACCAAAGCGACTATCACCTTCAGTTGCACCAGGGGCTAGTAAAGCAACTGATGTTAATGAACGAGCAACTGGTAATAATTCAAGTTCTTCTGAACTAATGTTCAATGATGATTCCGTAACCGAAACGTCAACAGCACGAACTGCGCCACCAACAACTGCAATACGTTCTATATTACCTTCAACCAATGGAATCTCGAGTAGTGCAGTTTTACCAACACCGATAATTACATCGTTGATCTGTGCTTTTTCAAAACCAGCTTGTGACACTGTTACATTATATTTACCAACAGGTACTTGGTTAAGATTAAACTGGCCATTTGCATCTGCAATGAGAGTTTTTTCATAACCTTTTGACTTATCGGTAATGGTGATTGTTGCACCAGCTAAAGAAACACCAGACTGAGTAATGATGTTACCTTTGATTGCACCATTAACATTGTCAGCCATAGCAGGCATTGCTGCACTTAAGGTCATAGCAACAGCTGCAGCTGTGAATGAACGCTTAAATGTTTTTGAAAAGTTGTTTTTCATTGAGCTTTCCCTGTGAAATTTTAGATTTTTGATTTGTTATTGTTTGTTAATAACTATCACGCTTTGTTTTTTATTTATTTGGAGTTTTAACCATTAAATAAAGCGTGAAACAAATTGGTAACACATTAGGGACATACAGATCAATTTTTTATATTACAAATACGATAAACTTACAAAAAAACGCCTTGGAACGATCTAAAGTTGATATTTTTTGCTTGTTTATACAAAAAATACACAGATGTAACTTGATGTAATTGCGTTAAGTAAATTTTAATTCTACTTTTAATTCTTATAAAACAGTTTGTTGGGAATTTTATGTCGTTTTCGTTACATTTTAAAATATAAATGCAGGAAAAAATCATTTGGTTTGTATAAATGATGTTTTAATTATAATATTTTTGGTTTTAAATTTTCGAAAATAATCTGATCTATTATTTTCTGAGGGGGTAAACGTTTGGAAGTATAGGCCACCGATTAAAGTGACCTATTTTATTTTTTAGATTAAAGCTTCGCGAATGCGCGCTCTGCGGCTGCAATGGTGTCGTTGATCTCTTTTTCAGAGTGCTCAGCACACACAAAGCCAGCTTCGAAAGCAGAAGGAGCTAGGTAAACGCCTTCTTCAAGCATTAAGTGGAAGAACTTTTTAAAACGCTCTAAATCACACTCAGTCGCTTGTTGATAGCTAGTTACTTTTTCTTTATCAGTAAAGAAGAAGCCGTACATTCCACCTGCGTAGTTTGTTGTAAGTGCAATGCCTGCTTTTTTCGCAGCGGCTTCAAAGCCTTCACAAATTGCTTTACTTTTAGCTTCTAGTTCATCGTGTAGACCTTCAGCGCATAATAATTCAAGCGATTTTAAGCCTGCTGCCATGGCAATTGGGTTACCTGATAATGTACCCGCTTGATAAACAGGGCCGACAGGTGCGATGTAATCCATGATTTCTTTCTTACCACCAAATGCACCCACTGGCATACCGCCGCCTATTACTTTACCTAAGCAAGTAAGGTCTGGTTTGATATTGTAGTAAGCTTGTGCGCCACCTAAAGCAACACGGAAACCTGTCATTACTTCATCAAAAATAAGCACAGATTTGTATTCATCACACACCTCACGTAAACCTTCTAAGAAGCCTGGTACAGGTGGAATACAGTTCATGTTGCCAGCAACTGGCTCAACGATGATACAAGCGATTTCGTCAGCGTATTTTGCGAAAATGGCTTTTACTTCATCAAGATTGTTAAACGACACCGTTAATGTGTGCTTAGCGAAGTCTTCAGGAATACCTGGTGAGTTAGGTACACCCATAGTCAGCGCGCCTGAGCCTGCTTTTACAAGTAGTGAGTCAGCATGACCATGGTAACAGCCTTCAAACTTTAAGATTTTGTCACGACCAGTGAAACCACGTGCTAAGCGAATCGCACTCATGGTTGCTTCAGTACCTGAGCTTACCATACGTACTTTTTCGATTGATGGTACCAGCTCTTTTACTTTCTCGGCCATTAAGATTTCAGTTTCGGTTGGTGCACCATAGCTTAAGCCATTTTCAACGGCTTCTAATACCGCTTGTTTAATAGCAGGGTGGTTATGACCCATGATCATTGGTCCCCATGAACCAACGTAATCGATATAACGGTTACCATCAGCATCAAAGGTAAAAGGACCTTCTGCTTTAGTGATGAATAAAGGAGTACCGCCAACGCCATTGAAGGCACGAACTGGTGAGTTTACACCGCCTGGGATTGATTCTTGCGCGCGATTAAAAAGATCTTGGCTAATTGTCATGAATAGTCCTATTGGGTTGTCACGTTAAATGAGTTGGTTTGTAAGGGCTCAAAGAGCCCAAAACGAAGCGAGTTAACTATTACGTTTACGGCTAAACCAAGGCACGTCGACTTCATATTGCTCAACTTTGTCGGCAACATCTAAGGTTAGAGCAAACAACGCCATGCGGATTAACACGCCATTTTGAACTTGGCGGAAAATTGCTAGGTTGTCGTTGCTATTTAAATCGTTATCAAGCTCGTTTGCTTCTAAACGGCTATCACGAGGCAGTGGGTGCATCAGTACTGAGTTTGGTTTACAGTGTGCATTGTAAATTGCTTGGCTGATACGAAAACCACCACGGTATTTGTTCGCTTCTTCTTGTGAAGGGAAGCGCTCTTCTTGAATGCGGGTTTGATATACAATATCAGCCGCTAAGTTGCCTTCCATTTTATCTACTAGTTGAATTTTATGACCGGCGTTATCAACAGCATCTAAAATGTAGTCTGGCATTTGTAAGCCATCAGGTGCCACCATAGAGAATTTTACGTCTTTATAATGACACAGTAACTTAGATAAAGAGTGCACAGTACGGCCGTATTTTAAATCACCCACAAGGGCAATGTGCATACCGTCGATACTTTGGTTGAAACGGCCAAGTTCACGTTCAATCGTTAGTAAGTCAAGTAGGGCTTGAGTTGGGTGCTCATTTGGGCCGTCACCGCCATTGATTACTGGTACATCACACCCAGTGGCAAACTCAGCAACGGAGCCTGCATCAGGGTGGCGCATTGCGACTGCATCTGCATACGCAGAGATAACACGAGCGGTGTCATATAACGATTCACCTTTTGCTAGCGCAGAGCTTTGCATGCCTGTTGTTTCGCGGACTAAGCCACCTAGTAAGTTAAATGCGGTACCAAAGCTTACGCGAGTACGCGTGCTTGGTTCAAAGAACAAGTTCGCTAAAATTGCGCCCTCTAAAACATTGGTGCGCTTTTGCTTTTTAGCATAAGGCTCCATTTTCTTAGCAACTGCAAAAATACGTTCAATACAATCTCGATCAAGCTGATTGACCGACAGGATATTTTCACCTTGGAAACTTAGCATGGGGTTTGTTCCTAATCACATTTATAGGGCGCTGGCACTCGGTATGGGAGGCCGCATAAATTTGCGCAGTACTATAGCAAATTTTTAGCGTACACAGCAGCAAATTATAAGTTAGGTTTAATAATTGCCAGTGCCACTATAGCTAAAAGGATGAGTACCGGAACTTCATTAAAAATACGGTAAAAGCGATCGCTACGTTTATTGCGATCATGCTTAAAATCAGCCAGTAATTTAAAGCAGTAGCCATGATAGATATAAAGAATAATCACTAATACCAGTTTGTAGTGCAGCCACATGCTGTATCTAAACCAATCACGACCATATTCAAAAATCGTTAATACGCCAAACACGAGTGTTAATACGGCAAACGGCGTAACGAAATAAAGTAAACGTCGCTCCATGACTTTTAGCATTGAGTTACAGGCTTTTTCTTCACTCATTGCGTGGTAAACGAATAGCCGAGGCAGGTAAAAAATACCGGCAAACCAAGCGATCATAAAGAACACATGAAACGTTTTATAAACTAATAGCGCAGTCATTTAAGTATCCATTTTAATTGTTATAACAAACTGTTGCGTATGGTAAGGATATGCCTGATTTGATCCCAACGCAAAAGACCCATAATTTGTTGGTTATCAAGTAGGTTGTATATATACACCGCACCGCTGCGTTTATCTTTCAGTAAATCAAAGGCATCGGCTAACGTTGCTTGGCTACTTAGCCCAGTAAGGTTGACGTATTTGATATTACTATTTTGATCAGACATTAGACTTAAATCATATTCAGCAAGACGATAGCCGTTTTCTTCATCATGCACAATAAGCGGCGTTTGGCTATCAAGGGCATCAAGCGATTCTTTGATTTGCTGTTTGTCATCACTGTAAAGTAACTTGAATTGTTCATCCATTTCAGCCATTACTCCGACTTTTTGTAACGCTTCGGTAGCTGGCGATATTTGATACTCAAGCCCTTGGAAATCAAGTTGCTGCATAAAAATAGAGCGGTTACCAAAAAACTGCAGTGCCGTGACATAAGCCGTTGAGATCACCAGCATGGCTGGCACAATAATCTCTGGACTTGAGGTTAACTCCATAACCGTAGTGAGTGCAGCAAGTGGTGCGTGCAATGTAGCTGCCAATAATCCTGCCATGCCAAGCATGCTGTAGGTACCAGTAATATCAACTCCCGGGCTAATAAACTGAGCAAAAAAAGCCATTAAAGTGCCCATTAATACCCCAAGCCCAATTACAGGACCGATGATCCCGCCAGGAATACCCAAGCCAATAGCAAATAAGGTGGCGAGTAATTTGGCAATCAAGATGGTAGTTAAAAACTGCACATCATCTGGTGATTCAATGGCAATAGTGATAGCGCTCATACCTGAGCCCATTGCATGGGGAACCATATAAGCAATTAAGCCTGCGATTAAACCTGCCAGTAATAGGCGAGGGAACATGCTTAGCGGTTTAAAAGTGCGGATTATAAGCATCAAGTTTTGGTTAAATGCATAAGCAACAGCACCAAGTGCCATACCAAAGATGATTAAAAATGGGTAATGCCAACCACTCAATGGATTCATAGTAATAAGTGCAAGCTCAGAAGCGTCACCAAATACAAATTGAGTCGCTAATGCGCCAGTTACCGCAGCGAGCATGATGGGCACGAAAATATGCACTTTATATTCTCTAAGCACCACCTCCATTACGAAAATAACGGCTGCAAGCGGGGTGTTAAATGAGGCGGCGATACCGGCTGCAACACCACACCCTGTTAGGGTACGCATTGCATTGTGTGGAAGGTGTAATTTATCGGCCAGTAAGCTGGCGCCCGTTGCACCCATATGTACCGAAGGGCCTTCTCGACCTACCGAAAAACCACTTATCAGGGCTAATGCTCCACCGACAAATTGGTTCACCGTGTTGTAAAGCGGCATATGACCATAATGTTTTTTAATGCGGTGTATTACAAATGGAATGCCAAGGCGATAATGCTTAAAGCCAGTTAGAGCTGCAAATAGAGCAATTAATAAGGCGGCACTGACCGGAAGAAGAACTCGTTCAAGAGTGGGTAGTGTTGAGAAGTCATCAGGCTTCTCAAGAAATAAACTCTGGAAAAACATGATAGTGAGGCGAAAAAGAATGATTAAAACTGCCGCAATTAACCCTGCACTTACACCAAGTAAGCACAACTGCACAGATGTTTTAGGCTTTGCTAAACGACGTCTTAGTCTTTCAAGCCACATGCATATTTCCTCACAGCACTTTTGAGCCGCAGTTTAGCAAATCAAATTCACTAAGTCCTTGTGATTTTGAAATTAATAAGTAATTTACTCAATGAAGGTTATCGGTACGGTTACTATTCAGCTGATCCGTAAGAGAAGGTAAATGTGCTTTAATTGCATGAGATAGTTCGGGGACGAGCCCAGCATGTTTTTTATGTACAACAGTATTGACTGTCATTTGTCTAAGTACAACAACTTCAAATTCTTTTCGCAAGTTATGAATATCAATTTCAAGTGCAGGGTAGAGCACATTGTCAACTCGGCCTTTCTTTAGCATTCTTAATATATGGTTTAAATCTTCATTTAGAATTACACGCGCTTGAATATTAAACTCCTTGAGCAATTCAAGGTCTCCCATCGAGCTCATAATACTAATGTTTTTATCGTCTAAGTTAGTACGGTTACATGTTTCAGATTTACGACATATTAAGACAATATTTACGGTACCTAAGCTTGGTTCAACGACGATAATATCATCGAACTTACTTAGGTTGCTTTTTGAACGAACTATATCCCCATCGACTATCCCAGCATTAAGTAATAGCACGCCTCTGCGTGAGGGCACGGCTTGAAGTTGAGTTTTGATATTTAATTCATCATAAACAGTTTCCATAAACTGTTTGAATGGCGCTATATGAGGGATATCTATATAGGTAAATAATAACTTTTTGGGTTTTATATAGTGTGTTGTCGATTGTGAATTGTCATCAAATAAGCTCTGTAGTTGAGCTAGTTTGCTTTGATTCTCTGGTGTGTTTTTAATACCAATAACGAGTGGGAAATCTGTAAATTGTCTGACTATTTTCGGTTCAGGTAACCCCTTTTCAATAGCAAAATAACCTAAAATCTCAGGAGCTGAAATGACAAACTTAACCTGATTAGTCGTTAATAAGATGAATAACTACTCATCGGTGGCGACTCGAATGATGCTGTCATCATAAGCTTGAATTATGTTCTCAATATATCCAGGATAGACATAAGAGTCGACTACAGCCACTTTATTATCATTAAAGAGCTTTTCTAAATTATCAAATGCTTGTTCATTCTGTTGATTTGTTAACACAGCAAGTTGTGAGTTAAAAATAGTAGGAGAAGCGATAAAGCCTGGTTTTATTTCCGAGAGCCAAGCTGGGTAGTAACCTAGATACCCCGGTTGTTCGGCCTTTTCGATTGCATCTTGCCATGGTAAGTATTCAACATTAAGCTCAATTCCTTGTTTTGCAAGTGTGTTTCTCAATGAAGCAATCGCATTACCGCCATTTGCCATTTTACTGCTGGCATAGGGAGGAACTTCTAAAGATGTAATTTTCCATGTTTCATTATCAGCAGCAGTGACACTACCCGACATACCCAGCATTAATAGGATGAGTGGCAACAAATAGGTTCGCATAAAACAATATCATCATTGATCGTTCAGTAATTATACGCCTAAATTACAACCTTTTTGTATTTTTATTGGTCTTTTTAGCTAAAACTCGGGCAATCCTATTATCTAAGATGATGAGTTTAAAGTGTATAGCCTACCCGTGCTGTTATTAAGTACGGATATTGCTCCCTTGAGATACTTGATTAAAACACTCGGGTATTAGATAATCGCCACATTATAGGTTTTGAGGGTCTCGGTATGTCTGATGAGTTGCCAATTAAGTTCAGCGATGCAGCAGCTGTTCGTGTTAAACAGTTAATCGAAGAAGAAGAGAATCCGGATCTAAAGCTACGTGTTTATGTAACAGGTGGTGGTTGTTCTGGGTTTCAGTACGGTTTTACTTTTGATGAAAAAGCCAACCCTGGCGATTTAGAGATTGAAAAAAACGGTGTTACCTTAGTGGTCGACCCGATGAGTATTCAATACTTAGTCGATGGTACGGTAGATTATACTGAAGGGTTAGAGGGCGCACGTTTCTTCGTTAACAACCCTAACGCAACAACAACTTGTGGTTGCGGAGCTAGCTTTAGCGTTTAAAAATTTTTTGAAAAAGCCACTTTATGTGGCTTTTTTATTGTTCATACTCTCTTAATCCCTTCATTAATGCACTCACGCATCAGCAGAAGTAAGTTTTAGCTTCTGAGTTTAAGAATAACAAAAGAATAGAAACCTTAGTTGTTAGCAGTTTTATCGTAACGGTAATTTAGTTGCTTTCGGGTAATACCAAGTAATCAGCAGCTAGCTGAAAATACACATCAATCAACCTGTTCAGATCGCATTGCCAAAGTTAAGGGCTGAGTTTGAAAGCTTGGTTGTTGAGTAAGAACTTATAAAAGGAATAGGTTCATTTTGAGGTTCTAGGCATGCATCTATATAAGGGTATTGTGTTGTGGTTCAGTCAGTAAACGTCGTTGCTGCAATTAGTTATTGCAGTAATTGGCAGATTGGTATTCGAGACCATACGACACAGTTCTCCTTGCTTATTAGTGCTAAGAAAACGAAATCGTTAGCTCGTTTAGGTAACTTCGTTGCGCCTTGATTAATAATAAGTGACTCTAGTGTTGAGTCACTTTAATCATCAGTAAAAAAAAGCCCAAAACGAATACAGAGGCGATTAATATATATACAAATCCTTTTTTCCCCTGCTTAATTGGTACACGATTGTGTCTAAGAAACAGGTACCACGCTACACAGAGTACAATTGGCAACAAAAATAATATACGAAACATTTCTTAACCTTTTTCAGTATTTACATACACTTTAAGCATAAATTTACAGTTTATAAAGCGATAATTTAAGTGTGATAAGGTTTCAATTGATTAATTTTTTGGTACAGTTAACAACTGGCAATAGAGCACATGCTTTAATTTTAGCTACAATTAAGTTTGTTTAACTATGCGGTCCATTCCTAAAAGAAGGACATTTGTATAATTATTCATCCAAAGCATAAGTTATTAGTATATAATGTGTTCAGGAGTGAGACGGGCAAAATTTCACTCTAAATTTTTAATTTAAATCATCTAGTAGGAGATGTATTTTATGATGGGTAAAACAGTTTCTTCTGAAGAAAACTCAAAATTAACGAAATGGCTTAAGACGAAGCGCCATGAGAAAGGTCACACAATGCGCAGTCTTGCACAAGTGTTAGGTACGCCTCACTCTTTTATTGGTAAAATTGAAAACCAAGAGCGTCGTTTAGATGTTATTGAGTTTATGCGTTATTGTGATGCGCTAGAAGTTGACCCATACGAAGGTCTTAACTTATTAAAAGACGCATAATTGTTGACTACCCAGAAGTTTTTAACTTCTAGCATATAGTATGAATAGTGCATGGATGCACTATTTAAGCCCCGCTATTGTAATCCCTATACTTTATTTACATACGTTTTTATTTTGTTAATTTTTTTTTGTGGTAGTTGTTTTCTAACGCATAAAGCTTATGGCGAATTAAGAACAAAAATACCAATGATGGAATAACCATAAGTGCTGTTAGCACAAAAAACATGGCCCAGTTACCATCTAACCAATCATCAATTACAACGCCGCTGTAACTTGAAAGCAAAGTTCTACCTAAATTACCTAACGAGGCAAGAAGCGCGTAGTGCGTTGCACTAAATGCTCTGTCGCAGAGCATAGATATAAATGCCACCATAGCAACGAGAGACCATGCTTGGGTAAAGCCATCAACGATAATGGCAAAGGCATACAGACTCAATTTAGGGCCCGCAATAGCAATCCAAGCAAAAGCTAAGTTTGAAGCAGCCATCGCAATACCACTAATAAACAAGCCCTTTACAATGCCATAGCGTTGATTAAATAGACTCCCTAAGAATGTGAAAGCGATGGTAAGCACTGCAGTGCCCACTTTCGAGAAGGTGGCAATGTCACTATTCGAAAAGCCTACTTCTTTATAGAACACAATAGACATTCGTCCTAAAAAGGCTTCACCAATTTTAAATAAGAAGATAAAAGCTAATAATGCGAGTGCTGTTTTAACACCATTACGCGCAAAGAAGGTTTTGAATGGATCAATAACAGTTACAGCAAGCCATGCGATTATTTTTGTCAGTTTGCTTTGTTTGGCACCAGCTAACTTTTGTTGGTAAGTGCGTTCAAGTTCAGCTTGCACAAGTTCGCGGTTAGAATCAGGCTCTTTTGCCCAAAAAACACTGCTCATCAGTAATAACATGACAACAGATAAGAAAAAATAAACTTCAGGCCAGTCAATTGATGGAATGTCAGCTAAATAAAAAGGCATGGCACCAAGTAAAGCATAGCCACTCCACCAACCTGATGTTGCCATCGCTGCTGCAGCGGTAGCTTTATGGCTTTCATTCTCGGCTAAGGTATCAATACGAAATGCATCAATAGCAATATCTTGGGTCGCAGATGCAATAGCAATGACTAAACAAATTGCCGCTGCAAACCAGAGGTTAGCTTTAATATCTAAACCTGCAAGTGCAAAGGTGCCAATAAAAATGACTGACTGACACAATAAAATCCAGCTGCGGCGCTGACCAAGCCAATTGAATAAGAATGGTAACTTGACGCGGTCAACTAATGGAGACCATAAAAAGTTAATACTGTAAGCACCGAAAACTATACCAAATAAGCCGATCATGCTTCGGCTTAGGCCCTCATCTTTTAACCATGCCGACAAAACAGAGCCAATCAACACCCATGGAAAGCCACTGCTGATACCAAAGATAAAAATGTTGATTAAACGTTTGTCTTTGAAATACGAAAAGTACTCTGAAATTGAAAGAGGGTTTGTCATAGTATTGCCAATTGATGGGGCTAAGAAGCCCCTAATTATTATTGATTAGCGTCAAGCACTTTAACGTTTAAAATAACGATAGGTGTTTTTGGTACAAAGCTGTAACCAATTTTTTCGTTGTATGCGGTTTCTGTACGCATAATTTTATCAAGTGTTTCATAGCCATCCATAACCATACCAAAAACGGCAAAGCCCCAATCGCGGCCCGGGTTTAAATGGTCATTGTCGTCCATGTTAAAAAAGAATTGGCGAGTGCCTGAGTGCGGCTTACGGTCTTGGTACGCCATAGCGATACTGTACATATCATTTTTTAAGCCATTACCACTTTCGTTAAAAATAGGGTCGTATTCGTGCAAGCCATCGTAGTCTTTGTCATAACCCCCGCCTTGGATCACAAAATCGCGTTCGTTATCGTCGTCGCGTTCTACACGGTGAAAAACACTGCCTTGGTAACTGCCATCAGCAACGTAGGTTAAAAAGTTATTCACGGTAATCGGCGCACGAGAGCGGTCCATTTCAACCACGATGCTGCCAAGTGTCGTGACAATTTCAACACGTGGAAACATATTGTCTTTTTGAATAAACTTACCTTCAGTTGCTGCAAATGAACTGTGAGCAAATAATAAAATAAAACTGAGTAAGAGAATGCGCTTCATAGTTACCCCTCTAAATAAGCGATTAATTCTGGGTCAGATACAATGCGGGTAATTATTTGTTCAGTCAACTTATTAAGCTGACTTTCAATTTTCGCACGGTCATGACTTAAAGGCCCTTCTAAATTAGCACCACCTCGATACACCTTACTAAAGTTGCTGTTATTTCTAATCACACGAACACCTAACTCAATACTGGCAACACTTGTGTGTGTCATCAGTTTTTCAGTTACGACGGCTTGTAGTTTATGAATGTCAACTTCAAAGCGAGTTGTTGCAAGGTTAGAAATATTGGCTCCATTTCTACTCAATGCGCTATCGAGGGTACTCTTGAGCGAATCTGCTATTCCTGGGCTGGCTAAAGTCTTCACTTTACCGGATTCAATGATTTTTAGAGTGACATTATCACCTCTTAAATCAATAACACTGGTACTTACGTTGCTATCTATATGGGTGATTTTACCACTTTGATAAACAGGGTTTAAAATTAGTTGATTAGGCTGATTACTACACCCAGCAAGCGCTAATAATGCACATAAAGAAAGTAACTTTCTCATCTAGATTGCTCCATCAATGATTTTTAGTTGCACTAAGTACGACAAACTTTTTGTTAGAACCTAATAGTTTGCAATTGCCGAACATGCGCTTTAGTTTTTCATGGTAGTCGAGGTGGCGATTACCGATAATCCTTAATTCACCACCTTGTTTAAGAGTATGTTTGGCTTGTTTAAACATTTGCCAAGCGATGTGATCAGTCACAGCTTGTGCTTGGTGAAACGGTGGGTTACATAAAACAAGATCAGCACTGTCAGGTTCAAAATCGGTTAAGCAATCGTTTTGTATAAACTCACATTGCTCAAGTTGTTCAGGTAGATTGTGGGTAACATTTAGTTTTGCTGATTCAACGGCCATATACGATTCGTCAACAAAAGTGACATGGGCTTTAGGGCAGCGTTTTAAAGTCATCAAGCCAACTACGCCGTTGCCACAGCCTAAATCAATAATACGACGAGCTTTGCTAGTTTGTGGTAAATAGTTAAAGAAAAAACGTGCGCCAATGTCTAACGAATCTCTAGAAAATACATTCGCATGGTTTTGAATTTCAAATTCACTGCCTTCAAGTGGCCAACTTACAGGGAAGGGGGCTTTTTTATCAAAGCCACTGGTTTTACTGATTACTAAGCGAGACTTTTTAACTGCTAAGCTGGTTGAGGTATCACCAATATACTGATTAAAGGCTTTAATTGTTGAATTATGGATATCTTTGGTCTTACCTGCGGCAATAACTGCAATGTCTTTAGGAAGAGCTGCGCTAATAGCTGCAAGCTGATGCTGTAAATAGCCTAAATTACGGGGCACTTTTAAGATCACTAAATCAACCTGGCTTGGTAAAGCTTGTAATGAATGAAGCTGCTTAACTGAATCAATCGTTAACTCATTGGCTTTTAAATTGTAACGTGTTGCTTGATGACCAATATACGAATCGTTAACTGAATAAACTGTTAATGAACTGAATGCGCAAGCAAGTGCGCCAAAGCTGTCATTCAAAATGAGCACTGAATTTGCGTCAGGATGATGTTCTTGTACATAATTGACAAGGTATTCATCACCAGAATCCCAGGCTTGAAGACTGCGATTTTTTTGATCTAAAGGAAAACGTTCTAGGGTATAGGTGTTATCACCGAGCTGTGCTTGGGTGGTCATCATGATTTTACGATAAGTATTTAAGTATAGGTAAATTCTAACATGCAACAGCCAAACGCCAACCCTAATCATTTACCTGAGGGGTTTTCTTATCAAGCGAAGGCTTTAAGTGCGCAAAAAAGTCTCGATTTATTTTATTACCTACAGCAACATCTTAATTGGCAGCAGCCTTCTATTAAAGTTTATGGAAAAAGTCATGTGATCCCCCGTTTGCAGTGCTTTATTGCTGATCCGAATGTTAATTATGGCTATTCAGGGTCCCAGCTAATTGTTGAACCTTGGCCAGCGGTGCTTGATGCCATGCGTAAACGTTTAACAGCGCAATTGCAGATACCTTTTAATGCATTATTGGTAAATTTATACCGTGATGGTCAAGATTGTATGGGCTGGCACAGCGATGATGAAAAAGAGCTCGGTCAGCAGCCGACTATTGCATCAATATCTCTGGGGGCTGAGCGGAAATTCAAAATAAAGCATAAACACACTAATGTGCAACACGATCTTATTTTACAAAGTGGTAGCTGCTTAATTATGAATGGCCATAGTCAGCGTGATTACCAGCATTGCTTGCCCAAACAACAAAGGTTAAAACATCCTCGAATTAATCTTACCTTTCGCTCAATACGATAAAATCATTGGTAAAATGAGCCACGCCCTTGATATAGTAACGGCCAATTATTTTGCAATTAAAGGTCTATGACACATGTCAATGCAACAACAAATTGAGGAAAAGCTCGCTGCGGGTATCGAATGTAAACACCTGAATGTTGTCAATGAAAGCCATATGCATAGCCGTGGAACAGAATCGCATTTTAAAGTGGTGGTTGTGAGTGAAGAGTTTGCAGGTAAACGCTTACTTGCCCGACATCGTCAAATTAATGAGCTATTAAAAGATGAATTAGCAAACCACATTCATGCATTAGCGATCCACACATTTACTCCTGAAGAGTTTAGTGAACAACAAGGACAGGCACCTGAATCACCTAAATGCTTAGGCGGCTCAAAGTTCGACTAAATTAGCAGGACAGTCACCCAAAGTTAAGTGGACAGTCACTCTAAATGGGTGCTTACCCCAGAAAGATTTCAGTGGGTCTGAACAGTTTTATACTGATCAGACCTGTATTTTAACTATTAGCCTTTAAACTAGCGCTAATTTTTATTGTGATAGATATAGGATGATCAATGGTCATTAAGCCTAAAATTCGTGGATTTATTTGCACTAACGCACACCCGGTAGGCTGTGCTGAGCATGTACAAGAACAAATTAACTATGTGAAAGCGCAAGGACCACTGAGCAACGCACCAAAGAATGTACTCGTTATTGGTGCATCTACTGGGTACGGCCTAGCCTCGCGTATTACTGCTGCGTTTGGTGGCGGTGCGAAAACGTTAGGTATTTTCTTTGAAAAAGAAGGTAGTGATCGTAAAACAGGCTCTGCAGGTTGGTATAATACTGCAGCATTTCAAGCGGCAGCTGAAGAAGCAGGTTTGTGGTCTAAGAATATCAATGGCGATGCGTTTTCTAACGAAATTAAGCAAAAAGCAATTGATACTATCAAAGCTGATCTAGGTAAAGTTGATTTAGTTATCTACAGCCTTGCGTCTCCTCGTCGTACTGATCCAAATACGGGCGAAACTTACTCGTCAACGCTTAAGCCAATTGGTTCTGATATCACAACGAAGAATCTAAACACTTCAAAGCGTGTGATTGATGAAGTAACGGTTGAAGCAGCAAGCCAAGAAGACATCGACAATACAATTAAAGTTATGGGCGGTGAAGATTGGGAAATGTGGATTGACGCATTAAAAGAAGCGGATGTTCTTGCTGATAACTTCAAAACGACTGCCTACACATATATTGGTAAAGAATTAACATGGCCAATTTACGGTCATGCGACAATCGGTAAAGCCAAAGAAGATCTTGACCGTGCAACGCAAGCAATCAAAGAGTCTACGAAAGACTTAAATGGTGAAGCGTATGTGTCTTCATTAAATGCGGTTGTAACACAAGCAAGCTCGGCAATTCCAATTATGCCTTTATATATTTCTGCTTTATTCAAAGTAATGAAAGCAGACGGTACATACGAAGGCACAATAGAGCAAATTCACGCGTTATTTACTGAAAACCTTTACGGTGAGACGCCACGTTTTGATGACGGTGGTCACTTATTCCAAAACTACAAAGAGTTAGAAGATGATGTTCAAGCTCGTGTGCAACATGTTTGGGATACTGTAGATACAGATACTATTGACGAATTAACGGATTACGTGGGTTACCACAACGAATTTTTACGTTTATTCGGTTTTGGTATCGACAGTGTAGATTACGAGCAAGATGTGAATCCTGATGTTGCGATTTCGCAGCTTATCGATTAATCGATAAACAAACTTTATTTTGAAAAGTCGCTTTTTTAAGCGACTTTTTATGTTTGTGGATGAAAATAAATCTGCATCAATAGCACTTTGGTCTATATTGAATTTTATTCAAATGGTTTTTGTAGTCTAAATAATCACATCTGTCGTATAAATTTCATATTTGCTCTCGCATAGTCACCCTGATTGATGTTAAAATTCGGGTAATATATGTGAGGAGTTTACTGCGTTGCTTGTTTGGGGTGTTAAACAGGCTATTCTTTGATATTTAGAATTTAACCTGAGCATATCAAAAGGCGACGTGGTTGGTACGATTTTTCAGTTTCTTTCCGTTAATGTAATGCAAGTGCGTATGATCAACATAAAAAAAGGTCTGGATTTACCGATAGAGGGCGCACCTCAGCAAGTTATTCATGATGGTTCTGCCGTCAAACGTGTAGCTGTGCTAGGTGAAGAATATATTGGTATGCGTCCAACCATGCATGTTCGCGTGGATGACCAAGTCAAAAAAGGCCAGGTACTTTTTGAAGACAAAAAGAACCCAGGCGTCTTATTTACTGCACCAGCTTCTGGGGTAGTAAAAGAAATTAATCGTGGTGCTAAACGTGTGCTGCAATCTGTTGTTATTGAAGTTAATGGCAGTGAGCAAATCACCTTTGACTCTTTCAAGGCCGATGAGCTTTCGAGCTTAGACCGTGAAAAAGTGAAAGAAGTACTGGTTCAGTCAGGTCAATGGACAGCACTACGTGCTCGCCCATTCAGCAAAGTAGCTGCTTTGGATGCAAATCCGAGCTCTATCTTTGTAACGGCTATCGACACTAACCCGCTAGCTGCAGATCCTGCAGTGATCATTGCTGAAAACACTCAAGCATTTGAAGCTGGTTTAGCTGTGGTATCTCGTTTAACTGACGGCAAAGTATTTGTTTGTAAACAAGCTGGTAGCCAAGTGCCTAGTTCATCAATCCCTCAAGTAGAAGTACATGAGTTTGGTGGCAAACATCCGGCTGGCCTTGTTGGTACACACATTCATCACTTAGACCCAGTTTCTGCTAGCAAGCAGGTTTGGCACTTAGGTTACCAAGACGTAATCGCGTTTGGTAATTTGTTCCTGACAGGTGAAATATTCACAGACCGTGTTGTTTCTCTTGCTGGTCCTCGTGTTAAAAACCCACGCTTAGTTAGAACTCAGCTTGGCGCATCTTTAGATGATTTAGTTGCTGGCGAATTAGAAGACGGTGATAACCGTGTAATTTCTGGTTCAGTGTTGTCAGGTGCTATTTCTCAAGGTCCACATGCGTTCTTAGGTCGTTACCATGTTCAAGTATCTGTATTACTTGAAGGTCGCGAAAAAGAGCTATTCGGTTGGATTGCACCAGGTGCTAATAAGTTCTCAGTAACACGTACCTTCTTATCTCACCTAACACCAAGCCGTCTATTTAACATGACGACTTCAACAGGTGGTTCGAAGCGTGCCATGGTTCCAATTGGTAGCTATGAGCGTGTTATGCCTTTAGACATCCTACCTACACTATTATTACGTGATTTAATCGCACGTGATCTTGATGGTGCAATTTCGTTAGGTGCGCTAGAGCTTGATGAAGAAGATTTAGCATTATGTACCTTCGTTTGTCCAGGTAAATACGAGTATGGTTCAATCCTACGCGATTGCTTGACTACGATCGAGAAGGAAGGCTAGAGAGATGGGTTTAAAGAAATTTCTAGAAGATATTGAGCCGCATTTTGAACCGGGTGGTAAACACGAGAAATGGTATGCGCTTTACGAAGCTGCAGCGACTATTTTTTATACGCCTGGTTACGTAAATAAAGGCAAAACACATGTTCGCGATAACATCGACCTAAAACGTATGATGATTTTAGTGTGGATGGCAACGTTCCCTGCAATGTTCTTTGGTATGTTCAACATCGGTCATCAGGCCGCAGGTGCTTTAGCACAAGGTTTTGAACTAGCAAATACATGGCAAGTTGGTCTGTTCCAATTATTCGGTGGTGAGTTAACTGCTGACTCAGGTTGGGGCGCGAAAATGTTTTACGGTGCCTGCTTCTTCCTACCAATATACGCAGTAACGTTTGCTGTGGGTGGTTTCTGGGAAGTGTTATTTGCTTCAGTGCGTAAGCACGAAGTAAATGAAGGTTTCTTCGTAACATCTGTACTATTCGCACTAATCCTACCTGCAACGATTCCTTTATGGCAAGTTGCACTAGGTATTACGTTTGGTGTTGTAATCGCTAAAGAAATCTTTGGTGGTACAGGTCGTAACTTCCTTAACCCTGCTCTTGCCGGTCGTGCGTTCTTATTCTTCGCATACCCAGCGCAAATTTCAGGTGACACAGTATGGACTGCAGTAGATTCATTCTCTGGTGCAACTATGCTTGGTCAAGCAGTGGTTGGTTCACTTGATTACAGCAACATGGAACTATGGTGGAATGCGTTCTACGGTTTCATTCAAGGTTCTGTAGGTGAAACGTCAACACTAGCACTATTAATCGGTGGTTTATTCCTAATTTACGTGCGTATCGCTTCATGGCGTATCGTACTAGGTGTATTCCTAGGTATGGTTGCAACGTCATTCTTACTGAATACAGTTGGTTCAGAAACTAACGCAGTATTTGCTATGCCTTGGCACTGGCACTTAGTTCTTGGTGGTTTTGCATTTGGTATGTTCTTCATGGCAACAGACCCAGTATCTGCATCATTCACTGACAAGGGTAAGTTCGCTTACGGTGCGTTAATCGGCTTTATGGTTGTAATGATCCGTGTTGTTAACCCGGCATTCCCAGAAGGTATGATGCTAGCAATCTTATTTGCTAACTTATTTGCACCATTATTCGATCACTTTGTAGTGCAAGCTAATATCAAGCGGAGGTTGGCACGTAATGTCTAGTAATAACGAATCAATCGGCAAAACGCTAACCGTTGTTGTTGCACTATGTTTAGTGTGTGCAATCATCGTATCGTTTGCTTCAGTTCAGCTTCGTCCTTTACAGCAAGCTAATAAAACACAAGATATTCAACGTAATATCTTAGCTGCGGCTGATATTGAAGTGTCAGGTACTGTATCTGATACGTTCAATTCTAGAATCGAAGCACGTGTAGTAGATATGAACACTGGTGAATTTGTTGAAGGTGTTGATCCTAACTCATTCGATTTCGAGAAAACTAAGTTTGACCAAGCACGTAGCTTTGCGTTAAAAGCAGAAGGAATTAAAGACATCGCTGGTATTCAGCGTATGACAAAAAATTCACCTGTTTATATCTCGAAAAAACCAGACGACTCAGTTGATGCAATCATTCTACCTATCCAAGGTTACGGCCTTTGGGGGGTTATGTATGGCTTCTTAGCGCTTGAAAGCGATGGTGAAACTGTTAAGAACATCAATTTCTTCAAGCACAACGAAACGCCAGGTCTGGGTGGTGAAATTCAAAATCCACAATGGACTGCTAAATGGCAAGGTAAAGAGTTACCAATCAATATCATGAAGAGCGGTGCAAAGAACGAACATCAAATTGATGGTCTTTCTGGTGCAACATTAACTTCAAACGGTGTTGATCACACAGTTGACTTTTGGACTGGCGAAAACGGTTTTGGTCCTTTCCTTGCGAAAGTACGTGAAGGAGCGTTGAAATAATGGCTGATACTAAAGAAATGAAGTCGGTCCTATTTGGTCCGGTATTCGCAAATAACCCGATCGCACTACAAGTACTTGGTATTTGTTCTGCACTAGCGGTTACTTCAAGCTTAAAAAATGCACTTATCATGTCAATCGCATTGACGCTAGTAACTGCATTCTCTAGCTTGTTTATTTCGTCAATTCGTAACCATATCCCATCATCTGTACGTATCATCGTGCAAATGACGATCATCGCATCACTTGTAATCGTTGTTGACCAAGTACTGCAAGCATTCTCTTATGCAACAGCTAAAGAGCTTTCTGTATTCGTTGGTCTAATCATTACAAACTGTATCGTAATGGGTCGTGCTGAAGCATACGCAATGAAGTCACCACCGCTAATGTCTTTCCTAGACGGTATCGGTAACGGTTTAGGCTACTCAGTAGTGCTATTAACTGTTGGTTTCATCCGTGAGTTATTCGGTAAAGGTTCACTATTCGGTGTTGATATTATCCCACTAGTACAAAACGGTGGCTGGTATCAACCAATGGGTCTATTGATTTTACCACCGAGTGCATTCTTCATTATTGGTTTATTTATTTGGGTACTTCGTACCTTCAAGAAAGACCAAGTAGAAGCAAAAGCGTAAGGGGCGAGCAGTGGAACATTATATTAGTTTATTTGTAAAAGCAGTTTTCATTGAAAACTTAGCTTTAGCCTTCTTCCTAGGTATGTGTACTTTCCTTGCTGTATCAAAGAAAGTAACAACGTCAATCGGCCTAGGTGTGGCAGTTATCGTGGTACTAGGTATCTCAGTACCAGTAAATAACTTGGTTTATCACGCTGTTCTTGCACCAGGTGCATTAGAGTGGCTTGGCTACCCAGAAGCAGACCTTAGCTTCTTACGTTTCTTGACTTTCATCGGTGTTATTGCAGCACTTGTACAAATTCTTGAAATGGCATTAGATAAGTTCTTCCCTGCACTTTACAACGCGTTAGGTATCTTCTTACCACTGATCACAGTTAACTGTGCAATCTTCGGTGCGGTATCTTTCATGGTTGAGCGTAACTATAACTTCGGCGAATCTGTTGTTTATGGTATCGGTTCAGGTG
This sequence comes from Pseudoalteromonas sp. Ps84H-4, assembly GCF_024124645.1. Lineage (NCBI taxonomy): Bacteria > Pseudomonadati > Pseudomonadota > Gammaproteobacteria > Alteromonadales > Pseudoalteromonadaceae > Pseudoalteromonas > Pseudoalteromonas sp. Ps84H-4. Next base: position 479,777 of record NZ_JAMXSK010000001.1, on the reverse strand, counting down.
TGGGCTGGGCACTAGCAATTACTTTACTTGCTGGTATCCGTGAAAAAATGAAGTACTCAGACGTTCCTGATGGCTTACGTGGTTTAGGTATTACTTTCATCACTGTTGGTCTTATGGGTCTTGGCTTTATGTCATTCTCTGGTATTTCACTTTAATAGGTAGCGAGGATAAATCATGAATGAGATTTTCTTAGGCGTTGGTGTTTTCATCGCTATCGTTGTTATTTTAGTTTTAGTTATCATTGGTGCTAAATCTAAATTAGTAGCAAGCGGCGATATCACCATCGGTATTAATGGCGACCCAGAAAAAGCTATTACAACATCAGCAGGTAGCAAGCTATTAGGCGCGCTAGCTGATTCAGGTATCTTCGTTTCATCTGCGTGTGGTGGCGGTGGCTCTTGTGGTCAGTGTCGTGTACACATCAAAGAAGGTGGCGGTGATATCTTACCAACAGAACTTGATCACATCTCTAAAGGTGAAGCTCGTGAAGGCTGCCGTTTAGCGTGTCAGGTAAATGTTAAAAACGACATGGAAATTGAACTTGAAGAGTCAATTTTCGGTGTTAAAAAGTGGGATTGTACGGTTATCTCTAACGATAACAAAGCGACATTCATCAAGGAACTTAAACTACAAATTCCTGATGGTGAGTCTGTACCATTCCGTGCAGGTGGTTATATTCAAATTGAAGCACCAGCGCACCACGTTAAATATGCTGACTTCGATATTCCTGAAGAGTATCGTGGCGACTGGAACCACTTCGGTTTCTTCGATCTGGAGTCTAAAGTAGACGAAGAAACAATTCGTGCATACTCAATGGCTAACTACCCAGAAGAAGAAGGCATCATCATGCTTAACGTGCGTATCGCTACGCCGCCGCCAAGAGACCTAAGCCTTCCATGTGGTAAAATGTCTTCGTACATTTGGTCACTTAAAGCAGGTGATAAAGTGACTATTTCTGGTCCATTCGGTGAGTTCTTCGCGAAAGACACTGATGCAGAAATGGTATTCGTAGGTGGTGGTGCAGGTATGGCACCAATGCGTTCACATATTTTTGACCAACTTAAGCGTTTAAAATCTAAGCGTAAGATGAGTTTCTGGTATGGTGCACGTTCTAAGCGTGAAATGTTCTACGTAGAAGATTTTGATGGCTTAGCTGCAGAAAACGATAACTTCGTATGGCACACAGCACTGTCTGATCCACAACCAGAAGATAACTGGGAAGGTTACACAGGCTTCATCCATAACGTACTTTATGAAAACTACTTGAAAGATCATGAAGCGCCTGAAGATTGTGAGTTCTACATGTGTGGTCCTCCAATGATGAACGCGGCTGTTATCAACATGCTAAAAGATCTTGGTGTAGAAGACGAAAACATCTTATTAGATGACTTCGGTGGCTAACACCATACACAAAACAATAAGTTTTGGTTAGAATACAGGCCTCGTAGCACACAGTGTTACGAGGCTTTTTTATTTCTATACCTACATTGCGTGGTATCCAAAAGGTGAATGCTATGAATAGAGTGTTTTATCGCCAAGGTTTGATGGCCTTTTTTCTACTAACTATTACTTTACTCATGGCTGGTTGCAGCCAAGCAGATAAGGTCGAAGAGCTTTATTTTGAAGGTAAGACAATGGGTACCACCTATCACATAAAGGTGTACGCTGAGTCTTCAAAAATTGCAGGCATTGATTTACATCCTGAAATTAAGCAAGTGCTTAAAGATGTAAATCAATCTATGTCGACTTACATTCCAGATTCAGAAATTAACCAGTTTAACCAGTTACCAGCAGGGCAGGTGATGCCAATTAGCGCTGATTTTAGAAACGTGGTAGCTGAATCAATCCGCCTTGGTGAATCAACAAAAACGTTAGATGTCACTATGGGGCCACTTATTGACTTGTGGGGTTTTGGCCCAGATAAAAAGCCAACTAAACGCCCAAGTGATGAAGCATTGGCTGCAATGGTTGCCAAGATTGGTGTTGATAAGCTCGAACTTACTGATGCAGGTTTGATGAAAACAATAGATGGTTTAGAGCTATCGTTTTCCGCTACAGCCAAAGGCTATGGTATTGATAAAGTCGCTGAAGTGATAGAAAGCCATGGTCTGACAAATTATATGGTTGAGATTGGTGGTGAGCTTCGTGTATCGGGTATTAAGCCTGACAACATCACGTGGAAAATTGCAATTGAACAGCCTGATGCTGAGCCAGGCGTTCGTAAAGTGCATAAAGTGATTGAGCCTGGTACCAATGGTATTGCGACATCAGGTGATTACCGAATTTTTTACGAAATGGATGGTGTCACATATAGCCACCTAATTGATCCTGTAACAGGTATGCCTAGTCGTCATGACTTAGTATCAGTTACAGTGTTGCACCCATCAGCAATGACTGCAGATGGCCTAGCCACAGCGCTTACAGTAATGGGCATGGAGCGCGCGCAAAAATATGCTGAAGAACATGCTTTGCCAGTGTATTTAATTGGTAAGTCAGACAATGGCTTAGTAACTTATTCAAGCCCTGCATTTAAACCTTATTTGTAGCAGGGCAAGAAGCAGTGCATACCCAAGCCATCTCAAGATGCAGAATTCAGCGTTTCACAGGTGTTTAATATCAAGGCGTTACTTTGCAACAATGGCAGTCCCTTTTAAGAAGTAACAACGATGAGACTAAGCGCCTGTGAAGCGCCCAAAGGGTTGGTTTAAAAGCGATTTATACTGCGTTATTGATTTTAACAATAGAACCACTATTGCTTGCAATCAATGCCTTGCCTAAATCGCTTTTAATTCCAACTGAAACTCGCACCTTGAGGTGGTTTGGGTATATAATACATACAGCCCAACAGGTTGGGCTTGATTTAATTGCTGACGATAGGGGCAAAGCAATGTCACTTTTTCTTCTTACATTTGGTCTACTTATTTTAATTGTGGCAGCGATGGCTGTCGGCATGATTGTGCAAAAGAAATCTATGGCCAGTAGTTGTGGTGGTCTAGGCGCTGTTGGTATCGACAAAGCTTGCGACTGCGACGACCCATGTGACAAGCGTAAAAAGCGCATGGCTAAAGAACAAGCTTGGAAAGAGAATCAAATTCTTTAACCACAAAAAAGCGCCTTGAGGCGCTTTTTTAATGCCTAAATTTTACAAGGACAGTCACTGTTAAATATATTTTACTTAGACAGTCATACTTGATTTTAAGCCTTAGTTTTTAAGAAGTTAATCATTTAACTTTAACTCGATGACTTGAACGTACTCTTCATTATCAAACTGCAAATCTTCTAAAGTAATTGCGCCCTCAAATTGTTTAAAGTTAACTGGTTTTGAAGTTCTTAAATTAGTTGCATACTTGATGGGAGTTGCAAGCTCAATGCTTAATGTATCTGCTTGCCAGTTAAGAATATGAATAAAAATACTCTCATTATTATGGGTACTAACTCCCCAGTTTTGCGGGGAAATAGGGCCGCCTCGAGTACCGTATATACTTTTACCGAACACCTTGAGCCACTGGCCGATTTCTGCAAAAGTTTTTAGGTTTTCTGGTTGGATTTTGCCGTTAGGCATAGGCCCAGTATTTAGTAAATAATTAGAGTTTCTTCCTGCGGCACTTACTAAGGTTTGTACGAGCTCTTTAGTCGTCTTGTAATTATCATCAGTTAAACTGAACCCCCAGCTACCGTTCATTGTTTGTGCCATTTCTAAAGGTAATTCACCTAATCGTTCTTGATTAGTAGGCAGCTGTTGTTCAAAGCCCTGATAATCCTCTCCCGGAACAGTAAATCTGTGATGGTTATTTACGATTAAGGTTGCTGGTTGTAATTCATGGATCATTTTATAAGTGCGTTGCAGTTGCCAGTTATCCCAATTGTTAGAGTCTTCTTGGTCCCACCAACCATCAAACCAAATACCACCAATGGGCCCATATTGAGTTAAAAGCTCTTTTAGTTGTGCATCTTGAAATTGCAGGTATTTTTCCCAGTCTCCACTTTTTTCTCGCTTAGTGTAATGACCTGTTCGGCCCCATGGGTAGTAATCTGGGTGATGCCAATCAAGCTGAGAGTAGTAAAAGAAAAGTTGTAAACCATGTTTATGAGCTGAATTAGCTAGCTCTTTTATAGGGTCTTTTTTATAAGGTGTACTATCTACTATATCAAAATTAGATACTTTACTATCGTACATAGCAAACCCATCATGATGCTTTGAAGTAATAACAATATACTTTGCTCCAGCATCTTTAAACGCCTTAACCCACTGTTCTGCATCGAAACCAGTTGGGTTAAAAAACTCAGCCAAACGCTGATACTTAGGGCCTGAAATACGTAAATCTTCCATGATCCACTCGGCTCCATAGGGGCTTCCTACACCACCAAGCTGACTGTACAGTCCCCAGTGCAAAAAGATGCCAAACTTATTATCTTGAAAACGTTCTCGAGCTTTTAAGTTTTCAGGGGCGGGAGTGTACGCTTGGGCTTTACTAGGGTCAATTGCGACGCCTGTCCCAGCATGCCCTACACTTGAAAATACAAGCAGTACTAATATCAGCAAGCAATTTAATTTATTCACTGTATACCTCATAAACTAGGTTCTTTACTTAAAGGTAGCAGGAAATCATTTAGCGAAAAGTAAAGCAATTATGCATATTCGAAGGTTTTATATATGCAAAAGCATAGGATTACGACGTTAAAAGTAAAACTCATTTACACGGACAGTCACTTTTATCTATTAACTTATTCTTGCGGCAAAAAAGATTTTGTCTACACTTTAGTTACAGCTAATGCATTTCAAATTATCAGTTCAAGGAGTGGACGATGGCTTTAGCAAGGAAGCGGCAAATCTGTTTGTCGAATACTAAGTATTATCACTGTGTATCCCGTTGTGTTAGACGCGCTTACCTTTGTGGAGAAGACGCACTCACTGGTAAATCATATGAACACCGCCGAGGATGGGTCGAAGATCGCCTGCTTGTTCTCGCAAAGGTATTTTGTATTGATGTGTGTGCTTATGCCGTAATGAGTAATCATACTCATGTATTGCTTTATGTTGATGATAAAAAAGCAAATAGGTTATCTGATAAGGCTATTCTTTTACGCTGGTATAAGCTCAGTAAAATGACGCCTTTAGGTCAAAAATTTCTTCATGGTGAGCCGTTAAGTGACGGCCAACAAGTCTTCTTAAGTAGAGAGGTTGCAGAATACAGAGCGCGCCTTTCGAGCATTAGTTGGTTTATGCGAATGCTTAATGAGTATATTGCCAGACGTGCAAATAAAGAAGATGAGTGTACAGGGCACTTTTGGGAAGGGCGTTTTAAGAGCCAAGCATTACTTGATGAATCAGCGCTTTTAGCATGTATGGCCTATGTTGATTTAAACCCCGTTCGTGCAAAAGCTGCGAGCACCCCAGAGCAATCTGATTATACTAGTATTAAAAAACGATGCCAAAGCGTGAAGGAATCAAAGCAGCCTAAGCTACTTGCTCGTTTTGTTGGTGGAATGAACAAGTATAAATCAAAGGGAATACCTTTTGAGTTAAAGTCATACCTGTTGCTTGTGGAGCAAACTGGGCGTTGTATTGGTACGGATAAGCCCGGATATATAAAACATCATTTACCTTCTATCCTTAAAAGGCTGAATTTCGAACCGGAAAACTGGTTAACGTTAACAACTCAGTTTGAAAACTTATTTCATGGAGCTGCAGGTCGAGTAGCTGCTGTTGAAAATTATTGCAGTAAAACTGCTCGTAAGCGACGAAGTAACCTAGCAAATTGTAAGCTATTACTTGCTAGCTAATTTTTAATTTCAATAATTTGTAACTTTTTGCAAATTCTTGCAGCTAACTTGTGCTTTCCATTTTTATAAACCTAAGTCTTTCATCATGACTTTTATTAGTGGAATAAGCTAATAGGGTGCTTTGCCTGCACAGCTATTATTTTAGGTTACAAATTTAAGGTATTTGGAGATTTAACAGGCACTTTTAACAGTGCCTGTCTTTTTAAATCGTGTTTAATCTAAATTAATTAGCTCAGCCCCTAAGACTGCGTACTTATTTTTGCCATTTGCTTGTAAGAAAAAGGCGGCAGGTGCATGAAGTGAAGGTATTGATGTAAATACACTTTTGCATGCGTAAACTGGCCAATTTGTGGCGTTTTCTAGCATATTAATATCGCCAGAAAAGCAACTATACCCTTGTATTAAAAGCTCTTTATATTTGCTTTCTGTAAGCGTTAACGACTCATTTAAAACAAAGCTGTTACCTACTTTAAAGTTCAGGCTGCTTGCATCTAAACTCGTGTAACCTTGGCGGATACTGCTTATATCACCCAATTCTTTAATTATGGGTGACTGTCCTTTGTTATTGACTGCAATATCTATCTGGTAATCACCTAGCTCACTATTTACTGTCACATCGTCTATTAGTAAGTCGACCCAATTGTCTTTAGCGTTAAATGGAATGGCGTGGTACTGGGCTATTTTCGCGTTTTTCCATGCTCCCGTAGTTAACGAATCGATTGCATTCTTATATAAAACACGGTTAACCTTGCGGGCTATTTGTCGGTTTGGATCGTTTGGGTAAGCGCCTGATTCAATTAGTATAGTTCGGATCCCTTTTTCTGAAAAGGTATCGCCAAAACTGCGGAAAGAGTAACTGTCGTTGTACTTTCCTAAGTGCCCAGGGATCATTGTTTTAACCGATTTGGCTAAGTGGGCAATAAACTGCATAGCCTCACCACGACGTTTATTTACTTCTCTTGCTTCATTATAGGCGGGTGCTAGCACTGAAATGGTGGCTTGTTTTCCCATTTTACCTGCACCGTAATAGGCATTCTGATCATGTAAGTTAAAGCCAAAGTCAGGTTTAAATTCATTTGCAACAGCCATGAGTATTTGCCCCTCTTTTGTGCGAAGAGCTTTAGCATCACGATTTAAATCAATACCTTGAGCATTATGACGAGTTTGCATTGCAGCGCCATCTGGATTAACCATGGGAATGATGAGAAGGGTTATTTTCTGTTGCCATTTTTCTAGCCATTGTGCGTTTTCATCGGCAGTTATAAAGCTTAAAAAATCCATTAGTGCGGCAGTAGCTGTGTTTTCGTCGCCGTGCATTTGGCTCCACATCATCACTTTGATTGGGCCTGTGCCGATTTTAAGAGAGTTAAGTGCCTGTCCTTGGAAAGAGGTGCCTAATTGTTTTAGTGTAACGCTTGGGTGCTTTGCTGCGCTTTTTAAGTAAGGTTCTATATCGGCGTAGTAAATAGCAGGTTTGTTCAAGCCGCTCGCTACGGTGTCTTCAATCGTATTTGCGAGTGTACTGGTACTTAATGTTAAAAGGACTGCTGCGAGTGCATGTTGACGCATAATTATCTCTTTTATTCTTTGTTTTGATGATTTGTAGAATATTATATTTAAACTGGTTTGGCTAATCCTTGTTCAGTATTAAAGCTTTGATTGCTACTGAGTAAGTGTGTGTTTAATCCTTGTTTATATGTCATTTTCTTTTTGTTCATTGCTTTTTGCTATATAAAATACACTTTTAATTTTAACTACTTAGCTTTGATAAATTAATTTTTTTACAGCTCATTAGCAATTAGCTAAACAACACTTAACCTTGTGCTGTTAATTTCTACTTGTACCGTCTGTTGACTTTGTTATACTCCACATCGAAATTTCAGTAATTACTGAAACTTTATTGATGAAGATCATGTTACCGCATTTAAAAATAGGGTAAGCCGCTTACCCAAAATGCAGTAAAAGCGATAAAAAGGCGTGAGTTTTGCGAGCAATTAGTCAGTCACAAGGTGTCAAACAGTCTAGCTTAGCTAGATTGCAATTGGCTGCGCGTGCGTTTTTTGCTGGTAAAGAGCTAATGTCAGTTTTAGCCTTGTTGCTGATTAATTCAGCCATGCTAATCAACGGCACAGTAGAAGATGCTCAAGGGCTTAGAAGCTTATTAAGCGAAGGTGCTTTATACGAAACACCGTTGCTTAATGTGTTGAGTTTTTTAGCTTACCCTGTTGTGTCTTGCCAATTACTTATTGGTTTATGCTGGTTGGTCTTCCATTTCTTCCCTGCGCGTCGTGCAGGTGTCATTTTACGTAAAGCGGCTTTCGCTGCGCGTGAAACGATAAAGTCTTTAGTAGTACACAGCGCTCATGGCTGTCGTGCTCCTCCTCGTGTAAGTGGTTGTCTGTAAATAAGCTTTGTTGCTTAAGTTCAGCCATTTTAGTTGTTTTCTAAGTTGTCTTTACTAAGCACCTAGTGGGTTTTTAACGCCCAAATTTCAGTCAGCCAACCTAAACTCCCTCACTTTTTAGCGTGCCGATTTGTCGTGCTCGTTAGTCAGCCGAGGGATATCTGTAGCATCTGTTGCAGAAAAGCGTCGTGTTCTTATTTCGACAAGTGTTAACTTTTAGGTTGTAGGATATTCCTTTGTCAATTCGAAACCTTTGTAATATTGCTCTAGCGTCTTTAGTGCTGGCTTTGTCTGGCTGTAAAGGCGGGGTACTCGATCCAAAAGGTCAAATTGGTGTCGACGAGAAGTATTTAATTATCGTAGCTACGGTGTTAATGCTGATTGTTGTGATTCCAGTTATTGCCATGACAATTTATTTTGCATGGAAATACCGTGATGGACGAGATCAAGAAATTTACGCTCCAAAGTGGGCGCACTCTAATAAGATTGAAGCTGTAGTTTGGACCATTCCTATCATCATCGTTGCGATTTTAGGTGTGATCACGTGGCAGTCAACGCAACAACTTGACCCATATAAACCACTTGAGGGTAAAGGTAAGCACCTTACTGTTGAGGTTGTTTCTTTGAACTGGAAATGGTTATTCATTTATCCAGAACAAGGCATCGCCACAGTGAATGAGCTTGTTTTTCCTGCCAATGTGCCAGTGCAGTACAAAATCACCTCAGAAAGCACCATGAACTCGTTTTTCATTCCACAGCTTGGTAGCCAAATTTACTCAATGGCCGGTATGGAAACAAAGCTTCACTTAATCGCTGATGAGCCGGGTACTTTTAAAGGCTTTTCTGCTAACTACAGTGGTGCAGGTTTCACTGGTATGAAGTTCGATGCCATTGCAACAGCCACAGAAGCTGATTTCGATGCTTGGGTAAACAAAGTAAAAAATACCGGTTCTGCATTGACTAAGCAAAGCTATGTTGAACTTGCAAAACCAAGTGAATACGACCCAGTTAAATACTATGCCAGCGTAGATAAAGATATGTTCCATTCAATCGTAATGAAATATATGCAAGCGCATGGCTCTCACGGTGCAATGCAACACGCTATGCCAGAGCACTCAGCTCATAAGAAGCACAGCGAGGACGAGGAATAATCATGTCGTTGTTAGGTAAATTAACATTAGACGCAATCCCGTTTCATGAACCAATTATCATGGTTACCATGACGGTTGTTGCTGTCTTAGGTCTGTTAGTGGCAGGCTTAGTAACAAAATATAAAAAGTGGGGCGTGATTTGGCACGACTGGATCACCTCAATTGACCATAAGCGTTTAGGTGTTATGTACATCATTCTTGCGCTTATCATGCTTTTCCGTGGTTTCGCGGATGCCATTATGATGCGACTGCAATTGGCAATGGCTACCGGCGGTGCAAGTGGTTACTTACCACCAGAGCACTATGACCAAATCTTTACGGCACACGGGGTGATCATGATCATCTTTATGGCGATGCCGTTTATGATTGGTTTAATGAACATCATCTTACCGTTGCAAATTGGTGCTCGTGATGTTGCATTCCCATTCTTAAATAACCTTAGCTTTTGGTTAACTGCTGGCGGTGCAATCCTAATCAATATCTCATTATTCTTCGGTGAGTTTGCTAAAACAGGTTGGGTTGCGTATCCACCGTTGTCAGAGTTGTCATTCAGTCCGGGTGTTGGGGTCGACTATTATATATGGGCCTTGCAGATATCCGGCTTGGGTACCTTATTAACATCGGTAAACTTCTTAGCGACTGTATTTAAAATGCGTGCACCAGGCATGACATTAATGAAAATGCCTATTTTTACTTGGGCATGTACGTGGGCAAATATCTTAATTGCAGCATCGTTCCCAATTTTAACTGCTGTACTGGCAATGCTGACGCTTGATCGTTATCTCGATTTCCACTTCTTCACGAATGAATTAGGTGGTAACGCGATGATGTACATCAACTTATTCTGGGCATGGGGTCACCCTGAAGTTTACATTCTGATCTTACCTGCGTTTGGTATTTTCTCAGAAGTTATCTCAACGTTTGCTGGTAAACGCCTGTTTGGTTATAAGTCGATGGTTTACGCAAGTGGTGCAATTTCAATTTTAGGTTTCATCGTTTGGCTTCACCACTTCTTTACGATGGGCTCAAGCGCTAACGTTAATGCCTTCTTTGGTGTTATGACCATGGTTATTGCGGTGCCGACCGGGGTTAAGTTGTTTAACTGGTTATTCACAATGTATCGTGGTCGTTTACGTATTACTGTGCCTGTCCTTTGGACTTTAGGTTTTATGGTGACGTTCACTATCGGTGGTATGACGGGTGTTCTACTTGCGATTCCAGGTGCTGACTACGTATTACATAACAGCTTATTCTTAATCGCTCACTTCCATAACACCATCATTGGTGGTGCGGTATTTGGTTATTTAGCTGGTTTTGCGTTTTGGTTCCCTAAAGCAATGGGCTTCAAACTTGACGAGAGCTGGGGCAGAAGATCTTTCTGGTGCTGGTTAATTGGTTTCTTCGTGGCATTTATGCCGTTATACGTACTTGGTTTCTTAGGTATGACACGTCGCTTAAACCACACAAACAACCCTGATTGGAACATTTGGTTATACATTGCAGCTGGCGGTGCGGTGATCATTATGTTCGGTATCTTGTTCCAAGTTGTGCAACTTGTAGTGAGCTTCAAAAACCGCGAGCAACTTGATGATACAACGGGCGATCCGTGGAATGGTCATACTCTTGAGTGGGCATCTGCTTCACCTCCGCAGTACTACAACTTTGCGAAAATCCCTCATGTTGATGACATCGATGCGTGGACAGACATGAAAGAGAAAGGCTTAGCTTACAAGCAAGAAGCCTCTTATAGCCCAATTCATATGCCAAAAAATACATCGGCAGGTGTATTAATGAGCGCAGCTTTAACAACCTTCTGTTTTGCCATGATCTGGCACATTTGGTGGCTTGCGGCCTTTGGTTTACTGGGTGCTATCGTGGTGTTCATTAAACGTTGTTACACCAGCGATGTTGATTACTACGTGCAACCAGATGAAATTGTTGAACTAGAAACGGCTCACAATACAGCCGCTACGAAGGAGGTGAATGCATGAGTAGCATTTCTGCAGGACTCGACACCTTAAACGGCGCACACGGTCATGTCGATGCACATGACCATGAGCACCACGATACAGGTGGTAACACCGTATTTGGTTTCTGGCTTTACCTTATGACTGACTGCCTGTTGTTTGCATCATTCTTTGCAACCTACGCAGTATTGTTCATGAATACCGCTGGCGGTGTGTCGGGTAAAGACATTTTTGAACTTGATTTTGTTGCGGTTGAAACCGCAGCACTACTACTCAGTAGTATCACTTTTGGTTTTGCGATGATCTCTGCTCACGGGCAGAAAAAAGCGGCTACGTTAACTTGGTTGCTGGTTACCTTTGCCTTTGGTGCTGTGTTTATTGGTATGGAAGTATATGAATTCCATCACCTAATTGCGCACGGTAATGGCCCTCAGCAAAGTGCCTTTTTAACATCGTTCTTCTCTTTAGTGGGCTTACATGGTCTTCACGTTACAGCTGGTCTTATTTGGATGACTGTCCTGATGATTGAAGTTGTGCGCCGTGGTTTAAACCCACAAACAGTGACACGCCTAAGTTGTTTAAGCCTATTCTGGCACTTCTTAGATGTGGTGTGGATCTGTGTATTTACCGTTGTTTATTTAATGGGAGCAATGTAATGAGTCACAGTGAATCACATGTAATGAATAACTTAGAAGTTCATGCACAAAATGAACAATCACATGGCAGCGTTAAAGACTATTTAATTGGTTTTGTATTGTCAGTGGTTTTAACGGCTATTCCATTTTGGGCTGTGATGAGTGGTTCTTTTTCTAAAACGACCACTGCATGGTGCATCGTGAGCATGGCTATTGTGCAAATTTGGGTGCATTTGAAATATTTCTTACACCTAAACTTCAAAACTGAAGACGGCAAGGCAAGTTCATTGTCGTTTATCTTTAGTGCTTTAATCATTGTAATGGTGGTTGGTTTGTCGGTGTGGATCATCTACGAATCGAACGCCATGATGATGTACTAATAACAATTACTTTGTAATTGGTAAAAAGATTTACGAAAGGAGCTGGTTAGTCTGAGGTTGTGTCTCCAGTTCTTACAGTCTGTTACTAACTAGTTTCTTTCGTAATATTGCGTTTGTGCTGAAAATTAGAGGAGTCGAGGAAGTGTTTCGACGTTATTTAAATGTCACTAAACCTGGCATTATCATGGGCAATTTGATCTCTGTCGCGGGGGGATTCTTGCTAGCCTCTCGCGGTGATATTGACCCATGGTTAATGATCGCAACCTTGCTAGGGTTATCTTTAGTAGTGGCATCAGGATGCGCGATCAATAACGTGATTGATCGTGATATTGATGTTGCTATGGCGCGCACTCGCAAACGCGTCACAGTAACTGGCGAAATGTCAGCAAAGGCGGCTATGGCACATGGCATCGTGCTTGGTGTTATTGGTTTCGGTTTATTAGCTGTGTATACCAACGTAGTGGCACTCTTATTTGCTACTTTTGGTTACGTCATTTACGTCGGTGTGTACAGCTTATATATGAAACGTCGTTCTGTGTACGGCACCTTTGTCGGAAGTTTATCTGGCGCAGTACCACCTGTAGTGGGGTACTGCGCCGTAACTGGGCAGTTTGATGCTGGTGCTGTGATTTTATTGGTCATGTTTAGTCTATGGCAAATGCCTCATTCATATGCAATTGCAATCTTTCGTTATAACGACTACCAAGCGGCCAGAATTCCTGTGTTACCAGTAGCGCAGGGGATCGAGAAGGCAAAGCATCACATTGTTTTATATATCGCCGTGTATGCGTTGGTTGTGATGTTATTAACCATTAGTGGTTATACAGGTTTAGCCTTTATGGCTGTAGCTTGTACAACGAGTTTTTGGTGGTTGCTAATGGCGCTTCGTGGCTATCGTCGCAATATTGATGTTAGCGGCTGGGCGCGCCAAGTGTTTGCTTTTTCAATTGTAAATATCACGGTTTTGAGCATAGCTATGGCTTTAGATTACCATTCGGTAGCTCCACAGCTACTTGTTTTAACTTAGAAAAAAGTTGCTAACATATCCCAATGTTACAGTAGCAAAGGCCCGGTTTTTTCTCCCCGGGCCTTTTTTCATTGCTGATATTAAAAACGAGCAGCTTGCTCAACTACAATGCCATGGCGAGCCGCTAAACGACGATGGTCTTTATCATAGCCACCACCAATTACGGTTGCGACAGGTACATTGTGCTCAAGGCAACGCTTGAGAACTAAATGGTCCCGTTGCGCTATCCCTTGCCAGCTTATATCAAGTTTTCCTAAGCCATCTTGCTGCCACACATCAACACCGGCATCATAAAGCACTAAGTCTGGGTTTAAGGTGTTTAATAAATAACTCAGAGTATCGTCAACAACGCCTAGGTATTCACTATCAGCGACATTCGGTGCTAAACCAATATCTAAATCGCTGGCCGATTTTCGAAACGGAAAGTTCTTTTCACAGTGAATAGAGCAGGTATAAGCATAAGGCTGATGTGCGAGCATTGCTGCGGTGCCATCACCTTGATGAACGTCTAAGTCAAAAATAAGTATATTGGTCACTTCACCACTTTTTATAAGGGTTTCACTGGTGAACGCTAGGTCGTTTACCATGCAATAACCTGAGCCAAAATCAGTATGAGCATGATGAGTGCCACCGGCTAAGTGACAAGCGATGTCATGTTTCAGCGCTAAGCGTGCTGTTTGTAAGGTGCCAAGTGGGGCGGTAAAGGTACGTGCCATTAGCTCTTTTGACCAAGGTAAGCCAATGCGACGCATCGCTTTTTCATCTAAACGATTATGCCAAAGGTCGTGGATGTAGTTTTCACAATGTACTAACTCAAGGGGCTCAGGCGTGCCAAGCATCGGCTGAGTTAGGTTGTCATTTATTAATCCAAGGTTTTGTACATGCTCATATAAATAAGCAAACTTACTCATTACAAAGCGGTGGTTTGGATCGAAGCTAAACGAATAATTAGGATGATAAACCAAAGGTAAATGGGGATTTAACTGCATAGCTCATTGAATAGCTGAATTTGCTACAGCATAGCGAATTTCTGAGCAGATGTTTACTCTGGAGCGTGAATTAAATGCGCTAGTTCTCGATGCAATAGAGCTTCATCACCTAGGTTTAGCTCAATGAGTCGCTTAAGGTGGCTAATACTATCTATATCAATATGTTCGCAGCGAAGCCCAGCATGCTGATGTTCAACATGACACAGTTCAACTTGCATTTTTATCTCAATACTTGATTCGGGTAGGGTGAAAATTAAATCGGCTTTAGAATGTATAGGTATTAAAAATGAATCACTTTTAGTGATAAGTGCACCTTGTAATGATAAATCAAGTAACTGACAGTGATAGTCGTTACCTTCTATATGAAGGACAGCTGGGCAAGAAAATAGCACCCTAGAAAACTCTCTGCGTTCATTCATGTCTCTATTCTCCATACTTTTTAGCCTAAACAGTATAGTTCAATATGAAATGAATGAGAGAAAACAGCTGATAATTACTGATGAAAGTTAATAGTTATAGAAAAGCCCCTTAATAGGGGCTTTTTAATATCAGCTAATTAGCCAATTTTTTTGTATTTAATACGCTTAGGTTGTGCTGCTTCGGCGCCTAAGGTTTTCTTCAACCACTCTTCGTATTCTGTGTAGTTACCATCGAAGAAGTTAATTTGGCCTTCGTCACGGTAATCAAGAATATGTGTAGCAATACGGTCAAGGAACCAACGGTCATGCGAGATACACATTACACAGCCAGGGAACTCTAAAATAGCGTTCTCAAGTGCACGTAGTGTTTCAACGTCTAGGTCATTGGTTGGCTCATCCAGAAGTAATACGTTACCACCAGCTTTTAACAGCTTAGCTAGGTGTAAACGGTTGCGCTCACCACCTGATAGATCTTTAACGAATTTTTGTTGGTCGTTACCTTTGAAGTTAAAGCGGCCAACATAGGCACGGCTTGGGAATTCAAAGTTACCAATTTTCAAAACGTCTTGGCCGTTTGAGATTTCTTGGAAAACAGTGTTGCTCTCGTCCATGTTGCCACGGAACTGATCAACAGTTGCAAGCTCTACTGTTTCACCAACAATGATCTCACCGCTATCAGGCTTTTCTTCACCGCTTAGCATTTTGAATAGCGTTGATTTACCTGCACCATTGGCACCGATAATACCTACGATAGCGCCTTTAGGCATTGCAAAGTTTAAGTCATCAATTAATACGCGGTCGCCAAAGCTCTTCTTCAGGCCTTTCACTTCGATAACTTGGTCACCTAAGCGTGGACCCGGTGGAATGAATAGCTCATTCGTTTCGTTACGCTTTTGGTAATCATTTTGTTGAAGCTCTGAGAACTGTGCCATACGTGCTTTAGACTTAGCTTGACGGCCTTTCGGGTTTGAACGAACCCATTCAAGTTCTTGTGCGATTGATTTTTGACGTGCTTTTTCAGATTTCT
The DNA here is from genome assembly GCF_024124645.1 of Pseudoalteromonas sp. Ps84H-4. Lineage (NCBI taxonomy): Bacteria > Pseudomonadati > Pseudomonadota > Gammaproteobacteria > Alteromonadales > Pseudoalteromonadaceae > Pseudoalteromonas > Pseudoalteromonas sp. Ps84H-4. The sequence continues at coordinate 463,994 of NZ_JAMXSK010000001.1, read as the reverse complement.
GTTCTTGTTGTAAACGTAAATCTTTTTGCTCAAGCCACGATGAATAGTTACCTTCCCAAGGAATACCTTCACCACGGTCAAGCTCTAAAATCCAACCTGCTACGTTATCTAAGAAGTAACGGTCGTGGGTTACAGCAACCACAGTACCTTCGTAGTCGTGTAAGAAGCGTTCTAACCAAGCAACTGACTCAGCGTCTAAGTGGTTAGTCGGTTCGTCAAGAATAAGCATATCTGGTTTTTCAAGTAGTAAACGGCAGATCGCAACTCGGCGACGCTCACCACCCGAAAGGTGTTCAATTTTTGCATCCCAAGGTGGTAGGCGTAATGCATCAGCTGCACGCTCTAACACGTTATCAATATTGTGACCATCGTGTGCTTGGATGATAGCTTCAAGCTCACCTTGCTCTTTAGCAAGCGCATCGAAGTCTGCACCGTCCATTGCATACTCGTTGTATACTTCATCTAGGCGATTTAATGCATTTTTAACTTCGCTTACCGCTTCTTCTACTGTTTCGCGAACTGTTTTGTTCTCGTCTAGCTGCGGTTCTTGCGGTAAGTAACCGATTTTAGTGCCTGGTTGAGGGCGAGCTTCACCTTCAAAGTCTTGGTCAACACCGGCCATAATGCGCAGTAACGTCGATTTACCTGCACCGTTTAGACCTAGCACACCAATTTTTGCGCCTGGGAAAAAGTGTAAAGAAATATCTTTTAAGATAGTGCGCTTAGGTGGCACAACCTTAGATACTCGACTCATCGAGAATATAAACTTGTCTGGTAACACCATGAAAGAAGCCTTCAATTTATAATAAAAATTAACAGCAAGTATTGTATACCCAAACTACCTCAAAATACAGAATTCAGCGTTTATGATAGGCTTAATATCAAGGTGTTATTTACTCAAAGAGTCATACATTTTAATTAATGACCACTCAGAAATATCACTTCATTTGGACATCTAAACATCTAGAGGTTGAAATTTCTAACTATCCGTTCATAATTAGCACTCTAATATGTATGCTCGGAGCCCGCTATGCCCATTACAGTAAAAGATGAATTGCCAGCTATTGCAAAGTTACGTCAGGAAAACGTGTTTGTAATGCCAAAAAGCCGTGCGAAAACGCAAGAGATTCGCCCAATGCGTTTGGCCATCTTAAACTTAATGCCAAACAAAGTAGAAACCGAGGTGCAGTTTATTCGCTTACTAGCTAACTCACCGCTACAAGTTAATGTTGAGCTGTTGCGCTTAGATACCCACCGCAGCAGTAGTAACTCTGAGCAGCACTTAGATACGTTTTATCGTTATTTTTCTGAGGTAAAAGACAATAACTACGATGCCATGATCATCACGGGTGCGCCGCTTGCACATTTAGAGTATGACGATGTTGTCTATTGGGATGAACTTAAAGTGATTTTAGACTGGGCTGAGCAGCATGTTACCTCTACGCTGTTTTCGTGTTGGGCGGCCCATGCGGGGCTTTATCACCACTATGGTCTTAAGCGTGAACTTAAACCAAATAAGTTAAGTGGTGTATTTACCCACAAAAGCTATTTTGACCACGCAGCACTCACCCGTGGCTTTGATGATACCTTTTTAGTGCCACACTCTCGCTATGGTCATATTGATATTGATAAGATCACTGCCTGTGATGATTTGGTGGTGTTAGCTGGTTCTGAGCGAGTTGGTGCCTATTTAATTAAGAATAAGTCTGGCAGCCAAGTGTATATTACAGGTCATCCAGAGTACGATGCGCATACCTTAAAAGAAGAGTACCTGCGTGATAGCGAGAAGTCTGCAGACGCACCTAAACCAGAAAATTATTTCCCAGATGATAACCCTGATAACGAACCATCGAAAACATGGCAAAGTCATGCCTTTTTATTGTTTTCGAATTGGTTAAACTATTATGTGTACCAAACTACACCGTATGATATTAACTTAGTTAGCCAAGACGTAAGGACTAACAACTATGCCGAGTAATGCAGTGAATAAACGCGAACAATTGACCGAGGCGCTGAAACAGCGAATTTTAATCCTCGATGGCGCGATGGGCACCATGATCCAAGAACATAAATTAGAAGAGCAAGACTATCGCGGTGAGCGCTTTAAAGACTGGCATGTACTTATTAAAGGCAATAATGACTTATTAAGTCTGACTCAGCCAAAGATCATTGCTGATATTCACCGTGCTTACTTAGAAGCCGGTGCCGATATCATCGAAACCAATACCTTTAATGCCACGACTATTTCGATGGAAGATTACGATATGGCGAGTCTTAGTCGCGAAATCAACCTCGAGTCAGCGAAACTTGCGCGCGGCGTGTGTGATGAGTTTGAAGCAAAAGATCCAAGTAAACCGCGTTATGTAGCGGGTGTGCTTGGGCCAACGTCAAAAACCTGCTCTATTTCACCAGATGTAAATGACCCAGGTTATCGCAATATCAATTTTGATAAGCTGGTGGCTGCGTATGTTGAGTCGACACTGGCACTGATGGAAGGTGGCGCAGACCTTATTTTGATTGAAACCATCTTTGATACGCTTAATGCAAAAGCCGCTTCGTTTGCCGTAGAAGAAGCTTTCGAGCAAGCTGGTCGTAGTTTGCCTGTGATGATCTCAGGCACCATTACCGATGCCTCTGGTCGTACTTTATCAGGACAAACCACCGAAGCATTTTATAACTCTATTCGCCATATTAAACCGCTCTCAATTGGCCTCAACTGCGCCCTTGGCCCAGACTTACTGCGCCAGTATGTTGAAGAGTTATCGCGTGTTTGTGAAACCTTTACCTCGGTGCATCCAAATGCAGGTTTACCGAACGAATTTGGTGAATATGATTTAGAAGCCCCTGAAATGGCTAAAGAAATTATCGATTGGGGCAAATCTGGCTTTATTAACATTGTAGGTGGTTGTTGTGGCACCACACCGGCTCATATTAAGGCGTTTGCGAAAGGCCTGAGTGGTGTTAAGCCTCGCCAACTGCCTAAGCTTGAAGTGCGTATGCGCTTATCGGGCCTTGAAGCGTGCAACTTAAACTAGGAAACCGACATGACTGACCAAATTGCTGTATTTACTAACGTCGGTGAGCGTACCAATGTAACTGGCTCGGCTAAGTTTAAGCGCTTGATCATGGAAGAAGATTACGAGACCGCTCTCGATGTTGCCCGTGAACAAGTAGAAAATGGCGCGCAAGTGATTGATATCAATATGGATGAAGCCATGTTGGACTCAAAAGCGGCGATGGTAAAGTTTTTAAACTTAATTGCCTCAGAGCCTGATATCTCAAAAGTACCTATCATGGTCGACTCATCGAAATGGGATGTGATTGAAGCTGGCTTAAAGTGTATTCAAGGCAAAGCCATTGTTAACTCAATTTCACTAAAAGAAGGTGAAGAGCCATTCATCCGCCAAGCTAAACTAATTAAGCGCTTTGGCGCTGCTGCGGTTGTAATGGCGTTTGATGAAAAAGGGCAAGCTGAAACTGCTGATCGTAAGTTCGAGATTTGTCAGCGAAGCTACAAAATACTCGTTGATGATATTGGCTTTCCACCAGAAGACATTATTTTTGACCCGAACATTTTTGCTGTTGCAACGGGCATTGAAGAGCACGATAACTACGCTGTTGAGTTTATCGAAGGTACACGTCGAATCAAGCAAGGCTTACCGCATTGTAAAGTGTCGGGTGGTGTATCGAATGTGTCGTTTTCGTTCCGCGGCAACAACCCAGTGCGTGAAGCTATTCACTCAGTGTTTTTATACCACGCGATTAAAGCGGGTATGGATATGGGCATTGTAAATGCTGGTCAATTAGCGGTTTACGACGATATCCCCGAAGAGCTGCGAAAAGCTGTAGAAGATGTGATCCTCAATACCGACCCAGGTGCTGGTGAGCGACTTGTTGAACTTGCACCAAAATACTCAGGTATGGCGCAAGCAGAGAAAGTAGAAGATTTAGAGTGGCGTACTTGGCCTGTTGAAAAGCGCCTTGAACATGCGTTAGTAAAAGGCATTACCGAGTATATAGACGAAGATACTGAAGAGTGCCGTAAGAGCAAAGCTAAGCCTATCGAAGTGATTGAAGGCCCGCTGATGGACGGCATGAACGTAGTAGGCGACTTATTCGGTGCAGGTAAAATGTTCTTACCTCAGGTTGTTAAATCTGCTCGTGTAATGAAACGCGCCGTTGCCTATCTTGATCCTTTCATTGAAGCAGAAAAAGAAGAGGGCGCAACCAACGGTAAAGTGGTTATGGCAACCGTTAAGGGCGACGTACACGACATTGGTAAGAATATCGTAGGCGTTGTACTGCAGTGTAATAACTACGAGGTTATCGACCTTGGTGTAATGGTGCCGGCAGAGAAAATCTTGCAAACAGCCATTGACGAAAAAGCCGACATTATTGGATTATCAGGGCTGATTACCCCATCGCTTGATGAAATGGTGCATGTTGCCAAAGAAATGACCCGTCGTGGTTTTGAATTACCGCTTTTGATTGGTGGTGCAACAACGTCAAAAGCGCATACCGCGGTTAAAATTGAACCTCAGTATGATAAAGGTGTGGTTTACGTAAATAACGCCAGCCGTGCTGTGGGTGTGGTTTCTAATTTACTGTCGAAAGAGTTAAAGCCAGCATTTTTAGAGAAAACCAAGACTGAGTATGAAAAAGTACGTGAACAACAAGCACGTAAAAAGCCGCGCTCAAAACCAGTTACTTTACAGCGTGCTCGTGACAACGCAGTAAAACTTGATTGGGACAACTACACACCACCTGTGCCGAAAAAGCTAGGTGTGACTGAATTTAAAGATGTTTCGATTGCGACGTTAAGACAGTACATCGACTGGACACCTTATTTCATGACGTGGTCAATCGCTGGTAAGTATCCACGTATTCTTGAAGATGAAATTGTGGGTGAACAGGCTAAAAGCTTATTCGCAGATGCTAATGCAATGCTTGATGAGCTTGAGCAATCAGGTGCGCTACAACCTCTTGGTGTAATTGGTTTATTCCCAGCAAACCGAGTAGGGGATGACATTGAGATTTACACCGATGAGTCGCGTACAACGCTTTTAACTACATCGTGTCATTTACGTCAGCAAACTGAAAAAACCGACTTTGCTAACTACTGCTTAGCCGATTATATCGCGCCAAAAGGCATCCCTGATTACTTTGGTGCTTTTGCGGTAACTGGTGGTCTTGAAGAGGATGACCTTGCCGATGCCTTCGATGCCAAGCAAGATGATTACAATAAGATCATGGTTAAAGCCGTTGCTGACCGTTTAGCAGAAGCGTTTGCTGAATATTTGCATGAACAAGTGCGTAAAGAATATTGGGGCTATGCGGTAGATGAAAATCTATCGAATGATGAACTTATTCGTGAAAACTACCAAGGTATTCGCCCAGCGCCAGGTTATCCTGCCTGTCCTGAGCATACCGAGAAGAAGAAAATCTGGCAGTTACTTGATACCGAACAGCGTATTGGCATGAAACTAACCAGTTCATACGCAATGTGGCCGGGTGCTGCAGTTTCTGGTTGGTATTTCTCTCACCCTGAAGCGAAATACTACGCAGTGGCGCAAATTCAAAAAGATCAGGTTGAAGATTACGCTAAGCGTACCAACATGACACTTGCTGAAGCTGAGCGTTGGTTGTCGCCTAATTTGGGCTATGAGCCAGAATAATAACCTTTAGTTTAAATTAAAAACGAGCCTCAAATGGCTCGTTTTTTTATGCCCATTTTGTTCATACTTTTTTCTTTTTAATTGCTTTAGTACTGGCAAATTCCTTCTAATTTAAATATTTGTGTTAAAGTTATTGAGGTTGAGCAAGGAATCTAAGGTGAAATTGTGATTGATACTGTGAATGCAAGCGAGAGAGATAAAGCGCGATTCTTACGCGTATTTGCATTTATTGGTGCAGTGACCTCTTTGTTGATGTCGGTCACAAGTTATCAAGATGGCTACATCGCATTAAGTTATTTATTAATTGTTGGCGTTGTTATTTTTGCTTTGCCTTTTTTAATAAAGGGGCGTGATCAATTTATTTCAGTACTCATGCTGTACGCACTTTATGCAATGATGTGCTTCTTAACTGTCTCGGGTGGCAGTAATGGCACAGGGCCGTTATGGCTATTTATTGTATCTCCCGTGACCTTTTTTATTCGTGGCTTAAAGCGCGGAGCGTTCGATCTTATCCTGCTTGCCATTATTATTTCAGTGCTTTTCTATTTTACCGATCAATTTGGTTATTACAGTTATTCGAGTCATTACTTTCCAACACGGGTCATGCTGTGCTTCTCTATTTTATGTATTTTGGGTGGCTTCTACGAATATTACCGCAACAAATACAGTTTAGAGTTAATGAAGCAACTTAAAATTAATCAAAAGCTTGCACGCTATGATGCAATGACTGAACTTGTAAATCGTCGTTTTGCAACTGAGTGCTTACAAGATAAACGCTTTGGCGAAGGGGCTGTGTTCTTGCTGATGGATGTTGATAACTTTAAACAAATCAACGACACCTATGGTCATCAAGTAGGCGATGAGGTGCTAATATTTTTCGCTGATGTATTTAATAAAGTGTGCACAGAAGAAGATGTCATTTCCCGTTGGGGCGGCGAAGAGTTTTTAATTGTTATTCCTGCGGGGAATGAACAACGGGCCTACCAAGTTGCAGACAACATTCATAAAAAGCTCGCTGAAAAGCCATTCACTAGTGGTCAGCATCGTTTTCATGTCACCTTAAGTATTGGCTTATACCAACGCGTGCCAGATGAGAGTGTTGATCACTGCTTAAACATTGCTGATAAGCGACTTTACCGTGCTAAATCGCAAGGTAAAAATCAAACGGTTGCTGAAGTTGATTTAGCAAAGCACGAGCCTGCTTGATAAATAAAGCCGCAATTAGCGGCTTTATTTATTGCTCAAATTAATGGCTTTTTTCAAAGTCGCTGACTTCACGCTCAGCTTCTTCTTTCGATTTACCGTATTTTTGCTGGATTTTACCAATAAGCTCTTTACGGCTACCCTCAATCACATCTAAATCACCATCAGTAAGTTCGCCCCATTTACGTTGCGCTTTACCTTTAAGTTCTTTCCAATTACCTTCTAAACGATCGCTGTTCATCATAATCTCCTTACTTTGTTAAACATTCGTGTTAGTAAGAGCAATCGTTATGCCACTCTAACAGTGTAAATAACTAATTGATATTATTGGTTTTTAATTTTTTGTGTTAGGTGGTGGAGTTATCTAATTGCAATTTGTACCTGTTTAAAGGTTGAAGCGTGTAATTATTTCATGCAATTTAAGGCTACTCATCCCTGCCTGTAATTTTTTGATACAATGCGCGAAAAGAAAGTAAGAGATACCTAACGTGCTGCCAGTTGAAGATATTTATCAATCCCTGTTAACAACATTACAGAGTAACCCTATGGCCTTATTGCAAGCGCCACCGGGAGCGGGTAAATCAACATGGCTACCTCTTACCTTAATGCGCGAAGGGCACTTTAAACGCATTGTTATGTTAGAGCCAAGACGACTCGCCGCACGCAATATTGCTCAGTACTTGGCAAGTCAGCAAAATGAAAAAGTTGGCGACAGTGTCGGCTTACGTATTCGTGGCGAATCAAAAGTTAGTTCTGCAACTAAGCTTGAAATTGTCACCGAAGGCATGCTGACGCGTATGTTGCAAAATGATCCAGAGCTTAGTGATGTTGATTTACTTATATTTGATGAATTTCATGAGCGCTCAATTGCTGCTGATACGGCTTTGGCATTTGCCCTTGAAACACAAGCAGCACTTCGCGATGATTTAAAAATCTTACTGATGTCGGCAACCTTAGACGGCGAGCGTTACAGTGAGTTTTTTAGCTGTCCTATCATCTCATCACAAGGGCGAAGCTACCCCATTGATGAAGTTTACATTCCACTTAAAGACGAAAGCCGCTGGCTCGATGACATACCTGCAGTTATAAAACAGGCGCTTAGTGAGCAAACGGGCAGTGCTTTAGTATTCTTACCAGGGCAGCGTGAAATCATACGGGTTCAGCAGTCTCTAAACGATTTAGGTGATAATGTTGAGATATTTAGCTTGTATGGTGAGCAAAATAAAAATGAGCAACAAGCTGCTATTGCGCCTGCTAAAAATGGCAAACGTAAAGTGGTATTAACCACCAATGTGGCTGAAACCAGTTTGACCATTGAAGGAATACGCATTGTGGTTGATAGCGGTAAACGTCGTGCTGCCAGTTTTAATTTAAAAACGGGTGTGACAGAGCTTGTTACGCAAAGTATCTCTCGTTCTTCAGCCATACAGCGCGCTGGTCGTGCTGGGCGCATTGAGCCGGGGGTTGTGTATCGGTTAGGCTCTAAGCAAACTTTTGAGCGCCGTAACAGCCATGATGCGCCAGAAATTTTGACCAGTGATATTAGTCAGTTGTTATTAGAGGCAAAGCAGTGGGGGGCATCACTTGCTGAGCTTAGCTTACTCGACCCACCTAGTAGCCAGCAGATTAAACAAGCAACGGCACTTTTAAAAATGCTCGAAGCCATTGATGAAAATGAAAAGCTTACTTCGCTTGGCAGCCAAATGCTGAGCTATGGAGCCGATATTCGCCTCTCGCATATGCTCATTAAGGCAAAGCAACTAGAGCAGCGCATGCCTGGTATTTATGTATTAGCGGGGTATTTAACGGCACTGCTTGAAAGCCGAATTAGTATGCCAGCTGATCTTAATTTGGCATTGCATAGCCAGCACAGCAAACCTCACCCAGTATTTAAGCAGCAATTAAATTATTGGCTATCACGCTTGCAACTCAAACCGGTTAATGAGCTTAAAACAGAGTACTTGTCGCTGCTGGTGGCGCTTGCTTTTCCTGACCGCCTAGCCAAAAAGCGCGGGAATGGTTATTTACTTGCCAACGGTGCGGGCGCCGACTTAAGCGAGGAGTTTTGGCATAACGATGATTATATTGCCATTGCGCATATGGGCGGCCACAAGGGAAACCGTGTTTTTGCTGCTGTTGCCTTTATGCCAAGTGAGCTTGAAGATGAGCTTTCGCATTTATTTACTGAGCAAACTCGCTGCGAATACGATGAAAAAGCAGGGCGATTTGTCCATCAAGATGAGCTTAAGCTCGGTGCTATCACCATAGCGAGTCAGCCAAGTAAACAGCCACTAGATAAGAGCGAGCGCACTAAAGCGTGGTTAAATTTATTTAGTAAGCAGGGCTTTTCGCTATTTAATGATCAGCCTGACAGTGAGCAGTTACTTATTCGAATGATCTTGGCAAGTAAGCTGTTACCAGAATCATTCCCACTTTTAAATCATGATGAATTAATTGCCGATAACCAATGGCTTGCACCTTATTTGGATGATATTAAAAACCTTGAGCAATTAAAAAAGTTCAATTACAACGAAGCAATTAAAAGCTGTTTTGATTGGCAGCAGCAAAGCCTATTGAATGAACACCTGCCCTTACGATTAACTGTGCCAAGTGGTTCAAATGTAAAAGTGACCTATCAGCTCGATGGCCCAGCAAAGCTCAGTGTGCGCATGCAAGAAGTGTATGGCATGACCAGCACGCCTTTGCTGGCTCAAGGTAAACTGCCATTATTAATGGAGCTATTATCACCAGCGCGGCGACCGCTGCAGCTAACCCAAGACTTAGCTAACTTTTGGCAAACGAGTTACCGCGATGTGCAAAAAGAAATGAAAGGGCGTTATCCAAAACATTTTTGGCCAGACGACCCCGCAACTAGTCAAGCGACTAATAAAGTAAAAAGTAAGATGTGATTTTAATGAAGTAAGTGATTAAGTTTGCAGTACTTTGGGTTGGTCTTAAGCGATTGCTTCCAACCCTTTTTGCTCTGCCAGAGTGAGCATTTTCAATGCTGCTCCTCTTGGTGAGCTATCACCTTGCTCCCATTTTTTAACTAACTTGTCACTGACATTTAAGTATTGAGCAAAGACCGGTTGAGAGAGATTGTACTTCAGTCTTAAATTACGAACTTGTTCGGGGGTAAATTCATGAACATTTGTAAGGCACAATGCGTCAAATTTACGCATCGTCGTTTTGTCTATAACTCCAGACTTTTTTAATCCACTCGCTGTTTTGTGAACTGACTTTAATATGTCACTCATGATCATCACCTACAATTAAAAGTTCGCCATCATCGACTAGTTGCTCAAGTTCACTTTGGGAAAAACGAATAAACTCTTTTGCTAACTCTTTTAATGCTAATTTTTCTTTAGCGTTTATGTTAGCTCTAGCGTTTTTAGCAAATGCATAGAGAAAGAAATATTTATCACCAATTACCGCCCCGACAATAGTTCTATAACCAGCTCTTTTTCCTTTACTGCCCATGGCTACGCGCTTTTTATAGACATTACCACCTAGGTCTGCATCGTAAAGGCCTGCTGACATCTCTCTGCAAGCGTTTATTAAATCAGCATCAGACAGGCTTTCTTTTTTCGTGCGCGAAACAAAATCCTTTGTTTTATAAATCATAGTATACTCCGTTAGGGTACACTTTCAATGTTTCACTCAGTAGCCAATCAATGATAATGAGGTTTTCATTGGTGTCCCTCTAATGTTGATAGCAGAAGTAATGGGTGATTACCAGCTATCTATCTGAGCAAAACCAATACGAATAAAATAAACCGTTACAATTTCAAGCCTTGTTTTGGTTTCTCTTTTGTTGGTTGTTTAGTAGTCTGAATTAGTAATTAGTAAAAAAGAGAAAGTCGGTGTCTGCAGCTATTACCCTTGCTCAATACGTTAAAAAACGCACAGGTGTGCCCCTTGGGCATAAAGATTCGTTGCGCAATATGCTGACACGTTCTCTAGGTGCTAGCTCGTTTTATCTGTTTTGGCGATATTGGAATCCGGTGTGGAGCTATTATTTATCTCGGTATGTAATGAAGCCTTGCAATGACATTATGCCGGTTTGGTGTGCGGTTGTTGTGACCTTTGCTGTAAGCGGTGCGCTGCACGATTTAGCAGTGAGTTTAGTGAAGTTAAAGCCAATATTCTTTTTTACTCCTTGGTTTACTGTGATGGGCGTGTTGGTTTTAGTAAGCAAGTACAGCCAACTCCAGTTTAGCTCTGCTCCATGGTTGTTAAGAGCGCTCGCCAACATCAGCTTTATTGTATTGAGCTATTGGTTGACGAGCCACCTTTTTTAGCGCGTTACTGCGTTGCTAAAGGGTAGTCAGTGTAGCCTTTAGCACCGCCTCCAAATAAGGTATCTGGATCATGCTTCGCAAGTTCAATGCCTTGTTCAATACGAGCTGGCAGATCTGGGTTTGCAACAAACGGGCGACCAAAACCTATCAAATCAGCCCAGCCTGCGGCTAGTGCTTGCTCTGCTTTATCGCCAGTGTATTTGCCTGCATAAATCATTAATCCAGCATAGTTTTCACGTAGCGCTTGCTTAAAACTTTGCTCCATTAAAGGCGCATCATCCCAATCAGCTTCAGCAATGTGCAGGTAAGCAACGTTGAGTTCATTGAGTACTTTTGCTGCGCCAATATAGGTTTCAAATGGGTTATCATCGACCGTACCATTGAGGGTTGTGAGTGGAGCAAGGCGAACGCCAACACGTTTAGCGCCAATTTCATCACAAACCGCTTGTGTCACTTGTTGTAAAAAGCGTAAGCGATTTTCTAAACTGCCGCCGTATTCATCAGTGCGTTGGTTCGACTCTGAATCAATAAATTGATTAATTAAGTAACCATTGGCAGCGTGAAGTTCAATACCATCAAACCCTGCATCAACTGCATTACGGGCAGCTTGGCGATATTCGTTTATAACGTGTTTGATATCGTCATGGCTCATTGCGCGTGGCTGTGCTGTGGCAACAAAGTCGGGTTTGTCATCTTCATCAATAAAAACTTTTACGTCTTTAGCTGCAATAGCAGATGGCGCGATTGGTTGCTCGCCACCTGTGCTACTTGGGTGAGACACTCGGCCAACATGCCAAAGCTGAGCGAACATAATGCCACCAGCTTGATGAACTTTGTCGGTTACTTTCTTCCAACCTGCAATTTGCTCGGCAGTATAAATACCCGGTGTCCAAGCATAACCCTTACCTAGGGCTGATATTTGTGTGCCTTCGCTGATAATTAAGCCGGCGCTGGCACGCTGGGCATAGTAGTCGGCCATTAACTCATTGGCGATATCACCCGGTTGTGATGAGCGAGAGCGGGTCATCGGTGGCATAACAATGCGGTTTTTTAATGTATGACCGGCAAGTTGTACGGTATCGAATAATTTGTTCATTACGGCTCCTTGAAAGCGAATATGCTTTCAGCATAACGAAAATCATTTATGAAATTAATGCCACTAATCACAAAATACTTTTGTTAAAAGTGCAAAAAACTAAAGCGTTAACCTGGGTGCTATAAAGTCTAAAAACGCTAATACTCGTGATGACACACCGCTGTTTTGGTAATACACCGCATGCACTTTTTCGCGGCGATTAGGGCTCAGTACCTCGCCTTCAAGCACTTTTACTAAACGGCCTGCTTTTAAATCTTCGTTGATCATAAATTCCGACAACAAGGTAATACCATGACCTTTAATACAAAGCTGGCGTACAGTTTCACCACTTGATGCACTGATTGAAAATTTAAGGTCTAAAGGCGTGGTTAGCGGCCAGTGATTTAAATGCGGCGCATCGGTAAAACCAATAAGCTGGTGCGAGGCTAAGTCGGTTAGCTCATTTAATGGTGGCGCCGCTTTTAAATAATCAGGGCTGGCAACGAGCTGTAGTTTGCTAACTCCTAAAGTGCGCGCATGCAAGTTTGAGTCAGCGAGTTCGCCAATACGAATAGCAATATCGGTTTTATGCTCAAGCAAATCGATAATGTTGTCGTGGCTGGTGATCTCGAGTTTTATATCAGGATAAGTTTGGTTAAAGGCTTTTAAATGTGGCGCTAATTGATGAAACACAAAGGGGCTTGCGGCATCGACTCTTAATTTTCCTGATGGCGCACAGTGCAGAAGCTTTAAGGCCTCTTCGCCTTGTGCGAGCTGACTCAGTGCTTCTCTAGCATAACCTAAAAATAACTGACCTTCTTCGGTTAGCTCAATGCGCCTTGTAGTGCGGTTGAATAAGGTAACGTTTAATGATTTTTCGAGCCGAGTTACTGCCCGTGATATTTTTGCTACTTGCTCATCTAATGCATTGGCTGCACTTGAGAACCCGCCGGTATCAACCACGCTAATAAATGCTTCTAAATCTTGGGTGTTGGAGATCACGCTCATGGTTTTACCTTTTCGTTTTTGACAAAAGTATTTTGTCACTACTGCTATTTTTTGCAAATTTAATTTTAGCCACAATAGCCGCACTTTCAAAATTAAACAGAGGATATGTGATGCCAATAGCATTACTTGCGTTAACTCTCAGTGCGTTTGCCATAGGCACCACTGAGTTTGTGATTGTCGGCTTAGTGCCAACCATCGCTGATGATTTAGCGGTTTCGTTACCGAGTGCCGGGCTACTTGTTAGCTTGTACGCATTAGGGGTTGCGGTGGGGGCGCCAGTATTAACCGCGCTTACCGGACGCTGGAATCGAAAACATGTATTACTTAGCTTAATGAGCCTATTTGTAATCGGTAATTTACTGGCTTGGCAAGCACCTAGTTATGGTAGCTTGATCACCGCAAGGATTCTAACAGGCCTTGCTCATGGGGTGTTTTTCTCAATTGGTTCAACGATCGCTACTGGGCTTGTCAGTAAAGATAAAGAAGCTAGTGCCATTGCGATTATGTTTACCGGTTTAACGGTTGCATTAGTAACCGGTGTGCCATTAGGGACTTGGATTGGTCAGCACTTTGGTTGGCGAGCGACCTTTTTAGTAGTGTCTTTACTGGGATTAATTGCACTTGTTGGTAGCGCGTTTTTAATTCCGAGCAACTTAAAGCAAAGTAAACCGGCTACTTTGGGTGAGCAGCTAAAAGTAATGGTGCAACCTAGGCTTTTACTGGTGTATTTGATGACCATACTTGGTTATGGCGGCACATTTACTGCTTTTACCTATTTAGCGCCCATTTTAGAGCAGCAAACTGGATTTGCATCAGCCACTATTAGCTTAATCATGCTGGTATATGGGGTATCGGTTGCTGTTGGTAACATCTACGGCGGTAAGTTAGCCGATAAAAAAGGCCCCATTAGTGCGCTGACTATTATCTTTAGTGCTTTGAGTATTGTGCTGTTGGTGCTGACCTTTACCATGCAATCTAAAGTCACTGCGGTACTGACCATACTTGTATGGGGGGCATTTGCGTTTGGTAATGTGCCTGGGCTGCAAGTTTATGTGGTTAAACTTGCCGAAAAGTTTACACCCAATGCCGTCGATGTGGCCTCTGGGTTAAACATTGCTGCGTTTAATATCGGTATTGCGCTGGGCTCAGTGTTAGGTGGCATTGTCGTGGAAAACTATTCACTGCAAGACACTGCTTGGATTGGCGCTATCATCAGTTTAGCTGCGTTAATTGCAACTCGTTACAGCGGTTATTTAGATAAACGCGAGATCATAAAGCCACAAACAGCTTAAAACTAAATTGTTGATAGTTCGGTGCTTTGTCGTTATTTTAGGTTTGTAGTTTGATTATTAGTCATTAACTAAAACCACAAGGAATAACGATGAAGCCCCTTTATTTTCTAGCTATTTGCTTGCTAAGCACATTTAGCAGCCAAGCAAAGCAAGCTAACCCAGAGCTCACAGCATTAGCACAGCAGTACTTTAATACCATGGTTGCAACACAAGCACCTAATGCGACTAAAAAAGAGTTAGAAGCTTTTTTAGCTTTATTAACTGACGATGTAGCAAATCAACACTTACCTTATCAAACCGATGATTCAAGAGAACCAGATGGTAAAGCCATGATGCGTAAAGGCATGACTTTTTACCTTGGTGCGCACACTGAATACCAAGCAAATTTACTCGATACCTTTATTTTTAATGATTCTGCCATTGCCTTACGTTATACCCATCATGCTAAAGGTATACACCCGCAAAACCAGCAAGAAATTGAATACACGCAAACCATTATGGATGTGCTCGAAATAGAAGATGGCAAAATAGCGGTTATTCGTAAATACCACGAATGAACTTTGCTTAACTTTTTGCCTAACATGAGCGCTTTTATAAGCGCTTTTTTATTAAAAATACCCCCGCAATAAATTTTCTATTTTTTCCGCATTTCAGCCTAAATTAATACTTTTTAGGCTTTATTTTGAATAAATTTAAAACTTTTTTATATATCGAATAATAAACGTAAGAACAGTGGGTTAGCTTAATTTACGAGTGTAGCTTTGCGGCTGTTTACAATTTGTCAACCTTGAATTGCCATGCTGATTACCTTAACCTTTATTTTAATTGAACGTTCAATCAATAAAAAATTATGCCGAAAGTTGGAATGGAACCTGTTCGTCGTCAGCAGTTAATTGACGCCACAATAGAGTCGGTTGCAGAGCTTGGTTTGCAAGGCACCACCATAAATAGCATTAGTAAAAAGGCTGGCTTATCGTCTGGCATTATCAGTCATTATTTTGGTGGCAAGCAGGGCTTAATTGAAGCCACTGTGCGTTATTTATTGACGAGTTTAAAGCAAGCACTTTTGAATCAAGTAACGCCGCACACTAGCCCAGAGCAACGATTAATGTTTATCGTTGAAGCAAACTTTTCGCGCATTCAGCAGCAAAGCAATAACACCAAAACTTGGTTGAGCTTTTGGGCGCATTCAATGCACGACGCCCAGTTGCATCGCTTACAAAACGTAAATAGTAAACGTTTATTTAGTAATTTATTAAGCTCATTCAAACAGTTAATGAGCGATAGCGATGCCAACTTAGCTGCTGAGTTAAGTGCAGCCATGATCGATGGTTTATGGCTAAGAGCCGTATTAAGTAAGTCAGACCATGATCAATTCGAACATTGTGAGCAATTAGTAAAAGACTACATTCGTTCACTGATAAAACAGTATGGAGCCTAAAATGACCACACCTGTTTACGAAAATTTTATAAATGGCCACTTTTTGAAAAATCAAACTGGCGATACTTTTGCAGTAAAGAACCCTGCAACAGATGAAGTAATTTATCACGTTGAAATCGCCGATGAGTTTATTCAAAACGCGGCAATCGAAAGCGCAAAACAAGGCTTTGCAGCGTGGTCTGCAATGACGCCAATTGAGCGTAGCCGCATTTTATTAAAAGCCGTGGCAATCTTACGCGAACGTAATGATGAACTGGCAAAAGTTGAAGTACTTGATACGGGTAAGCCATGGCAAGAAGCTGAGTGTGTTGATGTTGAAACTGGCGCCGATGTAATTGAGTATTTTGCTGGTCTTGCGCCTGCACAAGTGGGTCAGCAACAAATGGTTGGCAATGACTTTTACTACACACGTAAAGAGCCTCTTGGTATTTGTGCCGGTATTGGTGCATGGAACTACCCTCTGCAAATTGCTTGTTGGAAATCAGGCCCGGCACTGGCTGCGGGTAATGCGGTTATTTTCAAACCTTCAGAAGAAACACCACTTGGCGCAATTAAACTTGCAGAGATTTTCATCGAAGCGGGTGTACCTGCTGGCGTATTTAACGTTGTGCAAGGCGCTGCTGAAGTAGGGCAATGGTTAACAGCAAACCCAAATATTGAAAAAGTGTCGTTCACTGGTGAAGTGGGCACAGGCAAAAAAGTGATGGCAAGCGCTGCTGGTTCACTTAAAGATGTGACCATGGAGCTTGGCGGTAAGTCACCGTTATTAGTATTTGATGATGCCGATGTATCACAAGCTGTTAGTGCGGCAATGTTAGGTAATTTTTATACGCAAGGTGAAATCTGCACTAACTGTACGCGCATTTATGTGCACAAAAATGTTTATCAGCAGTTTATTGATGAGCTGAAAACACGCACTGAGCAAAATATTATTGCTGGCGACCCAATGGATCCTGAGGTGAATTTAGGGGCGCTTATCTCTAAAAAGCATCAAGAGCTTGTACTTGGCTATATCGATAAAGGTATTCAAGAAGGCGCAACCTTGCTAACCGGCGGTAAGGCATTGTCACCTGCATCTGCACCAAACGGTTACTTTGTGGAGCCGACCGTTTTTGTCGACTGTAAAGACGACATGACCATAGTTAAAGAAGAGATCTTTGGCCCAGTAATGAGTGTGTTGGTGTTTGATGATGAAGATGACGTTATTCAGCGTGCAAACGATACCCACCTAGGCTTAGCCGCAGGCGTGTTCACTAAAGATATTCAGCGCGCACACCGCGTGATCCATCAATTACAAGCCGGTATTTGTTGGATAAACAGCTATGGTAATTCACCTGCTGAAATGCCTGTAGGTGGTTACAAGCAATCAGGTATTGGCCGTGAAAACGGTATCGAAACTTTAGATCACTATACCCAAACTAAATCGATTTATGTGGGTATGAGCAATATAGAGAGTCCATTTTAATGAGTACACAGAACTATGATTACATCATAGTCGGTGCTGGCTCAGCAGGCTGCGTGTTGGCAAACCGACTATCAGCAGACCCTTCGAATAAGGTGTTATTACTTGAAACGGGTGGTAGCGATAAAAGCATTTTTATAAAGATGCCTACCGCGCTATCAATCCCAATGAATACTGACAAATATGCATGGCAATTTCATACCGAGCCAGAGCCATATTTAGATAACCGTCAAATGCACTGCCCACGAGGTAAGGTGTTAGGTGGCTCATCATCGATTAACGGCATGGTGTATGTACGTGGTCATGCCAAAGATTTTGATGAGTGGCAGCAACATGGTGCTAATGGCTGGGATTACCAAGCTTGTTTACCGTATTTTAAACGTGCTGAATCATTCTATTTAGGTGGTAACAACTACCGTGGCGATAACGGCCCATTAGGGGTTAATAACGGTAATGAAATGGCTAACCCGCTTTATAAAGCCTTTATCAAAGCGGGCCAACAAGCAGGTTATGCGCATACTGATGACTACAATGCAGCCCAGCAAGAAGGTTTTGGGCCAATGCATATGACAGTTAAAGACGGTGTAAGAAGCTCAGCCAGCCGTGAGTATTTAGACCCAGTTAAGTCACGTAAAAACCTAACGCTAGTCACCGGTGCCTTAGCTGAAAAAGTATTGCTAGAAGGCAAAAAAGCCGTTGGTGTTGAGTATTCAGTATCTGGCTCTAAGCAGCAAGCATTTGCAGCTAAAGACGTTATTTTAAGTGCGGGTCCAATTGGGTCACCGCATATTCTGCAACTATCAGGTATTGGTGATAAAGACATCCTGAGCGAAGCGGGTGTTGAGGTTAAACATCACTTACCAGGTGTTGGCCAAAACTTACAAGATCACTTGGAGTTTTATTTCCAATATAAGTGTAAGCAACCAATTACTTTAAACGGCAAGTTAGATCTTGTTTCAAAAGGACTAATTGGTGCTCGTTGGCTATTAAACCGCTCTGGTTTAGGGGCAACGAATCACTTTGAATCATGTGCATTTATTCGTTCAAAACCGGGCGTTGAATGGCCAGATATTCAGTATCACTTTTTACCAGCTGCAATTCGTTACGACGGTAAAAGTGCCTTTGATGGTCATGGTTTCCAAGTTCATGTTGGGCATAACAAACCAAAAAGCCGTGGTGCGGTGACAATTAAGTCGGCGGATCCACAGGTTGCGCCTAAGATCCAATTTAACTACTTACAGCATAAAGATGACATTGAAGGCTTTAGAGCTTGCGTACGTCTAACTCGTGAGATTATTGAACAGCGTGCGTTTGATGAGTACCGCGATGATGAAATTCAACCAGGTAAAGATGTTCAAAGCGATGAAGAAATCGATGCTTTTGTTCGTCAAGCGGTTGAGAGTGCTTACCATCCGTCATGTTCGTGCAAGATGGGTGAAGACGAGATGGCCGTGGTTAACTCGCAAACTCAAGTACACGGTATCGAAGGTTTACGGGTTGTGGATTCATCTATCTTCCCAACCGTTCCAAACGGTAATTTAAATGCGCCAACCATTATGGTGGCAGAAAAAGCGGCGGACCACATTTTAGGTAAGCCTTTGTTATCGGCATCAACTGCAGATGTTGCTATGGAAAAACAATGGCAATCAACGCAGCGTAGTTCGGAGATCTAATAAGGCCACCCGCAGTTTCGACTGTGGGGCTTGCAGTGGCGCGCATCACGAGTTGTTTGTGGTGCGTTAATGCGAGGAATAAAATGGGAGAAACAATGAAGTATTATTACTTATTTTGGGGGGGGAACTATGACCTTTTGGCTTAGTGCTGGCATCATTTTTACCCTGTTAGCAATTGCAGTTATTTTATTTAAATGGGGTACGGTAAGGTGTGTTGGCGTCACACCGGTTAGAACGTTTACGTTCATTGCAATTTTATTTACATCAGGCCTAGACGTTGGCTTGATTATGTTTCCACTGACAGAGTTTGCAGGTTATGCAGACATAAAAGCAAGCCCAGAGTATGCGTTTGCCAATCCACTAGCCATTGAGTTTGGTTTTTGGGGCTTCTTGATCTGGGGATTTTATTTCCTTACGTGCTTTTATTTCTGTGTAATAGAACCCAAAGTAAAGTTCTTTGAAATTGCTTTGGTAAAACTAATTAATAACGTTGTTATTATTGGGACATGCGCATTTACTGCATTTTTACTGCTGTCGAATTTGCCTTGGTATTTACCGTCGCTCGGTGATGGCGAGTCAATTATTCCGACATTCTACTTAATGGTGTTTGCAGCGATTTGTTTTGCTGTGTATTCAAGCACAGACATTAAGTATGTACGCTTTTTAAGTATTTCGACTACTTGGTTGTTTATCGCTTTAATCACATTTATGTGGTTCGGTGCCTTTGTTGGTTCTGATGCACAAACATCAGCATTTGTTGATAACCTTACGTTGATCGGTGGTTACTTTGGCAACATCAATGAGTTTGTATTACCACTAAATGATTACCATGCCTTCTACCTTTTTTGGTGGTTTGCTTGGAGTATTATGATTGGTCAATTTACCTCGCGCTTTGTGGGTGGTTTAAAAACTTACCAAGTGCTGGCGGCTATGTTGATTTTCCCGTCTATTCCAATCGCTATCTGGTTTAGTGTTTTGTATCAATACCATGAAGCGGGTATTGCAACAGCAGGCTTGAAAAACATCGCTATGGTGTTTGTTGGTGTGGTGTTTGTGATCAACTCACTTGATTCTTTGATCCGTTTATACACAGATAACCTAAACTTAACGGTGAAGCGTTTTGGTAAGGTTAATTATATTGTCTTAAATGTGGTGGCGCTTTCGTTATTAACCCTGCTGTTTAAGTTCGACTTTTTACAGATCCAATGGGTTGGCGCGCTAGTTATTGCGTTATTTTTCGGCTGTGCTGCGTTTATTGGCTACAGCAAGTTAAAAACAGTGAAAAATATCGAAGGTTCACCAAAAGACAATAAATTAGATTACACAAAAATAGAAACAGTTAGCTAAGGGAAACCAACATGACAACAAGACAAACAGTATTAGCAGCAGCGTTGCCATTGGCATTACTATCGACATCAGCCATGGCTGACTTATCTACTACGGTTACATTGGCATCAGATTACACCTTCAATGGTGTCAGCCAAACCATGAATGACCCAGCGATTCAAGGCAGCTTAGATTATGCCTTTGCTGATTCAGGTATGTATGTAGGTACGTGGGCTTCAAATGTAGATTTTGGCGATGGCACAGACATCGAGTGGGATGCGTATTTTGGTAACTATGCTGAGTTAACGGATGCCCTTAGTGTTGATTATGGTATTGCTTACTACTCTTACCACGGTGAAGATTACTCAAGCGATGGCAACTACCCAGAGGTGTATTCGAAATTTGGTTATGCCAGCAGCATTGGGCAAGTAGAGCTTAATTTTTGGTATACTTGGGATTATTTTGGTACTGGCGCAGGCCATTTAATTTACATGCTAGCGCACACATTTGAAGTAGCGCCAAACCATGCAATTCGTGCCAGCTTTGATGTATCTAATTCATTAGATGGCGATAAGTTTAGTTGGGATGGCAGCGATAAGTCATATAAGCATTATCGTCTAGCGTATCAAACGAGCTATGCAGGGTTTGATATTGAAATTGCAGGTGAGAATACCAGTATTGATTCTGAGTATGCAGACGAGCGAATTGTCGCGTCTATTTCGCGTAGCTTTGATTTGTAAGCACTGCTTTAATAAAAAAACGGCTAACCTTGGTTAGCCGTTTTTTTATGCCTAGAATCTGAAAGTTAAATCTCTTCGCCTTCGTGTTGCATCGCTAAATCATCAAGCTCTGCAAGAGTGTAATCAAAGCCACTGGTATCGACTTCGTAGCGTATTTTTACGCCATAACCCCCTTGGCAAAGACTCGCAGTAACTTTAGCCACTGACCAGTGCTTAAGCTTGTTTAAAAACCGATTGGCGGTTTGCTGTGAGTCAAAGCGATAACTGACTTGCGATTCCATCTTTTTTCTAGCCTAAAATTTTTTCGAGAGTGTATGAAATTGCTTTGTTTAAATCAATTGCTCATTGAAAAACGCCAATGTGCGCTGCCATGAAAGCTCTGCCTGTTTTTCATCATAACGAGAGGTAGAGTCGTTATGAAAGCCGTGATTTGCTTTTTCATACATGTGCATAGTGTAAGGCACTTGATGCGCTTTTAAGTCGCTTTCGTAGTCTGGCCAAGTTGCATTAACGCGGTTATCAAGCTCAGCTAAGTGCACAAGTAGTGGGGCTTTAATATTTTGTCTGAGCTCTTTAACGGCGGGAGTGCCGTAATAGGGCACGCCCGCATTAATTAATTTGCTATCAACTGCTGCAAGGTAGTTAACCATATAACCACCAAAGCAAAAGCCTACCGCACCGAGTTTGCCGTTACTATTTGGGTGTTTTTTTATGTATTCAGCTGCGGCAATAAAATCTTGTTGGATTTTTTCTTTATCCATAGAACGCTGCATTGCGCGGCCTTCATCGTCATTACCGGGGTAGCCACCAAGAGGGTGTAACGCATCTGGCGCAAAGGCAATAAATCCAGCTTTGGCAAGGCGGCGTGCAACATCTTTAATATAAGGGTTTAAGCCTCTGTTTTCGTGGATGACTAACACTATTGGGTGCTTACCCGTTAAATTAGCGGGTTCGACTAAATAACCTTTACCTTCGCCGTGACCTTTAAACGAATCAAAGGTTTTATAGCTGGCCTTAATATCAGGGTCATTAAAGGATACTTGCTCAGCTAATGCATAGTTTGGCAATAAAGCGCTACTTAGCATTGCCATTGAGTAGCCAAGGGCAGCTAACCCCCCCAGTTTTTTCATAAAGGTGCGACGGTCCATTAAGCCATGGGCGTATTCATCGTACCAATCAAAAGCTTCATGGGGAATGTGGTTATGGCGTTGCTCAGTCATACTTATATCCTTTAAAAACGAGTTAGGTTTATAACTTTAGCTGAAATATCAGCGATTAACAGCCAGTTGTTTTGTTTGCATTACTACGTCCATAAAGCGGCGCTGCCAAATGGCCTTAAAGGCTTTGTTGAATAAGTATAAAAATATTAACGGCATTATTAGCAGCTTTAAAATAAGCAGTGACAAGATATTCAAAAAGTCGATAAATAAGTCTTCGACGGCAGCTACCATGTTACTAATACCAGAGGTAACGGTATCAATAATCTTACTGACCTGCGATGATTGGTCTTGGTTGAGTGAAGCATTTAGGTTTTCTAGTTGTTCGTTTAAAGCGTCTTTGTTTTGGTTTAGCTGTTTTTGCTGGTTTAGCACCGCATTAAACTGCGCTGTTAATTGCTGCTTTTTATCAAGTAATGGCTTGGCTTGTTCAAGCTCAGTAAAGGTCAGTCGCTCAGACAAGCTGCGAGTTGCTTGAATCGCCTCTATTTGGCTATCAACCTCTGCCAGCTTAACTTTGAGTTCTGTCGCTTGCTGGTGGTTTTTTATCTGCTGCTCATTTAATAGTGAGAGCTTGTCGAGGATGGTTTGTTTTTCACTATCGACCTCGGCTTTTAGCTTGGCAGATAAGGCCGAGGTATTATTTGCACTGCTATTCACCGTCTCGACTTTTTCGCTCACCAGCTCACTTTGCTGGTCTATTTGCTCATCTAAGAATATTTGGCTCACGAGGCCTGTTGTAAGCACCACAGCAGGCACTAAAAAGCGAATTAAAATAAGGCTCGCCATAATTTTATGACGCAAGTTAGGTAAATAGTTACGCCATTCACATATAAAGTAAGCGACGACCGAGAGAGTAAAAACACCACTAAAAATAACCCCAGAAGAAATGGTGTATAAAATGCGCTGTAAAAATAACGAGCCTATTGCAAGGCGCATGGCATCTGACATGTATTCTGCTAAGTCATTCACCGGGTCGAGTAGTTGTGCAGGTTGAATACTGGCAATACCAATGCCCACTTCGGCTGATTGCAATAGCGATATAGCAGCGTTAACTGTACGTGATGAAGCGTACACTAGGGTTGATTGTACAAGGGCGCTGTCGATAAAGCGCATAATGAAATGGTTATAATGCTCTAGCCAACAAAGAAGTAGCAGTATTGTAAGAGATAAATACTTGATAATATGTTGTTTAGTTATCATAACGCCCCCGACAGTTAGTACGCTTCTTCACGCTACACTATTCATAGCCGTTGAAGCAATCTAATAGGATTGAATTATTTTGCCGATTAACTGTCTATGAATTGCTATTAATCGCTTTAGAGGAAATATGAAAGAACCTGCATCAATTGGCCAGTGCTGTATTGAAGATTTAGACCCAGTGCAAGACTTAGGTCGCTTAGTCTCTTATTTGCGTTCAAACCTGGTGGCTCATCTTGATGATGCTTTAGAGGATAAAGAGCTAACGTCGGCCCAATACATAGTGGTTGTGCTACTTGCGCGTGGCAAAGTAAATACCTTGGCCGAGCTTTGTGAGCACATGGTGTATGACCGTGGTGCCATGAGTCGATTACTTTCTCGTTTAGAAGACAAGGGCTTAGTTGCTAAAAAGCAGTCAGTTGAAGATCGCCGTTCAACTCTTTTATGCCTCACTGAAAAAGGCCAACAGCTTTACCCGGAAATTTTACCAACCGTGAATGATATCTATCGTAAAGCACTCACAGGCTTCTCTGATGATGAGCAAGAGCAACTCGCAAGCTTATTGTTTAGAGCAATTCATAATTTAAAAGCATAAATTTCTATAAGCGGTACGTTGTCGCTGTAGACGCATTTTGATAATATAGTTGCCTAGGCATTTAATTTTAACAAGTCCGGGTTGTTATGTTTGAATCATCTTTGCTTGCGCAGCTTCACGCTCAATTTCCAGCTCATCAATTTAGCCCAGAAGGTTTGTCGGTTGTTCACACAGGCCGCTTTGCCAATGCCATTGTTTATCGTTATAAAGACGCGAAATTTGATTTAATTATTAAAGATTTTCAGCACAGCCCATGGTGGGTGAGAAAAACCATCGCGCCGCTTTTTATCAATCAAGAGTACAAGGGGCTGGCACGCCTGCAAGACGTAGACGGAGTGGTCGATAACTTTTGTCGTTTGTCATCAATTGCCATTGCTTATGATTTTATTGAAGGCACGCCACTTCGCCAGCTTGCCTTGCAACAGCAGCATTTACCGAGTGATTTCTTTAAAGAGTTTGAGCGTTTGGTAGCAAAAATGCATCGCCGCGGGGTGGTGCATCTGGATTTACGTAATTTGGGAAATGTGATTTGTTCAAAAGATGGCAAGCCATACATTATTGATTTTCAGTCAGCGATTCGTTTTGCACGCTTTCCGCGCTGGTTACAGCGTTTTATGCGTGGTGCCGATATGAGTGGGGTTTATAAGGCGTGGCAGAAGTTAGCCAAAGACTCTTTACCGCAAGCAAAGGCGGATTATTTGCACGACTTTAATCATGTGCGTAAGCGTTGGATTTTTAAAGGTTATCCGATCCAACGTGCCTATTTGTGGTGTAGCGGGGCTGTAACTCAGATTCTTAATTCTGACTTTATTCGCAGTATTTTAGATAGATTGTAAAAAGCGCGTTTGCACGCGCTTAGTGGGGAGAACTAGTATTTAGGCCAGCCGTTCGCATCCCAATTCAGGTTGCTGATGAGCAATTTGGGGGTGCCATTATCACCTGCATCATAGGCATGACGAACAATCACATCGGTATTTAGAATATCTTGCCCACCCGGGCCTACCCATTGATTATTACCTGCATCAAGAATGCTACCGCCACCAGATAACATATTATTGCCATTTTTATCTAGGTAAGGGCCGCGAATATCGGTAGAGCGACCGTATGCAATGCGGTAGGTGCTGTTAGTGCCTTCACAACACTTACCCATTGATACAAATAAGTAGTAGTAACCTTGGCGATAGATAATCGTGGGCGCTTCAATACCACCTGAACGACTTGCCAGTGAGTAAATTTGACCAAATGGTTTCATCGTTATTGGGTTGATACGTGTTAGTTTAATACCCGAGTTCCATGAGCCAAATGTTAGCCAAGGTGCACCATCTTTTGCCACCACAAGATCGGGGTCAATAGCGTTGTAATTATTGCTATTGGTGGTGTTGATCACTAAACCATCATCACGCCAATCGCCTGCAGCAACACTGCTGGCTGATGCTAAACCGATAGCACTGACTCGGGAACCAAAGGTCGAAATGGCATAATAGAGCCAGCTACGATTATTATAGCGTTTTAATTCAGGCGCCCAGACATCAATTCCATCATGATCAGGCACATAGTTACTCCACCAGCTTAAACCATTTGAGAAAATTGGTTGCGCATCATTCCAATCTACACCGTTGCTTGAATATTTACCGTAAATACCAGGACCTGTTTGAAAAACCCACCAAGTGCCATTTTCATAGCCAAGGGTTGGATCATGAGTGACTAAATTACCAGTAAGTGGCCAGTGATCTGCAGCGCCATTGGTTGTGGATGGATCCCAAGGGGTTGATTCAACATTAGCAAGCTTGGTTAGCTGCCACTGCTGTGCATCGCTGCCGTTGTAGCTCCACTGGCTAATATTTGCGCCATCGTTGCCATTAAATTCATATAAGTCGAGCGCTTTACCACTGTGATCGTTAATAAAGCTGTAATAGCCGCTTCCTTCATCATTTATTTGCCAGTGTTGGCTGGCGAGATTTGCATATTCGTACTGTACAACATTGCCACCATCGGCTGTTGACCACTCATACACTTCAAGGGCCTTACCGCTGTTCAGGTTAATAACTGAATAATTATTACCACCAATATTGGTAATTAACCAGCGCTGGGTGTCGTGGTTAGTGTCAGCCCACTGACTAACATTTGCACCATCATTGGTTTGCGCGCTTTCTACTTCAACAAACTTAGCACTGTACTTTGATTTAATTGTATATACGCCATTATCAAGCGCATAAGCACTGGGAAGTATCAGTATTGTTGCAAAGCTAAACGCAGCGAGGGCTTTTTTTGAAAGTATCATAGTGTCTCCAAATCATTGTTATTGAGCTTTCCTTGTGTGTTCTGTTCCTTGGATTAGGTTTGATCTACAGCGAGTAACCCAATTAAGAGCATTGGTGTAAATGTAAATCATTTATAATACTTTATTATATTATTATCTTTGTAAAGTTTTCCGGCAATAAAATTAACAAAAATTTTACCTTTAACTATTTAGGAAGGGATTTGAGTGTTTAGCTGAGATACAAAAAAGCCACTTAGTCAGTGGCTTTTCGGATGTTATTGAGTAATAAACTGACTGGGAATATCCCATTTAAGGGTATGCAGTTGGCCTTGCCAAGTTTGGATGGTGATCCACAGTTTATCATCTGCTGAGATAGTTTTAGGGGCTATCGCGTGGGCATGCTGACCGTGATTGGTGCCATGCATTATGCCTTCTTCATCTTTTGCAAACTCTGCCAGTGGCAAAGGTGACTTACCAATATTTAAATACGCCTGACGAATATTGCTTATGTCACCTTGATTAAAAGCAATAAAGAAGTCTTTAACGTATTCGTTGTGGTGTGAGTAAGGAGCATCTTCATTTAGCGGCATTGGAGCGATTTTAAATTCGCCTGCTTGTTGCTCTTGCCAAAGTGCAGGAAACTGAGGGTTCAATGATTGATAAATAAACCAAACAGGTAAAGCCAGTACTACAGCATGCAAAATATACTTTTTACGTTGCCACCAAGTTGCTTGTAAACGAGCCATTAGTTTGCCTCCTGAACGTTATTTACTGGCGCTGATTGGCGCGCTTTTACAGGTTTGTTATTTACTAATTTTGCGGCGTACATCATAAAGCCAGTGATCGACATACCACTTAAAATTAAACCAAAGATAAACCAAATAACCTTTGTCCACAGACCGCCAATATTACCGTAATGCAGCGGATCGGCGATATGTGAAAGGGTGAGTAATCCCGACATGGTTTCTGGGCTTTTGCTTGCTGCAATTTCACCCGTCCAAGGATTGATTGAGGTTGAGTAAGCGTAGTTATCGTAGAAAATAGTATCGCCACTGCCCATGATATTAAACATGCCGCGGTTATGCTCTGGCAGCATCACATAACTAGGTTTGAAATCTGGGTATTTCTCTTTGGTAATTGCCAGTGCCGCTTTTAAGTCGGTTGGTGGTGTTTGTTTATCCGCAGGTAAAGTTGACACTGCCACTAGCGGTGCATGCTCTTCTATGTCTATTTCGTTATGCCACATGATGGCTTGCACTAGATAACACAGGCCTGTGAGTGCCATTACTGCCATAAACCAAATTGACCAAACGCCACTTAAGGTATGTAAATCTTTTAGAAAGGTTTTTCTACCTTGGTTAAAACGTAGTTTTGGCTGGCTAAATGCACGCCAAAAGTTTTTATAAATCACTAAACCAGTTACTAGTGCACCCAAAAGGACAAAAGCCATGGCGCTGACGAGGTAGTAACCTACGCTGTAACCTTCTTGCCAAGGAAAGAATAGCCAGCCGTGTAGGGTACGCATAAATTCAATGAATGAGATAGTGTCATTAACCGCTTGTACTTCGCCGGTGTATTGATTGACGTAAGCCACAGCATAAGGTTTGTCGGTATCAGTGAAAATAACCGCATTAACCAAGTAAGGCTCATAAGTAAGTACACTCATTACATCGGCAGTCGGATAGGCTTTTTCAACGCTATTAATAACTTGATCAACACCAAGTGCTGGTAAATCATTTGGGTTGTTTGCACGTGCTTCACTGTTGGTCAGCCAAGTAAGCTCATGGCTTATAACCGACACAGTACCTGTGACGCAGATAAAGCAAAATAGCACCCATACAGGGAGCGAAAACCAACCATGTAGTTGGAACCAAAGACGTTTACTCATGGTAAAAATAGCCCGACGTTAATTGATGATAGTAATTGTTATCATTTAAATTGTACTACAATCTTTTGAACAAACACAATCTCTGTCGACGAGCTGCAAAAAAGGCGCTTTAAGCGCCTTTATCATTAGTTTGATTGAGGGTAACAATTCGTTGTGGGAAAGGAATTTCGATATCTGCTCCTTGAATTGCTTTAAATACATTGCGGTTGACCGCTAATTTGGTCTCAATAATTTTGGTGGTTGGCACCCAAAAGCGATAGCTCAAGGTAACACCGCTCTCAGCAAAACGCTCAATACCGACTTGTGCATGAGGAGAGTCACTAACTAGTTCATGCTCGTCTAACACTTTTTCGATAAGCTCAATAGCGAGATCTGCATTGGCATCATAAGCGATGTCAATTTCACCTTTAACTAATGAATAGCTAAACGAGTTATGTAAAATCTCACCAACAATATGTTTGTTAGGAATGGTGATTTCGACTTTTTCTTCGTTTATTAGAATTGTGTGACCAAGCTCAATGGTTTTAACTTGCCCACTGACACCTTTTACTTCGATAGTATCACCCACAACAAAAGGCCTTGTTGCAATAATCGCAAGGCCTGCACCATAGTTTGACAGCATGCCTTGTAGCGCCAAACCAGCACCTAGTGATGCGGCACCAATCGCTGCGACAAAAGGGGTTACGCTAATGCCAATTTTGCCAAGGGCAATAACCAAGAACATGATGATCAGTAATACTTTGATGACATTACTGACAAAGTTAGTCAGCGTGATATCGATATTGTGACGTTGCATTAGACCTGCAACCATATTCGACACTTTTTGCGCTATCCATAAGCCAATGAAGAGGATTAATATGGCGCCTAAAATTTGCATGCTGTAGGTGACCAAATATTCCATGATCAGATTGTAGTATTTCTCGACTTGTTGTATTTCAGACTCAATCATATGTTTTCCTAACAAGGTTACTGCTAATGCTGACTATACCAGAACATATTGCATAACAGGATAGAGTAGCGGCACTATTATAGCGCTCAGTAGTGCACTCAATGCCATTGCCACTGAGGCAAATGCCCCCGCTTTAGGTTGCTCTACAATTAATGATGCAGTGCCTATTGCATGACAAGCTGTGCCGATTGCGACACCTTTTGCTTGCGCATTGCGGATATTTATCAGCGAGAAAATCAAATTACCAAATATGGCTCCCAGCACACCAATGAATATCACCATAGCTGCTGCCAAAGAGGGAATACCACCAAGAGCATCTGTGACAAGTAACGTTATTGGCGTAGTGACCGATAGACTAGCGAGTGAGGCGCTTAGCTGTGCAGGCGCATCGAATAAATAACAAATAAATGAAGCAACCACTGTTGCATTGATCACACCTAAGCTACAACTAATAAGAATCAATAACAGGTTTTTTTTGACATGTATAAATTGCTGATAAAGCGGTAATGCTAAAGCTACGATAGCAGGCTCTAAAAACCAACTTAAAACTTTACTGTGCTTGGCAAAAGGCTCATATGGGAGTTTTAGTGCCACTAACAGCGCAGAAACTAACACGATTGCCCAGCACACTGGGTTAGTTAAAGCTTTGCTGATTGCATGTTGCGTTTTAGCGTTTAAAAAACGTAAAACCAAGAAAAGGCAAACAGTTAAAGGAATGCTCAACCACCATAAACTAACTGTCATTTTCGCGCCCCTTAAAGTAGGCGAATAGTGAGCCAATGAGAATAATGCTCGTCAGGGGAACAATAATAAACACGGCAAGAAGGAGTAACCAGTGTTCGTTAATAACTCCTAAATGCTCAATAATACCGACGCCTGCAGGAATAAAAAACAGCGGCATAAAGTTCAGTAATGGGGTCGCTGAGGGTTTTAAATCTTGCTCTTTAACTAAGCCTGTTAAAAGAAGAATGAGTAATAAAACCATGCCAAGTAATGGTGCAGGGAATGTGCTTGCAAACAAAGCCGTTAAATATTTAGCAATGGCTAAACAAGCAAGGATGATGGCACTACTGATAAGGTATTTCATGATTGTGAATAATTGCGAATAAAGTACAACTACATCATACCCTTGTCAGTTGTACTATGCGACTTTAGCTTACCATGATTTGGCATTATTATACTGGATATCCTCTGCACCTTTTGCCTTCGCAATCGCCTTTTTGGTATTAGGATTCATCAGTAAGCGAATTTGACTCCAGGTTTCTTTAGCGAGGATTTTACGCTGCTGTGAGCGATAGCTTTGCTGGGTAATTCGCTTAATTGCAGCAAGCGTATCTGGCGAGCGGGCCATTAAGGTTTCAAGGACAGCATCGGTTTGTTTATCGACATTATCAGTCAGCTGCGTAACCAAGCCATATTCTTTAGCGTCTTCAGCTGATATAGGCTCTGCATGACTTGCTAACCAAAGTGCTTGGTCGCGCTTCATTAAGCCTGCAAGTACTACGTTTGCCCCCATATCAGGACACAGGCCCCAACGCGCTTCCATAATCGCTAATTTAGCGTTTTTATCGACGATGCGGTAATCAGCACCGAGTGCGATTTGCATACCGCCACCAAAGCAATGTCCGGTCACTTTTGCAATCACCGGAATACTTAAGTCTTGCCACCCTAACACCACTTTTTGCGCTAAGTTTTGGTTTCCTGGTAACCACTTGAATAACAGCTTGATGATATTACTCGGCTTTTTCATCACCGCAGCAACATCAAGACCAGAGCAAAAATGGTCGCCTTCGCCAGAGATAACTACAGCGCGTAAACTGCGATCGCGTTTAATTTTTTTGATTACGTTTGCAAGTTCGACAAACATGGCAAAACTGAGTGCATTTTGTTTCTCGGGACGAGCAAGGCTTACCCATGCGACCTGTTGTTTTATTTCTAGTTTTATCATGGTAACTCCTCTGACCTGTTTGTTAGAGCTTACGAGCTAATTACAACTAAGTAAAGAATTGCTGATGTGTCGCAAGGAATCATTATATTTTCCAAAAATGGGTAACCTTGTCATATATTTAGTTACAAATTGGTGTATATTTTTAAAACAAAGATGCTAGTTCATAGCTAGTTTGATTTTGTGATTAGTTAGATACTTTCGCAAAATCCCATGACACGACTAGACTTAGCTTTAAGTCGCGCTACAAGGAGTATATATATGCTGATGCGCAAAACAGCTCGCATAACTAAACAATCATCTCGTTCTTTGGCTTTTGCTGCAATTTCTGTAGCATTAACAACCACATTGGTTGGCTGTTCAGATGATAAAGCAAAACAACAAGCTACGCCGCCTCCGGCTGTTTCTGTGTTTAATGTCTCTACAAAAGAAATCGGCAACTATCGTGAATTTGTAGCACGAACCGAAGCGTTTCAAGAAGTAAAAATTAGAGCTCGTGTAGAAGGTGAGTTAATAGAACGTCACTTCGATGAAGGCTCTACTGTTGAAAAAGACCAGTTGCTGCTGCGTATTGACCCGTCTGAATACCGCTCGACAGTGGCTAAAGTAAAAGCCGATCTAAAAAGTAAAATTGCAGCAGCGAGTTCAGCTGAACGCGATTTAAAGCGTGGCCGAGAAGTCGCCTCTGAAGGATTTATCTCTCAGTCTGATCTAGATAAATTAACCACTAATTTCGAACAAGCAACAGCAGCTGTAAAGGCAACTGAAGCTGAACTTGAAAAAGCAGAATTAAATTTAAGCTACACCGAAATACATGCTCCATTTACAGGGCGCATTGGTAAAGTAAATTACGATGTAGGGAATATTGTTGGCCCATCATCAAATGAGCTTGCTGAATTGACAGATGTTGACCCTATCTATGTTAGTTTTCAGGTGGAAGAGGGAGACTACATTAGTTATCGTCAAGAGCATCAAACTAGTGAGAGCAACCCGCAAGATGTACCCATCGATTTAACTCTTAAACTTCCTAACAATTCAACATTCCCAAATAAAGGTGTGCTTGATTTTGCAGATACAAAAATTAATCAAAACACCGGCACTGTAGAGCTAAGAGCTGCGTTCGATAATCCTGAGGGGATCGTGATGCCAGGCTTATTTGTAACCTTAATTGTTGAAAGCATAAATAAAAAAGAATTAGCGCTGATCCCACAAGTCGCTGTGCAGGAAAATCAACAAGGGAAATTTGTACTTGTTGTTGATGATCAAAACAAAGTTGCTATGCGCATTGTTCAATTAGGTCGACGCATTAATGCTATGTGGGTTGTTGAGTCAGGCTTAGAGGCTGGTGAAAAAGTCATTATTGAAGGTTTACAAAAAGTGCGTCAAGGCGCTGAGGTTAAACCGGTAGAAAAGCAAGTCGATCCGACAACGGGCACCATCACTAGCAAAGCTAACTCTTAGGAGTGAGATATGATCAGTAAAACATTTATATCTCGTCCTAAGTTTGCCTTGGTAATATCGATTGTTATTACCATCGCGGGGTTGATTTCAATGTCATTATTGCCAGTGAATATGTACCCGCAAATAACACCACCACAAGTGCAGATATCTGCCAGCTACCCAGGCGCAAGTGCGCAGATCGTTGAAGAGTCTGTTGTGCGACCCATTGAAGAGCAAGTCAATGGGGTTGAAGATATGATGTACATAGAATCCACCTCATCGAACAATGGCACCGCGAATATTACGGTGTACTTTAAGGTCGGTACAGATACTGATATTGCTCAAGTTAATGTCCAAAACCGAGTTGCACTGGCGGAGTCAGGTTTACCTGAGGAAGTGAAGCGCCAAGGTGTATCGGTTAAGAAAAAGTCTAGTTCAATGTTGCTCGGTATTAATCTTTACTCTGATAAGGAAAATATTGACGCAATCTTCTTGAGCAATTACGCAACTAACTACTTAACTGAACCGTTAGGGCGTATTAACGGGGTTGCTTCTGCTGAAGTTATGGGGGAGCAAACCTATTCAATGCGCTTGTGGTTACGCCCAGATCGTATGGCTTCGCTTGGTTTAACTGTGGCTGAAGTGCGGGCTGCATTGCAAGAACAAAATACTATTGTAGCCGCAGGTAAATTAGGTGCTGCGCCATCGGCTCCT
Organism: Pseudoalteromonas sp. Ps84H-4; assembly: GCF_024124645.1. NCBI lineage: Bacteria > Pseudomonadati > Pseudomonadota > Gammaproteobacteria > Alteromonadales > Pseudoalteromonadaceae > Pseudoalteromonas > Pseudoalteromonas sp. Ps84H-4. The sequence goes on along the minus strand of NZ_JAMXSK010000001.1, from coordinate 430,590 downwards.
AGTCAGCAGTTTGAATACTCGATTCAAGCAAGAGGGCGCTTAAAAACCCCAGAAGAGTTTGGTCAAACCATAATTCGCTCAAATAAAGACGGTAACTTTGTGCGCTTGAACGATATTGCGCGCATTGAACTGGGGGCGGCAAGTTATAGCACCACCGCAAAATTAAACCAGCAAGACACCGCGTTTATTGTAATTTACCAATTGACTGAAGCGAATGCGACGCAAGTAGCTAACGATGTTAAAGCACGAATGGAAGAGCTTGCAAAACAATTGCCTGATGGTGTGAAGTATTCGATTCCTTATGACACCACAGAATTTATTAACCGTTCAATCGAAGAAGTGGTGGTTACTCTGGTTCAAGCCGTTGGCTTGGTTATTTTAGTGGTTTTTTTATTCTTACAAAACTGGCGCGCAACGCTTATTCCAACGGTCGCTATTCCAGTATCTTTAGTGGGTACTTTTGCTTTTATGATGATGATGGGTTATTCCATTAACCTGATCACTTTATTTGGCTTGGTACTCGCAATAGGAATTGTTGTTGATGATGCCATCATTGTTATAGAAAACGTTGAACGGATACTAAAAGAAGAAAAGCTACCAATAAAAGAAGCGGTCACAAAGGCGATGGAGCAAGTATCAGGGCCAATAGTGGCAACGACCTTAGTGCTGCTTGCGGTGTTTGTGCCTGTTGGTTTTATGCCAGGGATAACGGGTGAGCTTTATAAGCAATTTTCGGTCACGATTTCGTTTGCAGTGCTTATTTCCTCCGTTAATGCATTAACCCTGAGTCCTGCATTATGTGCATTACTGCTTAATGAAAAAGCCATGAAGCCTATTAAATGGTTAGCACCATTTGAAAACATCATTACGCGCTCAACCAATGGCTACAGTAAAGTTATTAACTTTATCCTAAAACGTACAGCAAGAATGGCACTGTTTGCCGTGGTTATTTTTGCAGCTGCTGGGTGGTTGGTGAAAACTGTTCCTACGGGCTTTGTACCAGCAGAAGATCAAGGCTTCTTGTTTGTAGATGTGCAACTTCCAGATGCTGCAGCAAGTGGCCGTACCCAAGATGTGATGCACAAGTTGGGCGATATTGTGAAAAATGAACCAGCTGCAACCGATTTTATTGCGGTGTCTGGTTTTTCATTACTTGGTGGTGCAGGTTCAAACAACGCTTTGGGTATCGTGGTACTCAAAGATTGGGAAGAGAGAACGAGTCCTGAGCTTGGCTTACGTTCGGTTTTAACCCGCTTGATGGGGCAGTTCTGGGCAATGCCAGATGCGCAAATTATGGCATTTAACCCTCCTTCAATACCCGGGCTTGGCACTAGTGCAGGCTTTGAGTTTAGATTACAAGACAGTGAAGGGCGTGAGCCAGCAGAGCTTGCTCAAGTGTTAAATGGCCTTGTTTATGAAGCAAACCAGCGACCAGAACTTTCTAATGTATACAGTACCTTTAGGGCTAATGTGCCACAGTACTTATTAGAGGTAGACCGTAATAAGGCGAAAGCACAAGGGGTCGCATTGAGTGATATTTTCTTGACGCTACAAGCGCAATTAGGCTCATTATATATTAATGACTTTAATCAATTTAGCCGTACTTACCGAGTGATCATGCAGGCAGAAAGCCAATTTAGACAGAACCCAACAGACTTGCAGTATTACTATGTACGAAATGATGAAGGTGCCATGGTGCCGCTCACAACACTCGCTAAACTTGAGCCAATTCTTGGCCCTACAAGTTTAACGCACTTTAACTTATATCGTAGTGCCAGCATTAGCGGACAACCAGCGGCGGGTTATGCAAGTGGTGATGCTATTAAAGTAATGCAAGAGTTGGCTGATCAATTGCCAACGGGCTATGTATACGAATGGGCAGGCCAATCGAAGCAAGAAATTGAAGCCGGTAACATGGCTCCGATTTTGTTCGGCTTAGCAGTGGTATTTGTTTACTTATTCTTAGTAGCGCAATACGAAAGTTGGACAATTCCTTTCTCGGTTATTGCTGCGGTACCGCTGGCGCTATTTGGTGCCATGCTTGCGCTGTACGTAATTGGTATGGAAAACAACATTTATGCACAGGTGGGGTTAGTGCTGCTAATTGGTCTTTCAACCAAAACGGCCATCTTGATTGTTGAATTTGCTATGGAAGAGCGGGCTGCAGGGAAAACTATATTTGAAGCGGCATTAAATGCAGCCAAGTTACGTTTTAGAGCAGTACTGATGACTGCATTATCGTTTGTGCTTGGTGTACTTCCGCTGGTATTTGCCAGTGGGGCAGGGGCAGGAAGCCGAATTTCACTTGGTATCACAGTGTTGTTTGGTATGCTAGCCGCCACAATTTTTGGTACTTTATTAGTGCCGCTATTTTACACTTTAGTGCAATCTATGCGCGAAAAAATCAAGGGTGAGTCAGCTCACGATTAATAATTGATAAAAAATAACAAAAAAGTCAGGGTAACCTGGCTTTTTTTTTGGCAAAAAAGAAAATAGGTTTGTTATCATATTCCGATTAACGCAATCCGAATGCGCAGAGGGTTTGAACAATGGCAGGTCCACGTTTATATAGTGAAGAAGAAGTAACGCATCAGGCATATGATATCTTTTTAGAGTTAGCACCTGATAATTTGAACGAGCAGGATATTGCTGACTTTAATGAACACAGAGAAGAGTTGGGTTTTATTGAAGAAGGTGAGCCTGATGAGCAGTGGCAAGAATTTGTTGCACTAGAAATTGAACCTGAGCTCTTTGTACAAGTCTTAGTTGGACTTGAATTTGAAAACCAAGATATTTTATTCGCCAAGATTTTAATTAGCCGAGATAAAGATGCTCCGTTTTGCCACATACTTTGGAAAGATAGCGAATAACGCGCCAGCTGATGTTTGACTCTACTTTTAATTGTTTTAATACCCTAAAACGAATTATCTTAGCCGCCATGCTCGTTAGTAGTTGGCAGGCTTTTGCTGTTGATCCGTTTGAAGACTTTCATGAATACGGGCAATTATCAGAAGAAGAGATCCATAAAATTCATAAAGGCGAGTTGCTTTATGGTGATATTGAGTTTGGCTTTATGGTAAGTCGTGGTAATACAGATTCAACCAGCTTCAAACTTAAAGGTAACCTTTATCAAGACTTTGAAAAGTGGCGTAATCAATTTAAGCTCGACACCCTGTATAAGCGCGATCGTAACGATGAAACAGGAACTGAAGAAGTGTCTGCGGATCGTATCTTTGTATCTGGGCAAGGCAACTACAAGCTGAATGTCAAAAACGAATCATTCTTTATTTATAGTGATTACGAACGAGACAAATTTAGTGGTCTAGAGTTTAAAAGCACCGTTGCGACAGGATACGGAAATCGTATTTATCAAGGTAGTAAAAATAAGGTGGATATTGACGTAGGACCCGGTTTGTATCGCTCAGTGGCAGATCAAGAGACAGCCACAGAAGAAGATGAAACAAAAACAGGTTACTTACTTCGAATGGCATTGCAGTGGGAGCGTACGGTCTCTGCTCGCACTCGCTTTAATCAAGACGTCAGTTATGAACAATCGTTGTCGGGATTAAACTCGCGTTTAAAATCAGAAACCTCATTGATCAGCAAAATTATGGGTGATGTATCACTCAAATTTACTTATATGTATCGCTATAACTCAAAACCGGAAGAAGAAAAGCTCAAGTACGATTCTGAGCTGAGTGCGACCTTTGTTTATAGCTTTTAAGAGAATATCTCAGTATGTATCAACATAAGCAGTACGCTATTTTTATTTTTGTTATTTTAGGCTGGATTGGCGGCTTTATTGCCTTAGCATGGAATTTAATTGGTGCAGATATTCCACTCATGGTGTTTAGTGCTATCTTAGTGCTGGTGGCCTTTTTATTTCATGGTTTAACCATTAAGGTGAGTGATAAAAACGTAAGCTGGGCATTCGGTCCGGGTGTATTTGGTAAAACAGTGACTTTTGATGAGATTGAATCTGTTCGGGCAGTAAGTAACTCATTTCGACATGGCATAGGCCTGCGTATTACACATGATGGATGGGTTTACAGTGTCTCTGGATTCAGTGCAGTAGAGCTTGCTATGAAAGACGGTACAAAGTATCGCTTAGGGACCAATGACCAAGAAGGTTTACTTGCTGCGCTTAGAGAGCATATTGCTGAACCAGAGCCAGCACTGGATGCACAGAAAACAGCTGAATAAGCACTGAGATATAAAAAAAGCGCCAATGGCGCTTTTTTTATAGTCATGGTTTAGTGGCTGTGACCACAACCGCCTTCACCGTGCACATGACCATGTGCCAACTCTTCTTCTGTTGCATCGCGTACTTCAAGTACTTCAACATCAAAATGTAGAGTGATGCCTGAAAGAGGGTGGTTACCATCTACAATCACATCTTCATCTTGGATTTCGATGATCATTACTGATTGATCACCGGCATCAGTTGTCGCACGAAACTGCATACCAACTTCGATTTCCATTCCTTCGAACATCGACTTAGGCACAGCTTGCATCAAGTCATCATGACGTTCACCATAGCCTTGCTCTGGTTCTACAGTTACGCTAAATGTGTCACCGGCTTCTTTACCTAGTAGCGCATCCTCTAGGCCTGGAATTAGGTAGCCAGTGCCCACGATAAACACCAGTGGTTCACCATCGAAAGAGTTGTCGATAGTGTTTTTGTTATTATCCAATACTGAATAATGCATTTTTACCACTTTGTTTGCTGCTACGATCATAGTCTTTCCTATTTATTCATCTTCGAGAGAGTAAGGCAGAGCTTGAATTGATAGCTCAACCTGAGGGAGGTGTTTAGCACGCAACACTTGGCCTGCTTCATTGTCGTTTGGCAGCACAACAAGGCCCATTAATGTTTGCGTATCTTGATTATAACTTTGGCTAATTAGCTTGCCTGCACGACGCCAATTCTCGCCCATCTTGGTTTCGAGCTCAAGCTCATCAAGTTGACCTTCGGCTGTGCCTGCAACGATATACATAGCGCGTTTATTTTTGCCCAGATATTTCATGCGAGCGACAGTTTCTTGGCCTGTATAACAACCTTTTCTAAAGCTGATACCACCTAGTGCTTGTAGGTTCACCATTTGTGGTACGTACTCGCCAATGGCGTCGCTATTTAAAGATGGCTCACCAGCTGCAATTGCAGCTTGTTGCCAACGTGCATCATCATCAAGGGCCGTGACTTCGTCTGGTAAACAAAAGTCGTTATTGACCATCAGTAGAACACGGTTATCAGCAAGTTTTAATGCTTTACCGCCAGCAAAGTCAACGGCACTGTGTTCCTCATCAAACTCAATGTTGAGTGATTTAAGTGTATTATTAAGGTCATCACCAATTAGGCCAATAAGCGGTTTTTCACTTTGCTGAATGTCTACTTGGGAAAATACCGCATATTTTTTTAACTCTACCAGTGACTGCTCAACTTCAGGTTTTGTGCCCACAAGGTAGTAGCTATCTTGATGCTCAAAAAGTCTAAACACACCCCAAAGTTTGCCTTTGGCATTACAGTGTCCAGCCCATAAAAAGTTATCTTTGTTGAGCTTATTGATATCTTGTGTAATTTGTCCGTGAAGGTAAGACAGCTTATCTTTGCCAGTTAGGCTGATAAGCGAATAAGATAAAGGACATGCGTAAACAGTCGACATAAAAACCTTCTTTACGATATGAATGAGAGGTAATGATAACTTAGTTAGGGTAGCAATTTAAATAGCTGTTTATTCGATGGCAATTTGTTAAACTGCAGACAAATAAGTACGAGGTTTAAAATGACTGAAATTCACAGTAAAGAACGTATTCGTTGGGCATGCCGTCGCGGTATGTTGGAACTTGATGTTTTATTCATGCCATTCGTTGAAGAAGCGTTTGACTCACTTAGCAAAGAGCAGCAAGCTGTATTTCAACGCTTACTTGAGAGCGATGATCCTGATTTGTTCGCATGGTTCATGGGGCATGAAGAGTGTAAAGATCCAGAACTAAACACTATGGTCTCGTTAATTTTAGACCGAGTTCGTGTATAGGTTTGTCGTTAAAAATAATAAACTAGACCACAAACCATTTGTGGTCTTTTTTTGTTTTCTTGCTATAGCGTTCTTTCTTACCGCCCACTCCTTGATAACACAAATATTTGCTATTTCATCTAGCCTGATTGCAGGCATTATTAGTTTTAAAAAAGCAAAACAAGCACATCCTGAAAACGGCACAGTTATTTTAGAATACTCACAGTTAAGATTTGTGAGTGACAACATTCAATTGCAAGGCGAGATAAGTCCGAAAAGTTATATCTTTGCAAACTACGTAGTGCTCAGGCTTGAGGGGTTTTATCAGTCACACTGGCTGATTATTTCAGCAGCCAGTGTAGAAGACGTTTATTTTTCGCGTTTGAAACGTGCTGTTATTGCAGTGCAGCAACCGACTTAGGGGTCAGTATTGTTGGTGTTGGATTGTCGTTTTGTTCTGGGTAATCAATAGTGTAGTGTAAACCACGGCTTTCTTTACGCTCAAGGGCACTGCGAATTATCAGCTCAGCTACTTGCACGAGATTTCTAAGCTCTAATAAGTTATTAGACACTCTGAAGTTAGCGTAGTAATCGTGAATTTCTTGTTGTAGTAACTCCACACGGTGAAGGGCACGCTCTAAGCGTTTAGTTGAGCGTACAATCCCCACGTAATCCCACATAAATAATCTTAGTTCATGCCAGTTATGAGTGATGACGATTTCTTCATCTGAATTAGTGACGCGGCTTTCATCCCATAGTGGGAGGGCTTCAAGGGCAGGGCTTGCATCGATTTTACTTAAGATGTCTTTCGCTGCGGCATGGGCAAACACAATACACTCAAGTAACGAGTTACTCGCCATGCGATTAGCACCATGTAAGCCTGTGTAAGCGACTTCGCCAACAGCATAAAGGTTGTCTAAATCTGTGCGGCCATTAAAGTCAGTCATCACCCCACCACATGTATAGTGTGCAGCCGGAACCACTGGAATGGCTTCTTTAGTAATATCTAAGCCCACACTTAAACATTTTGCATAGATGGTAGGGAAGTGCTCAATGATAAAGTCTTTGTCTTTGTGGCTAATATCAAGATAGACACAGTTCGCACCAAGGCGTTTCATTTCAAAATCGATAGCACGAGCCACGATATCACGAGGAGCAAGCTCTTCACGCTCATCAAAATCTTTCATAAAACGGGTGCCATCGGGGCGTTTTAAATATGCACCTTCACCACGCATTGCTTCGGTAATCAAAAAGTTTTGTAGCTCTGGGTGATATAAACTAGTTGGGTGGAATTGGTTAAATTCCATATTGGCAACCCGACACCCCGCACGCCATGCCATGGCAATACCATCGCCACTTGATACATCAGGGTTAGAAGTATATAGATAAACTTTGCTGGCTCCACCAGTGGCAAGTGCAACGAATTTGGCTGAAATTGTTTCGACTTTTTTCTCTTCACAGTTCCATACATATAAACCATGAATATGTTTGCCCTTTTTACCTAGACTCTTATCACTGATTAAATCAATCGCATTATAGTTTTCTAGCAAGGTAATGTTTTGATGGGCTTGTACTTGGCTAATTAAAGTTGTTTGCACTGCGCGACCAGTGGCATCTGCAGCGTGTAAAATACGGCGATGACTGTGGCCACCCTCACGAGTTAAATGAAAGCGCTCTTTACCTTTTGAGTCAAACTCCATATCAAAAGGCACACCTTGTTCGATTAGCCATTTCAAACACGTCTTAGCATTGCTTGCAGTGTAATGCACCGCATCTCGGTCACATAAACCACCACCCGCATCGAGTGTATCTTCAACATGAGATTCAATGCTGTCATTCTTTTTATCAAATACCGCGGCAATGCCACCTTGTGCATATAAGGTTGACCCTTCAGTCAGTGCACCTTTACTTAGTACAGTGACCTTGCAATGGTTAGCAAGAGATAAAGCAAGAGAAAGGCCAGCGGCGCCGCTGCCAATGATAGCGACATCAGTAATGTGATGTTTATTTTGGTTCATGTCTGTGGTCTTTGCGGTTACAATGCTCGGCTAGTAGTGCCAAAAGTTTGAGCAAATATTTTTTTATGTGGTATACGTATATGTACCATATTTGCAGTAACACTATTAGTCATTTTAATATGTTATACCAATCTTATTAGGTTTTAGGTCATATAAACAGTCTACTTTAGGCTGTTTGTTTAAATTTATTTAATTCACAGTGAACTTATGTACCCGTTGATTTAACAGCAGTATTTGAACTTATTGTGTAATAAGATCGGTATGACTCAATTTATTTGCATGCTATTTTATAAAAAAATCATTTTAAACTGAACTTTTATATTCATGCTGCAGTCAGAGTTTGTGTAAACAATGGCGAGTATATGAATAGCAAGCAAGAATCAAACAGAGGAGTACCGGCTCGAATGAGCGAGCAGGATTTGGATTTAGCGTTAGTTAAAAGGGTCCAGCAAGGAGATAAAAACGCCTTCAACCTATTAGTTAGAAAATATCAGAACAAAATTGCAGGTTTGATTTCACGTTATGTGTCGAACCAAGGTGATGTCGCTGATGTCGCGCAAGAGGCGTTTATTAAAGCGTATCGAGCTCTACCTAACTTTAGAGGTGATAGCGCCTTTTATACTTGGTTATACCGTATCGCCGTAAATTGTGCTAAAAATTACTTGGTTGCGCAGGGCCGAAAGCCCCCCGCAAACGATGTTGATGCTGAAGAAGCCGAATTTTATGACAGTGCAGATGCTATGCGTTCTAACGCATCACCTGAAAACCTGTTATTAAGTGACGAAGTACGTGCTGTAATTTTTAATACGATTGATAGTTTGCCTGAAGATCTGAAGACCGCGATAACCCTTCGTGAAATTGAAGGGATGAGCTATGAAGAAATAGCCGTGGTTATGGATTGCCCTGTGGGAACGGTACGCTCGCGTATATTTCGTGCCCGTGAGGCGATTGATAATAAATTGAATCCATTAATAGGTGAGTCTTAGTATGACAAAAGCAGACGTTAACAAGTTGGATAATGAGCAGTTGTCCGCGTTACTTGACGGCGAGCAGCAGTTAACTGATCAAGCGATCACTAACGACGATGTAGCAACATTTGGTCGTTACGCGATGATCGGTGACGTAATGCGTGCTGAGGCAAATAATAACGCTTTTAATTTCGACATTGCAGACGCAGTGGCAGAATCACTTGAGCAAGAACCTGTTTACTCTGATTTCGCGAATAAAACAACAGCACCAAAAAGCGAAGAAATCGTGGCGGCAACAGGCACAGATAACGTTGTAGCATTTAATTGGCGTCGTCCATTTGCCCAAGTGGCAATTGCTGCAAGTGTTGCTATGTTTGCGATTGTGGGCGTACAAACATTGCCGCAGAACACCGAATCACCAGAAAGTGACATTCCACTTTTACAAACAACACCTTTAACGGGGGTTGCGTCACCTGTTAGCTATTCATCAGAACAACCTGCACTTGAAAACGCAGAGCAAGGTTTACGTGAATTACAACAGCAGCGTATAGGGGCATTAGTTCTTGAGCATCAGCGTCAAGCACGTGTTGCCTATTCTCTGGAAAGTTCACAAACTGCAGAAAACGCAGAAGAGGAAAAAAACTAATTAAATGAAAGTGTTTACTTTTATTTTGTCACTGGCATTAATGGCTCCGGCTTTTGCCAGTGATGAAAACCCCGCCAAAGCATTATTACTTAATATGGCTGATGCCGTTCATACCCGCAACTTTGATGCATCTTTTGTCGTCGTTAAAGGCCAAACCATGGAACCTTATCGTTGGTTGCATGCTAAACAAGGTGATATCGAGCTTGAACATTTGAGCTTGCTTAATGGTGCAGGGCTTGAGATGGCAAGAGTTAACGGACAAGTTACTTATTTTGAGCCTCACTCACAGCCTTATACAATCAAAACCGACACTATTGCCGGGCCTATTCCTGAAGTACTTTTTAAAGATATTGAACGCGTAAGTGCACATTATGATTTTGTGCTAGGTGGTAAAGGACGTATTGCAGGTCGCTCAGCGCAGTTAGTGCGTATTGAATCAAAAGATGAGCATAAATTTAACTACTGGATTTGGATTGATACCGAATCATCGCTTCTACTTAAGTCTGCTTATGTTGATCATAAAGGCGAAATGTTGGAGCAATTACAGTTAACTCACATAAGTGTGACCGAGCAGCCAGCGCCAATGCTACTTGAAATGCAAAACCGTAGTTTTCCTGCTGCTATGCCAACCACTGAGATTGAAAATGCATCTGAAGGTGCTGGCAATAATTGGAATATTGGCTGGTTGCCAGATGGATTCAAATTGTTAAAGTCAGATCGCCACAAATTAGACTTAAATAATGAACTAACAGACTATTACTTATACTCTGATGGTTTTGTGGAAGTATCTGTGTTTATTCAAAGACCTTTACCAGGCAAACGAGCCAGTGGTGCACTATCATCGGGTGCAACGACGGTTTATGTTCACAATGGCGGTGGCTTTGATGTATCGGTTGTTGGTAATATTCCCGCTATGACAGCCAAAGCTATAGCTGAGTCGGTAGCGCGACCTCTTTAAATTATGATTGAACAAACACTCACTGTCGTGTCGGTTAAAGGCACGACAGCGAACTTAGAAGCAGAGCAAAAACAGGCCTGTGCCGGCTGTAATGGCCGATGTGGCTCGCAAGTATTCGCTAAACTGTTTGGAACAGCCAAAAAAACTTTCCCCTATACCTTTGATTCCGAGTTAAAAGTCGGTCAAAAAGTGACCTTAGCACTTGATGATAGTCATCTAGTTAAACATGCGATGGCTGTGTATATGTTGCCACTTTTACTCAGTTTGGGATTTGCTTTAATCGCTTTTGCCGCTTTTTCATTACCTGAGGGCTGGCAAATTTTAGCAGCCGTGATTGGTGGCTTAACGGGCTATGCAATAGCAAAATCAAGGGTTAAGAGCCTCAAGCACGATATAAAAGTAATAAAAATTCACCCAATTACTATTCCTTTCACTCAAATAGATGGTGATTAAAGCCAATTAAATGTAAAATTGTCGCTTTATACACTTAGTCCATTTATATAGAAGTTTAGAATCCAGTTTATGAAGCATATCCGTAATTTTTCGATCATCGCCCATATTGACCATGGTAAATCGACTCTCTCAGACCGTCTTATCCAAGTTTGTGGTGGTTTAACAGACCGTGAAATGCAGCAGCAGGTGTTAGACTCAATGGACATTGAGCGTGAGCGTGGTATTACCATCAAAGCGCAAAGTGTAACACTAAATTATAAAGCTAAAGACGGCGAAACATACCAGTTAAACTTCATCGATACCCCAGGACACGTTGACTTTACATACGAAGTATCGCGTTCACTTGCAGCCTGTGAAGGTGCATTATTGGTTGTAGATGCGGGCCAAGGTGTTGAAGCACAAACATTGGCAAACTGCTACACAGCAATCGAAATGGACTTAGAAGTTATTCCAGTTCTAAATAAAATCGACTTACCGCAAGCCGACCCTCTTCGTGTAGCTGAAGAAATTGAAGATATTATCGGTATCGATGCTCTAGATGCAGTGCAATGTAGTGCTAAAACAGGTATTGGTATTGAAGAAGTATTAGAAGTTATTGTTAAAGATATTCCGCCACCGGTAGGTGACAAAGATAAGCCACTACAAGCGCTTATCATTGACTCATGGTTTGACCCATATCAAGGCGTTGTATCATTAGTACGTATCAAACACGGTGAATTACGCTCTGGCGATAAAATTAAGATCATGTCGAATGAGCAAGTTCATATCGCAGATAAAGTGGGTATTTTCACTCCAAAACAAACCAACACGGGTATCTTAAAAACCGGTGAAGTAGGTTTTGTTATTGCGGGTATTAAAGAAATCCACGGTGCACCAGTTGGTGATACTATCACGCTTCAACGTAATTCTGCCCCTGAGCGTTTACCTGGCTTCCAACGCATTAAACCGCAGGTTTATGCTGGTATGTTCCCAATCTCATCAGATGATTATGAATCATTCCGTGATGCGCTTGATAAACTAAGCTTGAACGATGCGTCGTTATTCTTCGAACCAGAAAACTCAACAGCACTTGGTTTTGGTTTCCGTTGTGGTTTCTTAGGTATGCTACACATGGAAATCATTCAAGAACGTCTTGAGCGAGAGTACGACATTGATCTTATTACTACTGCGCCAACAGTAATCTACGAAGTAGAAACAAAAGACGGAACTAAACAAATAGATAACCCGTCTGACCTACCACCGGTAAACAATATTATTGAAATCCGTGAGCCAATTGTTGAAGCTAACATCTTAGTTCCGCAAGAGTTTTTGGGTAACGTAATTACACTTTGTGTTGAAAAGCGTGGTATGCAAACTAAAATGAGCTACCATGGTAAGCAAGTTGCGGTGACGTACGAATTACCCATGGCTGAAGTAGTAATGGACTTCTTTGATAAGTTAAAATCAACAAGTCGTGGTTTTGCATCACTTGATTATAACTTTAAGCATTTCCAAGCTTCAGACATGGTGCGTGTTGATGTACTAATTAATGGTGAGCGTGTTGATGCACTTGCTATTATTGTGCACCGTGATATTGCGCAGTCACGTGGTCGCCAGTTAGCGGAAGCGCTAAAAGATCTGATCCCACGTCAGCAGTTTGATATTGCGATTCAAGCAGCGATTGGTCAGCATGTGATTGCACGTACAACAGTTAAGCAATTACGCAAAAACGTAATCGCAAAATGTTACGGTGGTGACGTGAGCCGTAAGAAAAAGCTACTACAGAAGCAAAAAGAAGGTAAAAAGCGAATGAAGCAATTAGGTAACGTTGAAGTTCCTCAAGATGCATTCTTAGCTATCCTTAAAGTTGGTAAATAATAAGAAGTAGATATAGGAATTAATGCATGGCGGGTTATTTTTCAATTTTCTTAGTGTTGTTAACACTTGGCTCAGGTTTAATTTGGTTAATTGACCACTTTATGTTTGCGCCGAAGCGTCAACAGCGAATTGCCCTTGCTCAAAATGCCGCAGGTGGTGATTTAGATGAAGAAACCGCTGCATTAATTGCGCCTGAGCCAAGTATTACTGAAACGGCTAAATCAATTTTTCCGATGATTGCGGCAATCACCATCTTCCGCTCATTTATTTTTGAACCGTTTCAAATTCCATCTGGTTCGATGATGCCAACTTTACTTGTGGGTGACTTTATTCTTGTTCAAAAGTACTCATATGGCATTAAAGACCCAGTTTGGCGCAGTCAGCTAGTTGATGTAAACGAGCCAGAGCGTGGTGATATTGTTGTATTTAAATACCCACTTGATGAGCGTGTTGATTACATTAAACGAGCAATAGGTCTACCTGGCGATAAGATTGTTTATCGCAACAAGCACCTTTATATTCAGCCAAAATGTGAAGAAGGTGCTACGCAACAGGGTGAGTTGCTGTGTAATGAATACAATAAAATTGATATGGAAATCCTCAATAGCGATGAGTTCAAACAAGGTTCAATGAATTTGGTGCGTTTAGAAGAAGGTCTAAGCACAGTCAATCATAATATCTTGATTAACCCGCAAGCGCCTGAAATGAAAGGCCGCTATTATCAGCAGCCGGGTACTCGCTCAGATGAGTGGGTGGTTCCTGCCGATCATTATTTTATGATGGGTGATAACCGTGATAATAGCCAAGACAGTCGCTTTTGGGGCTTTGTACCAAAAGAAAACTTGGTTGGTAAAGCCGTCTTTATATGGATGAGTTTTGAATTTGAAAATGGCCCAGATGACTTTTTACCAAGCTGGGTTCCAACTGGTGTTCGTTTTGAACGCCTAGGTAATATTCAGTAACGATGAAAAAAAACGTAACAGAGTTATACAATAAAATAGGTTATACATTTACTGATCAAGCGTTGCTTGAGCAGGCAATGACGCATCGCAGTCATAAAGGTCAACATAATGAACGCTTAGAGTTTTTGGGCGATTCAATTTTGAGTTTTGTGATTGCTAATGCGCTTTATAATAAATTTCCAAAAGCACGTGAAGGTGATTTAAGCCGTATGCGCTCGACCTTAGTGCGTGGACAAACCTTGGCTGAATTTGGCCTAGAATTTGGCTTGGGCGATTACTTACGCTTAGGCCCAGGTGAATTGAAAAGTGGCGGTTTTCGCCGCGAATCAACCCTTGCCGATGCTGTTGAAGCGATTATTGGCGCGGTGTTCTTAGACTCAAACATTGAACAATGTGGAGAGCTTATTTTAAGCTGGTATGAGTCTCGCCTTGATGCAATTTCGCCAGGTTTGAACCAAAAAGACCCGAAAACATTACTTCAAGAATACTTACAAGCGCGCAAACTATCGTTACCAGGCTACACTGTTATTGATACAAAGGGCCAAGCGCACAATCAAACATTCACGGTTGAATGTATTGTTGAAGGGATGGATAGCATTATCTCAGTGGGTAGCTCGCGTCGTAAAGCAGAGCAAAAAGCCGCTGAAAAAGCCTTAAAGATACTTAAAAATGAATCTTGATGATTTAATCTCTAAATCACCTGCAGAGCTAGATACACACTGCGGGATGATTGCCATTGTAGGCCGTCCAAATGTGGGCAAATCGACCTTACTTAACTACATTGTTGAGCAAAAGGTGTCGATTACTTCGCGTAAACCGCAAACTACACGTCACCGTATTATGGGTATTCATACCGAAGGTAAATACCAAGCAGTGTACGTCGACACTCCGGGTTTACACGTAGAAGAAAAGCGTGCCATTAACCGTTTAATGAACAGAGCAGCATCAAGTTCAATTGGTGATGTAGAACTGATCATTTTTGTGGTTGAAGGAACACACTGGAACGAAGACGATGAGATGGTACTTAACAAAGTACGCCAAAGTGGTCGTCCGGTGTTATTGGTAATGAATAAAATCGACCAAGTAAAAGATCGCGATCTTGTGCTGCCACACATGCAGTTCTTGGGCGAAAAGTTTGACTTTGTTGGTATTATTCCTGTTTCTGCTAAGCAGGGTAAAAATATTGAACTAATCAAAGCTGAAGTAACCAAGCGTCTTCCTCTTTGCGAGTTTTATTTCCCTGAGGACTACGTGACAGATCGCTCTATGCGATTCATGTCGGCAGAAGTTATCCGTGAAAAGCTGATGCGTTTTATGGGTGATGAGTTACCTTATTCTGTCACGGTAGAAATAGAACAGTTTAAATGGCTCGATAATGGTGTTTGGCAAATCAATGGCCTTATCTTGGTTGAGCGCGAAACACAAAAACGTATGGTGATCGGTAACAAGGGCGAAAAGCTAAAAGTTATCGGTCGTGAAGCGCGTAAAGACCTTGAAGAAATGCTTGATAACAAAGTGTTTTTAGAACTGTGGGTAAAAGTCAAATCTGGTTGGGCTGACGATGAACGTGCGCTACGTAGCCTTGGCTATGGTGAAGACTAAGTAAAGCTTACACGCCATGGATAGCGAATTCTACACAGCATACTTGCTGCATCGACGTCCTTTTAGTGACTCGCAAGTTATGCTTGATATGCTGGTAGAAGGCGTTGGTCAACTGAGAATGTTGGCTCGTATTAGTGGTCGCCAGGCCACTAAACATAAAGCTCAACTGCAACCTTTCCAATCTCTGCTTGTACAATACAGCGGTAAGTCTGATTTAAAATACATCACTCGTTTTGAGCCCCATGGCGGGCAAAGTATGTTAACTGGCACCCAGTTATATTGTGGTTTTTATTTGAACGAATTAACCAATCGTATCGTACCAATCAACGAGCCGATGGAAAGTGTTTATCATCTTTATAAACAGCATTTACACGAGTTGTCGACCACTAAAAGCCTGCAAGCGGTGCTGCGCTCATATGAGTTTCAACTGCTAGAGATGCTAGGTTACGGTGTTGATTTTAGCGTTGATGCGCAAGGGGATGAAATAAACGATGCAGCAAATTATCAGTACTTTGCTGAATACGGTTTTTTGTTGCATGACGACCCCCATAGTGGCTTTTCAGGAAAGCAATTAAATGCCATAGCGGCTCATGACTTTAGCGCCCCTGATGTGTTATATATGGCTAAGCAATTAAGTCGATACCTACTCAAGCCTTTACTTGGTAAAAAGCCATTAAAAAGCCGTGAGTTATTTATTAAGTAGGCTGATACTCAGCCTTGAATCGTTGTTTTAAACAGGTAAAAAAATGAAAGATATTCTTCTTGGTGTAAACGTTGATCACATTGCCACTTTACGCCAAGCGCGTGGCACGAGTTACCCAGATCCTGCGCATGCCGCTGCTGTTGCAGAGCATGCTGGTGCAGATGGTATCACCATTCATTTGCGTGAAGACCGTCGTCATATTCAAGATCGTGACGTATATGTGATGGCAAAAACGATTCAAACACGTATGAATCTTGAGATTGCAGTCACCGATGAAATGATCGACATCGCCCTTGAAGTGAAACCTGCTTATGTGTGTTTAGTGCCTGAAAAACGTGAAGAACTCACCACAGAAGGTGGCCTTGATGTTGTGGGTAACTTTGAAAAAGTAAAAGCTGCAACAGAAAAGCTGACAGCAGCAGGAATTAAGGTTTCGTTATTTATTGATGCCGACAACGCGCAGCTTGACGCTGCAAAAGCGTGTAATGCTCCTTACGTTGAAATTCACACAGGTGCTTATGCCGATGCAGAGAATGACGAAGAGCTTCACACTGAGCTTGAACGTATTCGTAGCGGCGTACAATATGCTGATAGCCTAGGTTTAATCGTTAATGCCGGCCATGGTCTTCATTATCACAATGTAAAACCCATTGCGGCAATGCCAGAAATCTATGAGTTAAACATTGGTCATGCAATTATTGCCCGTGCAGCGATCGATGGTTTAGAAAAAGCAGTAAGCGATATGAAACGTTTAATGATTGAAGCAAGACTTTAGCTGACGCTTTTAATAAGAGCCAGCAAATTTGAATACTGAACGCGGTGGAGATAATATCCGCCGCGTTTTTTATTTACTCAGGTAAACAATAAATTCTGAGAGGTAGGATGATAACAGTGGCGATAGGCAGAGTAGGGCCACTAAATATTGATGTTTTTTCTTAAAGCTTTTTAAAACATCATCATCTACGGCCGACAATTCACCTTTTTTAACTGAATGAAAAACCATCGAGTTAGGTTTTGCCTTCATCAAACGGGCTTGGCTTTCGTATGTTTGCCACTGCTCTGTGTAATTGGTTTTTACGTAATTATTAGCTTCTATACTTAGTTTTTTATAGCGGAAGAAAAACCAAGTGAGTGAAACAGCACTAAAGACGATAAGTAAGATAAAATACAAAGCAAGTTCCCTTTAATACTTCACTATGCGTGTACCCGTGGAATAAATAATATCTGAACTAGGGCATGAATAGTTAGGTTTTAGCTCTTTGCAAGATTGCTCAGGTGTGTCAAAACAAAAGTCAAAGCGAGTTTGGGTTTTCACCGCTTTATCAGTAATATTTTTCGCCAGCTCATTCCAGTGCCAATTAGTGATTACATCTTTTGCTGCGTCGGCAAATACAGAGTTAGTTGAGGTAACTACCTGAATATCTCTAATCTCATTTTGTGGCGTAATGACATACTCAATAGTTGCGCAACCTTCTTTTGCTTGGATAACTGCTTTTTTTGGGTATCTGGCAGGAAAGCGTTCAAGCTGTTGCCATTTTGCTGACTCCATTTCATTATAGCTAACAGCTAAATCCGCATACTCTAATTTTACTGGTTTTTCTTCGGTTGATGCGCAACCAAATACAAACAAACTGCTAGCTAGCATTAAATAGTTTTTCATTAATATATTCCTTTATATAATTTATTGAGTTTTTTTATCGTTATTGCTCAACCATACCTGCATCGCTTAACAAGTTATTAAGCTCATCAATTAACTCAAACAGTTCAGGCTCGATGTAATTTAAATCGCAATCGCCTTTTAATGCTGTTTCGAGAGTTTCGGCAAGTGATTTTAGTTTTGGTACGCCGGTATAACAACATGCGCCATGGAACTTGTGCACAATGCTAAGTACATGTTCGCAATCTTCTTTTTCTATAGCTTCATTGAGCAGGCGCAAGGTCTCCGGCACGCTCAGTAATAGCATGTTAAGCATTTCAAGTGCTAGTTCTTCTTTACCGCCTGCGCGTTGTAGTGCTAATTGCCAATCAAGACGAGCGCTTTCAAATGGTGGCTCCGAATGAACGGCAGCTGCTTTACTTCGCTCACGATTAATAGGTGATTGAGGGCTATGATCGCTGATGATTTGTTTTAGCATATCTTCATCGATAGGCTTGGTTAAGTAACCTTTAAAGCCATCTTTAAGCAGTTGCTCTTTTTCACCCGCCAAAGCGTGCGCTGTAACTGCAATGATAGGTGTATCTTCATTGAGTGATGATTCGCGAATAAGTTTACAAGCGGTAATACCATCCATGATTGGCATTTGAATATCCATAAATATTAAATCGTATTTATGGCTTTTGCTTAAGCTGTAGGCTTGAGAACCATTATGGGCGGTATCAATTAACTCAATTTGTTCTTCCAGAAGAGTACAAATAAGCTTTAAGTTAGCGTCATTGTCGTCAACGACCAACACTTTAAGTGGTAAAAGCTTTTCGTCACCCTGTTCAATATTATGTACTGGGTGGTCAAGGCGATAAGGTGCAGCCAATATTTCACACAGTTTACGGTGATTAAGCGGCTTGCTAAGGCATGCATCAGCACCACTACCGATAAATGCCTCACGCATATTATGCGACACTGTATTGAGCATAATATATAAATAATCAGTCGCAGGGCGAACTGCTTTCACGTAGCTTTTCAGTTGCTGCATATCATCTATTGTGGCGGTATGGCCAATAATACAGATGTCATAGCTGAAATCTTTATTGATCTCGTTTAAGAAACTTTCTTCATCTGTGCACGCAGTCACTCGCATTTGCCATTCATTCAATAACGACAATGTTGCTTGATGAGAGTGTTCATGCGGCTCTAAATAAAGCACGCGTTTATTAATTAAGGATTGAGTAGGTAAGTCGCTGGTAATTATATTGCTTGGTGTCCTAAATACCGCATTAAATGTAAAGCAGGTGCCATTGCCAGGAGCTGAGTTAAGCGTTATGCGACCGTTCATCGCTTCAACAATATGTTTAGTGATGATTAAACCAAGCCCAGTACCACCAAATTTACGAGTAATACTTGAGTCTGCTTGGCCAAATGGTGTGAATAACGCATCTTGTTTATCCATAGGAATACCTACACCTGTATCAGTCACTGAGACCAAAATTGAGGCGCGCTCTTCATCGAGCAAGCGGTAGCCAACATCTACTTTAATCGACCCTTTTTCAGTGAATTTAATCGCGTTACTCAACAAGTTTATTAAGATTTGTTTAAAGCGAGTCGGGTCACCGGTCAGGTTATCAGGCACTTGTGGATGAATAAAAATTGATAGCTCAAGTTGCTTTTCATGAGCGCTCGGTGCCAATAAAGTTAAAACTTCATTGATATTGTCACGCAGCTGGAATTGCATTGATTCTAGCTCCATGGCACCGGCTTCTAATTTAGAAAAGTCCAAAATATCACTAATAATGGTCAATAAACTGTTGGCCGACAGCTCAATGGTATCAAGATAATCTTTTTGATGCTTATTTAGCGGGGTTTTATAAAGCTGGCGTGTAAAACCAATTACACCATTTAAAGGCGTACGTAATTCATGACTCATCTTGGCTAAGAAGTCTGATTTTACTCGGTTAGCATCTTGCGCGTCTTTTTTGGCGATACTTAACTGGATATTTTGGGTTTCGTACTGTTCGAGTGTTTCGCGGTAATCAGAGGTTGCTTGGTCAATGTGTTTTTGCATTTCGTCACGTTGCATGACCATGGTTTGCGAAATCGTATTAAGGCCTTCTCTGAGTAACTCAAACTCTCCAAACATTTTTTTATCAAGACCGGTATCTACTTTACCTTCTATTAACCTGTCGGTAGCAAGTACTAACTTATTCAGTGGTTGAACAAACATACGGGTAAGTCTAAATGCCAAAATAGTCGCCAGTACTAAGGCTAAAATAATGACAATGCCACTTATAAGCAGTGCGCGTTGCTGACCAATGATAGCCTGTTGTTTGTTGAGCATGATAACCACAGTTCCCAATGAAGCTTGGTAACTATGGTGGTTCCAAATCGAATCTTGGCGACTATGATTAACAATGGCAGTTTTAAACGTTAAGTAGTGCTCTGAATTTTTGACAATAATACCGTCTAGTGACGCTGAGTTATCGGTTATAAACTCTTTGAACTCACTTTGATATTTACTAAAAATGACAAGCTCATTGTTCTCATCAAAAATAGCAATTGATTGAATAGCAGGGGAGTGCTTGTTATGGGTATGACTAACTAGGCGTGTTAATAGCGGTTTATCACGCTTGAGCAAGGGTTGTTCAACCGCTATAGCCAGCGGCTCAATTATTGTCACACCTTGTTGATATAAAATTTCATCGAGCTCAATGTAACGATTTATTGTAAAATAACCGCCCAGCAACAAGCCTATGATCACAGTCGGTATTAAAGTGAGAGTTAAGACTGAGTCACGTAAGCCAAATTTAGTCATAAAGAATGTTGTTATCATTATTATCGTTGTTTAAGAGTATATACTTACTTCTGCTTTATCAATAATTAAGGTGTTGCCCAATGGCACAGATTTTCAAAGCCAAAAAGAAATCCGTTTCACAAAAAATGCTAACCCTGTCTGTCACCGCTATGGATCATCAAGGTCGAGGCGTTGCTAAACAAGGGAGTAAAGTTTGTTTTGTTAATGGTGCTTTGCCGGGCGAAGAAGTAAAAGCACTGTTGATAGAAGATAAGGCACGTTTTGCCTGTGCTGATTGTAAAAAAGTGCTATCAGCCTCAGAGCATAGGGTTACTCCTTTTTGCCAACATTATCAGGTATGCGGTGGTTGTCAGTTACAACACCTCGATGCAAAACAACAGCTCGTAGAAAAGCAAGCAGCGGTAAGTCAGTTGTTTAGTAAATTTGCCAAAGCTGATAACTTAAACTGGCAAGCGCCTTTACTGAGTGATGAGCATCATTATCGTCGCTCTGCGCGTATTGCAGTAATGCACGACAAATCCGCCAAAAAAATGCGTGTAGGTTATCGAGCTCAAGGCTCTAAGCAATTGGTGAGTATTGAAAACTGCGATGTGCTTACAAGCACTTTCAAAGAAGTATTTGCTGTGTTTGATGTTCTTATCAACAGTCATTCAGGTCTAGGTAGTATTAGCCACTTACAATTATGCGAAGCTGATAACGCGGCTTTTGTGGTTGTTAGGCATACTAAGGCAATTAATAACGAGTTAAAAACAATCGTAGAATCAGCGTGTAATGAATACAGCTGGTGCGTGGTATGGCAATCACAAAGTGGTGAAATTAATCACAGTGATTTCCCTATGCCGTACTACCAGATACCAGCTTATGATTTACGCTTTGAGTTTGGTCTTGAAAACTTTATTCAAGTTAACCCGCAAGTGAACCAAGCGATGCTGCATCAAGCAAAAGAGTGGTTAGAACTTCAAGGTAGTGAACAAGTGTTGGATTTATTTTGCGGCATTGGTAACTTTTCACTATTAATGGCAAAGTATGCTAAATATGTTATTGGTGTTGAAGGTGTTGATTCTGCGGTTGCATTAGCCAAACAAAATGCGCAAACTAACTCTTTGTCGAATACCGATTTTTACTGTTTTGATTTAACACAGCCAATGAAATCAGCAGCTTGGTTTAGTGATGATTTTGATGTGTTAGTCCTTGACCCGTCACGCACTGGGGCGATGGCCATTTTAGAGCAGTTACCACTAACCCAGTTTAAAACGATTTTATACGTCTCTTGTGATCCTGTTACTTTAGCCCGTGACAGTGCGATTATTTTACAAGCAGGCTTTAGCATTAAGAAAATAGGGCTAATGAATATGTTCCCGCATACCGGGCATATTGAAACGATGGCGTTATTTCACAGGAGGTAAAGCGCACTATGGTAGCCACTAGACAGTCACATCAGCTTACAAAGCCGAGTGATTTTGCCAGCCGTATCGAGCTGTTAGCGCTAACAGAAGATAAACAAATCCTATTAAAGCAGGCTCATGATTTGTGCCAGCATTGTGACGATGCAAAACGTGAAAATACCGCAATCGAAATGGTGGAAATTTTAGCCGAGCTGAACTTAGACGCTGATTCGCTGGCAACCGCATTTTTGACCCCTTACTTTTTAGCCGAAAAAATCTCAATTGAGACAGTCACCGAAAAGTTAGGTAATCACGTTGCGTTATTACTGACCGGCGTAAGCCAAATGGCCACCATTAGTACCTTAGCCCATCAAGGTAAAGGTACAGTACAAATCGATAATATCCGCCGTATGCTATTAGCCATGGTTGAAGATGTGCGCGCCGTGGTGATTAAACTCGCAGAACAAGTATGTCACTTGCGTGATGTTAAAGACGCCAGTGAAGAAGAGCGCGTTATTGCCGCCAAAGAAACACGTGATATTTTTGCTCCGCTGGCTAACCGTTTAGGGATTGGTCAACTTAAGTGGGAGCTTGAAGACTTATCGTTCCGTTATTTGCACCCAGATACCTATAAAAACATTGCAAAACAGCTTGATGATAAGCGCCTTGCTCGTGAAGCTTACATGGAAAATATGGTTGCTTTAGTAAAGTCAAAACTAGCTGAAGCAGGCATTGAAGGTGAAGTGTATGGCCGTCCTAAGCATATCTACAGCATTTATAAAAAAATGGCGCAGAAAAACTACGAGTTTGATCAGCTTTTTGATATTCGTGCTATGCGTATTGTGGTGGAACGCTTGCAAGACTGTTACGCCGCATTAGGTATTGTGCATACCAATTGGCGTCATTTGAATAAAGAATTTGATGATTACATCGCAACACCTAAGCAAAACGGCTATCAGTCAATCCATACCGTGGTTTTTGGCCCTGAAGGTAAAACCGTCGAAATTCAAATTCGTACTAGCGAAATGCATCAAGATGCAGAGTTAGGTGTAGCTGCGCACTGGATGTATAAAGAGGGAGCGCTACCTGGGCGAGGTTCGGGCTATGAACAAAAAATTAGCTGGTTGCGCAAACTACTGCAATGGCAAGAAGAAGTTGTTGATGGCAGTGACTTAGCCGAAGAGCTTAAAAACCAAGTAGTAGAAGACCGCGTTTATGTGTTCACACCCAAAGGAGATATTTATGATTTACCACTGGGTGCGACACCGCTTGATTTTGCCTATTACATTCACTCAAATGTAGGTCACCGCTGTATTGGTGCAAAAGTGTTTGGCAAGATTGTGCCTTTCACTTACCAGTTAAGTACCGGGGATCAGGTTGAAATTTTAACTCAAAAGCAGGCCAACCCAAGTCGTGATTGGTTAAATCCATCACTAGGTTATATCAAGTCGTCACGAGCACGCTCTAAAATACATCATTGGTTTAAGCAACTAGACCGAGATAAAAATTTAAGCGCGGGTAAAGAAATTTTAGAGACTGAGCTACAAAAGTTAGATCTAACAACTAAAGATCTGGCGCCAGCAATCGAGCGCTTTAATTTGCGTGGCCTTGAAGATTTAATGGTAGCTGTTGGTGCTGGGGATGTTCGTTTAAATCAGTTATTAAACTTTATTAGTGACCGTGATGATGACGAGCCACAAATTAAGTTTAAAAAGCCGAAAAGTGTCACCGGCGATAAAAACGGTATCGTTGTTGATGGGGTAGGTAGTTTAATGAGCCACGTAGCAAAATGCTGCCGACCTGTGCCAGGCGATGAAATTATTGGTTATATCACCCAAGGTCGAGGGATTGCGGTTCACCGTGAAGATTGTGATTCGTTCGAAAAACTACGTGATAAACACCCAGAGCGAGTGATATCAGTAAGCTGGTCAGACGATGTAAATGGCTCGTACTCATTAACTATTAAAGTTGAAGCCACCGATCGTTCTGGGCTAATTCGAGATATCAGCTCAGTACTTGCAAACGAAAAAGTAAATGTGCTGAACATGAACGTTAACACGGTTGAAGATAAGCAACTTGCACTGTTTTCAATGCAGGTTGAAGTTCATGACTTATCAAGCACCAACCGCTTATTGTCGAAGTTACACCAAATTGAAGGTGTCCATGAAGCAAAGCGTGGTCATTCGTAATGAGTGATAAACATGCCATTGAGCAGTCGCTAGCGATTATGGCCAAACTACGGGACCCAGAATCTGGGTGCCCGTGGGATTTAAAACAAGATTTTAAATCGATTGTGCCGCACACCCTTGAAGAAGCTTACGAAGTAGCAGACTGCATTGAAAAAGGTGAGCTTACTGAGCTTAAAAGTGAGCTTGGCGATTTACTGTTTCAAGTTATTTTTTATGCTCAGCTTGCTAAAGAGCAGGGGTTATTTGATTTTGCCGATGTGGCTAATACGCTTAATGATAAATTAGTGCGTCGTCATCCCCATGTCTTTGCAGAGCAAAGTGCTCTCTCGGATGCTGAACTTTCAGCTCAGTGGCAGGCTATAAAAGCACAAGAGCGAGCAGAAAAATCAGCCTCACCACAAATGAGCCTTTGGCAAGATATACCTGATGCGATGCCGGGACTGTCAAAAGCGAAGAAAATTCAACAGCGTGTGGCAAGCCTAGGGTTTGATTGGCCAAGCTATCATGGGGCACTTGATAAAGTTGCAGAAGAAGTAGACGAAGTAAAAGAAGCGCTGGCTCATGATCCACATTCTGAGCACAGCGCCGAAGAAATTGGCGATTTACTGTTTGCTACGGTCAATGTAGCGCGTCATATCAAGCGCGATCCAGAGCAATTATTACGAAGTGCCAATGCTAAGTTCGCGTCACGCTTTGAAAAAGTAGCCGCTTATTTACAGGAGCGTGGCCAAAGTTTAGAAACGGCTAGTCTTGAAGAAATGGACAACGCATGGGAAGCCATTAAAAAGCAGTTAAAATGAGTGTGTTGTAGAACAGGTTGGGTACAGTATGGTTAAGCTCGTTTTTTGTGCACTTATTTGCTAATTTTATCTGGATTGATAGCAGTGCCTTTGCTACAATATCGCCCCGTCTTGATTCTATATTATTCCTTTTAATTCCTGATATTCTAGGGTTCGCATGAGTACAAAATTTATCTTCGTAACTGGCGGGGTTGTTTCTTCGTTGGGTAAGGGTATTGCAGCAGCGTCATTAGCCGCTATTTTAGAAGCACGTGGTCTTAACGTGACTATTTTA
This sequence comes from Pseudoalteromonas sp. Ps84H-4, assembly GCF_024124645.1. Lineage (NCBI taxonomy): Bacteria > Pseudomonadati > Pseudomonadota > Gammaproteobacteria > Alteromonadales > Pseudoalteromonadaceae > Pseudoalteromonas > Pseudoalteromonas sp. Ps84H-4. Next base: position 405,298 of record NZ_JAMXSK010000001.1, on the reverse strand, counting down.
AAGCTGGATCCTTACATTAACGTTGACCCAGGCACTATGAGCCCAATTCAGCACGGTGAAGTATTTGTAACTGAAGACGGTGCAGAGACTGACCTTGACTTAGGTCACTATGAGCGTTTCATCCGTACCAAGATGACTAGCCGCAACAACTTCACACAAGGTCGTGTTTATGAAGATGTATTACGACGTGAGCGTCGTGGTGAGTACCTTGGTGCAACAATTCAGGTTATTCCACACATCACAAACGACATTAAGCAACGTGTATACGACGGTGCTGAAGGTCGCGATGTAGCAATCGTTGAAATTGGCGGTACAGTTGGTGACATCGAGTCACAACCATTCTTAGAAGCAATTCGTCAGCTTGGCACTGAAATTGGCCGTGAGCGCGCATTGTTTATCCATCTAACGCTTGTGCCATTCTTAGGCCCTGCAGGTGAAGTTAAAACTAAGCCAACACAACATTCTGTAAAAGAATTACGTTCGATTGGTATCCAACCAGATATCTTAATCTGTCGTTCTGATCGTAAACTACCAAATAACGAGCGCGCGAAAATCGCACTTTTCACTAACGTTGAAGAGAAAGCTGTTATTTCATTACCAGACGTAGAAAGCATCTATAAGATCCCAGCGTTACTTAAGTCACAAGAATTAGATAACTTCGTATGTCGTCGTTTCTATCTTGAGTGCCCAGAAGCAGATTTATCTGAGTGGGAACAAGTGTTATATCAAGAGTCTAACCCAACAGGTGAAGTGACAATTGGTATGGTTGGTAAATACATCGAACTACCAGATGCGTATAAATCAGTAAACGAAGCATTAAAGCATGCAGGTCTGAAAAACCGTTTAACCGTGAACATCGAATACGTTGATTCACAAGACTTAGAAAGCAAAGGTACTGAGTTACTTTCTCACCTTGACGCTATCTTAGTACCAGGTGGCTTCGGCGGTCGTGGTGTTGAAGGTAAGATCTTAGCGGCTAAATATGCACGTGAAAACAAAGTTCCTTACTTAGGCATTTGTTTAGGTATGCAAGTAGCGCTTATTGAATATGCGCGTAACGTTGCAGGCCTTGAAGATGCAAACTCAACCGAGTTTAACGCTAAATCTGCACATCCTGTGGTTGGTCTAATCACAGAGTGGCAAGATGCTGACGGTAACGTTGAAGTGCGTGATGAGCAATCTGACTTAGGTGGTACTATGCGTTTAGGCGCACAGAAGTGTCATTTAACACCAGGCTCTAAAGTAAGCGAAGTGTACGGTAGCGACGAGATTGTTGAACGTCACCGTCACCGTTACGAAGTGAATAATCACTACGTAGAGCAGCTTGAAAAAGCAGGCTTAAGTTTCACTGGTTTATCTGAAGATAAGAAATTAGTCGAAATTATCGAGAATAAAGATCACCCTTGGTTTATTGCCGCGCAATTCCACCCGGAATTCACGTCAACACCACGTGATGGTCACCCGCTATTTGAAGGGTTTGTCGCAGCTGCACACACTCACCAAAAAGCGTCATCGTAATTTTAATAGGCCGTGCTTTATGCACGGCTTATTTGTTTTAATAAGCCAATGGCATTAAGGATAATTAATAAAATTGGCACTAACTCACCATTTTCGGGAAAAGAGGAATCAAGATGTCAGAAATCGTAAAAGTGATTGGTCGCGAAATCATGGACTCGCGTGGTAACCCAACTGTTGAAGCTGATGTACATTTAGCTGATGGTTCATGGGGCCGTGCTGCAGCACCGTCTGGTGCATCAACAGGTACTCGCGAAGCGCTTGAATTACGTGATGGTGATAAAGCACGTTACCTAGGTAAAGGTGTTTTAAAAGCAGTAGGCTATATCAACAACGAAATCGCTGAAGCGCTTAAAGGTCAAAACGCAGTTGATCAAAAAGCGGTTGACCAAGTAATGCTTGACTTAGATGGTACTGAAAACAAAGAAAAACTAGGTGCTAACGCTATCTTAGCTGTGTCTTTAGCAACAGCTAAAGCGGCTGCAAACTCAAAAGGCGTTGAGCTTTATGAGCACATTGCAGACCTTAACGGCACACCAGGTGTTTACTCAATGCCATTACCTATGATGAACATCATCAATGGTGGTGAGCACGCTGATAACTCTGTTGATATTCAAGAATTCATGATCCAGCCAGTTGGCGCTAAAAACTTCCGTGAAGCGTTACGTATGGGCGCTGAAGTATTCCACAGCCTAGCAAAAGTACTTAAAGCTGAAGGTCACTCTACATCAGTTGGTGACGAAGGTGGTTTTGCTCCTAACCTTGAGTCAAACGAAGCGGCACTTGCAGCAATTAAAGTAGCTGTTGCAAATGCAGGTTACGAGCTTGGTAAAGACATCACGCTAGCATTAGACTGTGCGGCATCTGAGTTCTACGACAAAGAAGCTAATATCTATGACCTTAAAGGCGAAGGTAAAAAATTTACTTCTGAAGAGTTTAACCACTTCCTTAAAGATCTGACAGAGCAATACCCAATTGTTTCAATTGAAGATGGCTTAGACGAGTCTGATTGGGATGGTTTTGCTCACCAAACAAAACTTATTGGCGACAAAGTACAATTAGTTGGTGATGACCTTTTCGTAACTAACACGAAGATCTTAAAGCGTGGTATTGATAACGGTATTGCTAACTCAATCCTTATCAAGTTCAACCAAATCGGTTCATTAACTGAAACGCTTGCTGCTATCAAGATGGCTAAAGATGCTGGCTTCACAGCTGTTATCTCACACCGTTCAGGTGAAACAGAAGATGCAACAATTGCTGATTTAGCAGTAGGTACTGCGGCAGGTCAAATCAAAACGGGTTCATTAAGCCGTTCTGACCGTATTGCTAAGTACAACCAATTACTTCGCATTGAAGAAGTACTAGGTGAAAAAGCACCTTACAATGGTCTTAAAGAAGTTAAAGGTCAGTAATTTGGCTTAGCTCATTGAGACTTTAAAAACCTCCTACGGGAGGTTTTTTTATAGCTGAAATTGCTGTTTTAGGATCTCGCCGGTGAAGCTTGTTTTTAGATAAAAGCCGCGAGGTAAGGTTTGTACTATCTGGCCATTCGGGCCAATTGCATCAGTTAGCGCTTTGCTATTGGCAGCTTTTGGCCTTATTTGCATTACATCACCTAAGTGCCCCGAAATTTCATCTACGCGACCAAGGGCGATTAGCTCCATTTGTTCTTCCCAATCACGCTGTAAAAGGGCATCTTGCTCTGCGCTTGGCTGCCATAAAAAGCCGCTGCCTATGGTACGGTGAAAAGGCAGTATTTCGCGTTCGCCTAAAATCGGTAACCATAAAACATGATTTAATTTTTTACGAACCGTACTTTGCTGCCAAGTCATCCCTGTAACATTTAATAGCGGCGTAACTGACACAAAGGTTGTTTCGAGTGGTTTGCCTTTAAACGAAATAGGCAGTGTTTTTAATTCAATTCCTAACTCTTCAAAATCAGGTGTTGGTTTTGAGCCTGCTGTTGCGCCAAGCACATATTCGATAAGTTGCCCTGTCCAGCCTTTTTCACGCAGTAAATCGTCAGGTGTTTTAAATTGGTATTGCTCAGCTAATTGCCCAAGGGTAAGGCCGGCAATAGCATCAACACGTTGCATTAATTCGTTTACTGAGGCTGGTTTTATTGGTCGCATAAGGCGTTTATTTGATTGTCTAATTAACCGGTTCATGATAGCAAATGCGCGCCTTAGTGGATATCTTTGTGTTTGGGTGTTTTTTGCGCATGTTAAGTGTGAGCTAAAAATAACCAGTGGAATATGTGGGCTTGATTGTATAACCAGTTGAAATTTATATGTTTTAGTTGTTTTGTTGCGTTGTGCTTCGATATTAAGTGATTAGTTGTTTGTATAAATACAGATATATAAACATGTTTATCCACAGTTTCTGTGGAGAAAGTGGATATTTCAACTGTGGATTGTGGATTTGTTTGCAAATTAGGCATGTTTTATAAAAGTTATGCACAAGCTGTGGGTAAGATGGTAAAAAAGAGGTTGTAAATAGTTATTTTATTCAAACAGCGTATTTTTATCAAAATAGCTTTGTAACACCTTGATTAAATGGGCGTGTTAAATGAGTTATTTTAAATCTCCTTTATGCTTGGGTGTAAAGTGTTTGCTGTATCGCGGGTTATGTGGAACAATCAATAAAAATCGACTTACAAATGAGGCACTAAGGTGATTGATGCCGAAGGTTTTCGTGCCAATGTCGGAATTGTAATTTGCAATAATCAGGGACAAGTATTTTGGGCTCGTCGTTATGGTCAACACTCTTGGCAATTTCCCCAAGGTGGTGTGGACGATGGTGAAACAGCAGAGCAAACCATGTACAGAGAATTACACGAAGAAGTGGGCTTGCTTCCTGAAGACGTCGAGATCGTCGCAAGTTCAAAACATTGGTTACGCTATAAACTACCCAAACGTTTAATTCGCAGAGACTCAAGTCCTGTGTGTATTGGGCAAAAACAAAAATGGTTTTTACTGAAACTTCGTTGTAAAGATGAAGATGTAGATTTACTTAAAACTCATCACCCCGAGTTTGATGATTGGCGATGGGTGAGTTATTGGTATCCGGTTAGGCAAGTTGTTTCGTTTAAGCGCGATGTATATCGTCGAGTAATGAAAGAGTTTGCTCCGTTTGCAATGCCGTTTAATAAACGAGAGCAACAAAAAGATCATTGGCGACAAAAACGATAAGGCCTGCCTTATCTAAATTATAGGAGCAGCATCATGTTAGCCACGCTCAGATCAATTGCTGAGGCAGTGTCGCAACAGGCGGACTTAAACAGTGCGCTAGCGTGTTTTGTGCAAATGGTAAAAGATGCCATGCAAACACAGTGCTGCTCGATTTATTTTGCAGATTACAGTCAAGACAACTTTGTATTGATGGCCACCCAAGGCCTCAACCCAGATGCGGTTGGAAAGTTTCGTATAGGCTTTACTGAAGGTCTCGTTGGGCTTGTTGCGCAGCGTGAAGAGCCTATCAATATTGCTTTTGCAAAGTCACACCCTCGCTTTAAACTCTCGCCAGAAGTTAATGAAGAAGGCTATAACGCGTTTTTATCAGTGCCAGTCGTGCACCAAAAAAAGGTTTTAGGCGTTATTGTTGTTCAACAAAAATTAGCGCGGGTTTTTAGCCCTGACGAAGAGTCATTTTTAATTACGCTTTCGGCACAACTTGCTTCTCAGCTAGCCCATGCAGAAATAAAAGAGTTACTAAGGCTAGATGATTTTGCCCATCAGACTTCGGTACTTAAAGGAGTATCGAGTGCACCAGGCATAGCGATAGGCGAAGCCTTCGTGGTGATCCCAAAGCTAGATTTTACGTCTATTGAATTACAAAAAGATGATGACATCAGCGCTCAGCGTAAGTTATTCACTCAAGCTGTTGCTGCGACGCGTAACGAGTTTAATACTTTATCGATGACACTTAGCGATTCAATACCTCAAGAAGCGCTTGCTGTATTTGATGTGTACCAACAATTACTTGATGCCAAAAGTCTAGGACAAAATGTTGAAGCCCAGCTTCAACAGGGGTGGAGTGCTAAAAGTGCACTTAAAATTGTAATCGAAAAGCTTGTTTCACAGTTTAATGCCATGCAAGACCCATACATCAAAGAACGTGCCGTTGATGTTAAGGATATCGGCTTGCGGGTTTTACATCACTTAGTGAATACCGAACATGCAGCAAAGCCTTACCCTAAAGATACTATTTTAATTGCCAGTACGCTGACACCAGCAATGCTTGCAGAAGTGCCAAAAGGGCATTTAGCAGGGGTGGTGAGTGTGAACGGGGCTGCGAACAGCCATGCTTCAATTTTAACCCGCGCGATGGGGATCCCAGCTATTTGGGGTATTGAAGATGTGCCGTTATTGCAGTTTGAAGGCAAACCAATGATTTTAGACGCCTATGCGGGGCGTTTATATATTTCTCCTTCGCAAGTGTTACACGAAGAATATAGCCAACTTAAATACCAAGAAACGCTATTAAATGATCGCTTTTTTGCAGAGCAAAGTTTAGAAGCTGTAACGCGTGATGGTGAGCACATTAGCTTACTACTTAATGCAGGCCTTGAGTTAAACACCGAGCATGATAATAAACCTTTCTGCGACGGTGTTGGGCTTTATCGTACTGAAGCTTGGTTTATGCAAAAAGGCCAGTTTCCTTCCCAATCTGATCAAGAAACTTGGTACCGCGAAGTACTAACCAGCTACCACCCGAACCCTGTGGTGATGCGTACTTTAGATATTGGTGGCGATAAAGTATTAGACTACTTCAACATAACAGAAGAAAACCCGTTTTTAGGTTGGCGCGGTATACGCGTTACTCTTGATCACCCAGAGCTATTTTTAGATCAACTTAGAGCCATGTTAAAAGCGAATATTGGTTTAGGTAATCTAAAAATAATGCTGCCGATGATCAGTGGTTCAGAAGAAGTTGATGAATCATTAAAGCTGCTTGAACAAGCATACTTTGAATTAAGTGAGCAATATCCAGAGCAAGCTATTGAACGCCCAGAAGTCGGGGTGATGCTTGAGGTTCCTTCAAGTGTATTTATGCTCGAAGAGTGGTCACAAAAAGTCGATTTTTGCTCAGTGGGTAGTAATGATTTAACCCAATATATGCTCGCAGTTGACCGTTCTAATGCTCGCGTTGCCGAGTTGTTTAATCCATACCATCCTAGTGTGCTGCGGGTGTTGTTAAAAATTGCCCAAGAGTGTCATCAACATGAACTGCCATTTAGTTTATGTGGTGAGTTAGGCGGCGACCCAGAAGGCGCACTACTGCTCATTGCTATGGGTTATCGAAGCTTGAGTATGAACTATTCATCAATTAGTAAAATTAAGTTTGTGCTCAGACGTTTAAATGTCAGTGATATGGAAAAGTTACTTGCAGAGTGTTTAATGCAGCCAACGGCAAAACACGTACTTAGATTAACGCGCAACTTCATGATAGAGCATCAACTGGGTGAATTATTTTACACCCCTAGCCAAGGGCAATCATGAGGTCAAATTGTGCTGTGAAGCTCCTATACCCAAGCCACCTCAAGATGTGAAACGCCCAAAGGGTTGGTTTAAAAGCGATTTATACTGCGTTATTGATTTTAACAATAGAACCACTATTACTTGCAATCAATGCCTTGCCTAAATCGCTTTTAATTCCAACTGAAACTCGCATCTTGAGGTGGTTTGGGTATATATATTAGTTTAGTATATGTATATAACAAACTGAATATTTGAGTGTGCTATGCATGACGTAATACTTTTAATGGTGTACTGCGCAATTTTAGGAAGCGTAGTGGGGTTTTTAGCCGGGTTGCTTGGGATTGGCGGTGGACTAATTATTGTTCCTGTTCTTAGTGCGCTATTAGTGTCGTTTAATGTTGCCGACCCAAGTCATGTATTAGTTATCGCGATAGCAACCTCGTTAGCATCCATTATTTTTACCTCGACTTCTTCAGCCCTTGCTCATCATCGCAATGCTAATGTTCCTTGGCAAATTGCCCCTTGGGTGATGACTGGAGTTGGGCTTGGCGCATTGATCAGTGGCTTTGCAGCAAGCTTTATTCCTGAACAATTATTACGTTTTGTATTTGCTGGCAGTGTGGTGTTTATTGCGCTCAGAATGGTGTTATCAACTCGGGCTAAAGCGGCTAGTGAAAAACCATTACCTTCAGGCCCCATTTTAGGCTTTTTATGTGCCATAATGGGGGCTTTATCAGGACTTATTGGTATTGGTGGTGGTGCTTTAATTGTGCCGTTACTGCATTATTTTTCTGTTGATATTAAAAAGGCCATTGGTTGTGCTGCTGCATGTGGTATTGTCATTGCGCTGTTTGGTTCAGTGGGCTATGTCTCTGCTGGATGGCAATTAACATCTTTTAGTGATGGATTTGCCGGATTTGTATATTTACCTGCTTTAGTGGGGATTGTGGTTACCTCGTCGCTGATTGCACCAATAGGTGCTAAAGCAACGCATTACTTGCCAGTGGCAACAATAAAAAAAGTATTTGCGCTCTTACTTGTCATAATTGCGCTTAAAATGGTGTTCAGTTAAAGGTTTTTATTTATATGGCTCTTCAATTTCCAGATATCGATCCGGTTATTTTTTCGGTAGGCCCGCTCAGCGTACGTTGGTACGGTTTAATGTATTTAATTGGTTTTGCTTTGGCTATGTGGCTTGCTAATCGCCAAGCAGAAAAACCAAACTCAGGTTGGACAAAAGAACAAGTAAGTGACCTGCTATTTTACGGCATGCTCGGGGTAATACTCGGTGGTCGTATTGGTTATGTATTGTTTTATCAGTTTAGTTATTTTATTGAAAACCCGCTTTATTTATTCAGAATTGACCAAGGCGGCATGTCTTTCCATGGTGGTACGCTAGGTGTTATTACAGCAATAGCTATATTTGCGTGGACACGTAAAAAGTCATTGTTTGAAGTCGGCGACTTTGTTGTACCTTTAGTGCCGCTTGGCCTACTTGCAGGGCGTATAGGTAACTTTATCAATGGTGAATTATGGGGCCGAGTAACTGATGTGCCATGGGCGTTTATCTTCCCTACAGGTGGTCCAGAGCCTCGTCATCCATCACAATTATACGAAGCCTTTTTAGAAGGTTTAGTGCTGTTTTTAATCTTACAATGGTTTATTAAAAAGCCACGTCCAGCGGGCAGTGTTGCTGGGGTGTTCTTACTTGGTTATGGTGTGTTTAGATTTATTGTTGAATACTTCCGTGAGCCAGATGCTCATTTAGGTTTATTCGCAGGCGTTATTTCAATGGGACAAATCTTATCATTGCCAATGGTCATCGGTGGCCTTGGTTTGTTAATATGGGCCTATAAAAAGCCGCAACACAGCGTGGCAAGCAAAGCATAACAAGAGCTAATCAATGAAACAGTATTTAGATTTATGTCAACGCATCGTTGATGAAGGTGTGTGGGTTGAAAATAAGCGCACTGGCACCAAATGTTTAACCGTTATTAATGCCGATCTTGAGTATGATGTGGCAAACAATAAGTTTCCACTGATCACTACACGCAAGAGCTTTTATAAGGCTGCAATCGCAGAGTTACTTGGTTACTTGCGTGGTTACGATAGCGCTGCACAGTTTCGTGAAATTGGCTGCATGACTTGGAATGCAAACGCTAACGAGAATAAGGCTTGGCTCGAAAACCCCCATCGTCGCGGCGAAGACGACATGGGTCGTGTATATGGTGTGCAAGGCCGCAGTTGGCAACGCCCTGATGGCAGCCACCTTGATCAGCTAAAAAAGGTTATTGATAACTTATCAAAAGGTATTGATGATCGCGGTGAGATCATCACTTTTTATAACCCTGGTGAGTTTGAGCTGGGCTGTTTACGCCCTTGCATGCACACTCATACCTTTTCTTTGTTGGGTGATACTCTATACTTAACATCATATCAACGCAGCTGTGATGTGCCGCTAGGCTTAAACTTTAATCAAATACAATGCTTTGTGTTACTTGCTTTAGTTGCACAAATCACTGGGCACAAACCGGGCAAGGCATACCATAAAATTGCTAATGCGCATATTTACGAAAATCAACTGGAGTTGATGCGTGATGTGCAGCTTAAGCGTGAGCCTTTCGCGTCGCCAGAATTAAAAATAAACCCAAATATTAAATCACTAGAAGACATTGAAACCTGGGTTACAAAAGACGATTTTGAAGTAGTAGGTTATCAGTGTCACGATGCAATTAAGTATCCGTTTTCAGTGTAAGAACAATAAAATTTAAGGAGAAATCAATGAAAGCTGTGATCCCAGTTGCTGGCCTTGGCACGCGAATGTTACCTGCAACGAAAGCGATTCCAAAAGAAATGTTGCCTATTGTCGACCGTCCTTTGATTCAATACGTAGTGAATGAAGCGATTTCGGCTGGTATTAAAGAAATTGTTTTAGTTACCCATTCAAGTAAAAACTCAATTGAAAACCATTTTGACACGAGCTTCGAGTTAGAAGCGACTCTTGAGAAGCGTGTTAAACGCCAATTACTTGCTGAGGTACAATCAATTTGCCCTAAAGATGTAACCATCATTCATGTTCGTCAGGGTGAAGCGAAAGGGCTAGGTCATGCTATCAACTGTGCAGCTCCGATTATTGGTAATGAGCCATTTGTGGTTATTTTACCTGATGTGATCATTGATGATGTAGCAAGCGATCTTAAAAAAGACAACTTAGCAGAAATGATCCAACGCTTTGAAAAAACAGGTGAGAGCCAAATTATGGTCGAGCCTGTGCCAAAAAACGAAGTAGACAAATTTGGTGTTGTTGACCTAGGCGATGCAAAAATTCAGCAAGGCGAAAGTGCAGCTATTTTAAACATGGTTGAGAAACCGCCAGTTGATCAGGCTCCTTCAAACCTTGCGGTTGTTGGCCGTTACGTATTAAGCAAAAATATTTGGCCACTACTTGCAAAAACTCCAGCAGGTGCCGGCGATGAAATTCAATTAACTGACGCTATTGCTATGTTGATGGAAAAAGAAATTGTTGATGCTTATTCAATGAAAGGCAAAAGCCATGATTGTGGTAGCAAGATTGGCTACTTAAAAGCAATTGTTGAATTTGCGCTTCGCAGAGAAGAATTTAAAGATGAATTAAGCGACTTTATTAAATCGCTTGTTAAATAGTTAAGCTATCTAATTAAAAATAATATAAAAAGTGCCTATACGGCACTTTTTTTATGTTTATTTACCTTCCTAATTTTTTGTTCATTATGCAAATAATGACTTTTCTGATATACCTTTGTCCTAACACATTGTTATGATTGAATGTAATTAAAATGTTTCATTGCATATTGGTTGATAATTTATTCTACTCAAGTGTTGAAACCTAGCTCATTGCATTATTTGCCATTTTAGGACGTAGACTTGAAGTGGATGTTTTTTCATGGCCGCTTTTTGAAACGCTAAATAAAAAACAATGTGTTAGTATTTTTATTTGATACCTAAAATGATCTTATTCGCCTTGGTGTACAGGTAAGTGCTAACAGCGAGTCTTCTTGAATGAGAAGAAATTTTTTATGGTATGTTTAAGAACTCTGATTATGAAATGTTGTGTGAAGCCTTTACGTTACAGTATATGCCTAGTGGCGTGTTTGACTGTGTCAGGTTGCAATAATACGACAACCTCTTTTCTTTCCCCTAAACAATGGCCCTTATTGCACCTTGTGCAATTGTTGAGTCAAAATATTATAAAAGTAGATAGCTCTCCCTCTTTCGTTAACCAACACGCAGCGCTTGAAACAGTTCCTGCTGGTTCATTGAATAGCACGTTAATTGAGCAACCGTTTAAACATGAATATGCCTTTGCTGTGCAGCTTGCATCGGTTCAATCAAAGCCATTACTCGCTTATTCTGTTAAAAAAATGACCAAGCGTGCTCCCAATATTTTTCAAGGTGAGCCTATTTTAAATATTGAAACCGCTACTGTTGAGCAACACACGTTTTATCGTCTTAAATATGGTGGTTACAAGTATTTTAAAAACGCACAAGCAGACTGCGAAGCCATAAAACGTCAAGGGATCGATTGCTTCGTAAGCAAGTACACGGATAATCGCGTTTACTTTTAATGTAATTCTTTTTAACTGGGTTGGCATTTTGTTTGCTAGAATTTATGCCTATTTTTTAGAGTTGACGATTACATGATTTTTTTTACTCTTCTTAGGCATTTGTTCATTATCTTAAGTTTATCAACTTTGGCAGCGTGTATGATGACGCAAGAGCAAGATGAGCCTGTTTACACTAAGCAGCAAGTGCAACCTGAGCTTGCTACTGACAATAATCAAGCTGCAGGTGTGCAGCTGGGGCTATATTTGTCAGTGAATAAAGTGAGTCATCAAGTATTGAAGCTAAAACATGATTATCCTAATGCTTTACAAGGGCTTAGTTTTCGCTTTAAACAGCGTGATCAAAAGGGAGTCACTTTGTATGCGCTGCGTGCAGGACCATTTAAAAACTACAGCCAGGCCAGCGCTTTTTGTGAGATTGCTAAAAAAATGGGTCAGTCATGTGTAACTGCAACATTTGTTGGCGAGATGCTTTAGCTATTGCTTTTTGTATTAAATAATAATCGCAGCTACTTTGCTCTTCATAATTAACAGCCTCGCATACTCGGCCTGAGTAGCGATTATAAACAGTAAGCAGACTTATCATTAAAAGGCTTATTCGCTTAGATAAATACCAACCCGAAATACAGAAACCACCCATGGGGATAAGCCTGAAGCTAGCTGCGTTAAAAATTACTTATCTACGATTGTATGGATGCAGAGGGTAGGGCAATGCAGGAGCAACTGCCAGGAACAGCTAAAAAACCAAATTGGTATCAGAGTTTCTCGTTTTTAGACTATCAAAGTAAATCTCGCCAATAGTAATAGTTAGGCATAATTATTGCTTTGTATTTGTCATGTTGAAAGAGGATGGCAAATATGCGTCTGTTAGTTTATTTCGTTTTTTTAGTGTTAGTGGGTTGTAGCTTAACCGAAGAGCAACAAAAAACGCCCCCTAGAGAAACGCCAAAATCACCGATGGCTCCTTATACAGTGCATCAATATGTTACTGATTTAAGTAGTCAGTTAAGTCGTATTCAAGGCCCTTACAAAGGTAATGCGCGCATTGCTGTTACGAGCTTTTACATGGCAGATGGCTTGGGTACTAAGTTGGCGCAAGACCAAGGCAGTGGCTTGAGTCAGCAAATTCAAGAGAGCTTACTTACGCAATTTACCCAGCTAGGCTTTCATACTATCGAATATCGACTAGAAAATACTTTAAATTTGCAGCCAACGGCCGATAGTGTACTTAGTCGCGATATAAAAACCTTACGCCAACGTCAGAATATTGACTTTGTTATTACCGGCACACTTACCCGGCAACAACATGCCTATATAGTGAATGCTCGACTCGTCAATACAAAAGATCAGCGTGTTGTATCTGCGGCAAGTACAGAGATCCCGATAAACGTTATGTGGGGAGCTGAAAAAGTACAGCAGCGTAATGGTCAGTTGTATCGAAGCGAATATTAAGAGGAATTCAATTAATGAAACGTTTAATTTTAAGTATGTGTTTGCCTATGGGATTTGGTTGCTCTTCGATGCTTGCTAGTGATACACCTGAACAGCACGATGAACCACAGCTAATGGCTCAACGAGAAGTGGCTGCACCGCATAGTAACGACAGCGTATTTCAAACTAATCAAGCCGTGTTAAACAACAGTAGCTTTACCGCAGCGCCAACTCGTAAAAATATCAATCATTATGTACGTGGCATCATGCAAGACTTAGTTGAAAACTTGCAATATGTGAACGATAAAACTCCCATTGCTGTTTCAAGCTTTGTGTATCTTGATGCTGACTACAACTCAACCACGTTACTAGGTAACCAGCTCGCTGAAAGTTTTATTCACGAACTGCATACCTTTGGTGTACCTGTTGTCGATTTCAAAACGACCGATTATATGCGTGTAACGCCTAGTGGTGATTATGTATTTAGCCGAGATTATTTAGAGCTTAACCAAGACCAAAACTTTAATTATGTGCTAGCCGGCACCCTAGTTAACCATCAAAGCGGGGTACTGGTGAATGCTCGTATCGTTGGTTTGGCAAGTAAAGCCGTGGTGGGATCTGCACAAGGGTTTATTCCGCAATCTGTGGTCGATGCCTTAGATAGCACCAATCGTAGCGACGGAATAATGCTAAAACAAGCAAGTGAGTAAGGTATGAAAGGTATTTTATTAGCATTCATATTATTAGCGCTGTCAGGTTGCCAATTACTTGCTGAGCAAGGTGAGGCAAATCAAAACACGGCTAACACCACATCATCACAAGCTGATTATGTTGCTATGTTGCAAGAGCTCGAGCAAAAAGAGTCGCAACAAACTAACGAAAATCACCGCTTATTTGTGCCATATCAGCATCACAAAACGCTGGTTAATTATGTTGAGCAAATGGCACTTGAATTAGTTGATACCATGCAGCAAGAAAGTGAGTTAGGTATTGCAATAACGACGTTTGTCGATCTTGATACAAGCTTAAAAAGCAGCTCGCAACTTGGCAATCAAATCGCCGAGTCTATGATGTATCAACTACAAAAGTTTGGTTATGGGGTTGTTGATTTTAAAGCGATGGATGTGATTAACGTAACCGCCCGCGGTGATTTTGTCATGTCGCGTGACGTTGAAGAACTTGCAGAGCGCCGTATCGCTAGCCATGTGTTAGCAGGCACACTAATCTATCGAACCAATGGTGTAGAAGTAAATGCCCGAGTAGTGAATTTAAATTCCAAACTCGTTGTTGCTAGCGCGCAAAAAGTGATCCCGTACTTTGTACTCAAAAATGAGTCGATTCAATTCGCAACAGCCAAACTAAATTAGCAGCTTATTAATACCAATCGGTAAAGTACCTTACCGATTGGTACAAATGCTTGATTCAAAAAGCCTTAGCCCGTTATAATTTTAGCTACAAGCTACAAGCTACAAGCTACAAGCTACAAGCTACAAGCTACAAGCTACAAGCTTTACCTCAGCTTTTGAGTGGCCTCTTAGTTAAATGGATATAACGGCCCCCTCCTAAGGGGCAGTTACAGGTTCGATTCCTGTAGGGGCTACCAAATCTCACTTTTTGAATATCACCCCCAATAATTTCACCATAAATGTAATTATTAATGACCAAAGTAATACTGAAAATTTTTAAAGTCTATCAAAGCAGACTTTAATAGAGGTATTGTAATTATTTACATATAAAGTCTACTGTATTGGACTTTATTTTGACTTTTAAGTCTTATAACTGTAAAAGTCCTTTTAAGTAGACTTTATTTGATTTTATGGTGTAGGTTGAAATTAAAGTCTGATAGATTAGACTTTAATAGAAGCATTGTTCAAATTGAGATTGTGATGGCAAAGAAAGTTAAAGCGAGTAAATCTCCAGATTTAAGTAGGGCGTTCACACCTTCTTTGCTTGGTGACGTTATTAAAGCGAAGAGAACACAAAGCAATATCACGCAAACTGACGCTGCATTACTTTCGGGTATATCAAAGCAGACATACATAAATATTGAACAAGGTAGTGCTGATGTAAAAGTAGCCTCGTTAATGAAAGTTGTCTCGGCATTAGGCGTAAAGATATCAATTGAGCCATGGCAAAGTGATAGCACAGCTAACTCACCGCTGGAGGATGAGAATGACGTCTGGGTCTGATAGATATACGCTCGATATAATTTATAGCCAAAAGCTGGTTGGTAAATTACATCTTTCTAGAGAAAGCGATAATTTATCATTGAGTTATCAACAAGAGTGGGTGGATGAGGGCTTTCCAATATCTCCTCATTTACCTTTTGGACATGACATACCTTCTGTCAATATCAGACGTTTTTTACAAAACTTACTACCCGAAAATAAGGGTCTAGATTATTTAATAGATTACTTAGGGGTATCACGGACGAATGTATTTGCTCAGATCGGTGGAATTGGTAAAGATACCTCTGGGGCTATGATGTTTTTACCTGAAGGTGCTTTAAACGATAAAGTAAAAAGTAACTTTATCGCTATTAGTGATGCTGAACTGATCAAAAAGTTATCTGATCCTCAATTTTGGCATTTGGAAGTCTGGGACGGCAAACCAAGATTGTCAGTAGCAGGTGTTCAATCAAAATTAAATGTATTGTCAGTTGATGGCAAGTTAGGTTTTGGTGAAGGAGACCTTTGTTCTACCCATATTATTAAGTTTGAAAAGAATAATCAGCAACATCTTGTTATAAATGAATTTGTAACAATGAAACTTGCAAAACTGGCTGGGCTAAGTGTTGCAGATGTTGAACTTAAATATTTTGATCACCACCCTGCATTACTTGTAGAAAGATTCGATAGAAAATTGTTTAGCCCTGAAAATGTAAAGCGCAGGCATATGATTGATGCATGCCAAGCTTGTAATTTAGGGGTTGATAAAAAGTACGAAAGAAATTTAGGTAAGCAGCGAGATGTTCGTCACATTCGTGATGGTGCAAGCTTTGAAAAATTGTTTGCGCTATCTAAACTCTGCGAAAACCCAATAGCGGCAAAAATTGAAATTTTAAAGTGGGCGTTATTTAATCTTTGTATCTACAACTCAGATGCACATGGCAAAAACTTTAGCTTTTTTGTGCAAAAATCAGGTCTAATCTCTGCGCCATTTTATGATTTAGTAAACGTTAAAATGTATCCAGAGTTTGAACAGGATCTAGCTATGAGTATAGGAGATGAGTTTGACCCTGATGCAATTAATGCCTATCAGTTAGTTGACTTTGCAGATGAAAATGGAATTTCAAAAAAGTTACTACAAAGCCATCTAACTAAAATAGCGACAAGTATTAAAAATAATTTACAACAGGCAATATCGTTTGTTGATAGCCCTTCAAAATCACAAGTGTCATATTTAAAGCATTACTTTGATATAGTTAATGCACGTTGTGAGCACTTTCTTGAACAGGCAACTGTAATCCCTGATATCGAACTATAGTTTATAGCTTAGAAATTAACGTTTGATTGTTAATTTCTAAATTGCAGGGTTATTGCTCGTTTTTAAACTAAATTAACCCGTTACTTTTTCAAGCTCACCTGTGCGCCATGGTTCAATGATGATTTTGATATGGTCATTTGGTTTAAATAAGGTGTCAAACGCACCTTGTACGCCGTCTATGCCGACTTTACCAGTACGCATTTTTTGCCATGCGATCTTGCCTGACGCGATGTTCTCAAGTGATTGTGCAAACTCTTCTGGCTGGTAGTAATAAGAGAAAATAAGGTCTAACTCTTTCACTGTGGCATAGGCAAAGTTAACGTTTAGTGGCGCGGTATGTACACCTGTTACAACGATTTTTGCTTTTGCTGGCGCCCGTAAAATGTAGTCGTTTAATAAGCGGCTTACACCAGCACATTCAAAAATAACCACTTTATTATTGTCTGCAAGGGCTGCTGCTTTGGCTACTTCATCATCTAGGGTCGGGTTGACATATTCAGTCGCACCAAACTCAAGAGCGACGTGTTTTTTACTCTCTTGTGGGTCTGAGGCAATAATATGTTTAACACCTTGCAATCTAAGTGCTGCAATTGCGGCAAGGCCAATTGGGCCACAACCAACCACGATTGCTATGTCGTCATTACTCATTTGTGCGCGGTTTACCGCATGCAAGCCAACAGCAAGGGGTTCTGTAATGGCTGCAGCTTCTGATGGTACTGCATCAGGAATAGGTAATAACAAAGCTTCATCAACGATAAAGTATTCAGAATAGGCACCATATAGCCCTGGGGTTACACCTACGCCAGCACCGCCGGCAGAGAGTAAGATTGGCACTGAGGTTACACGGGTGCCTTTAGCAAGTTCGCCTTTGGTATTTGGGCCGTAGCTGACGATTTCTGCCGCATACTCGTGACCTAGTAATACTTCTTGGTCATCACCTGCATCGTTTGCCATGATGCCCAAGTTTTTATAGATATCAAATACATCACTGGTATGGCGGGTGATATGAATATCTGAACCGCAAATACCGCAAGCAAGGCTTTTTACGAGTACTTGGCCTGGTCCTGGTGTTGGAATATCAATTTGTTTTACATGCAGTTTACCATTTTGCATGGCAACAGAGTTCATTTGGGTCATTTGTGTGTCCTCGATCAATCACGAAGAAGTTTCTTCGTTTCGATCTCTAGACTAAAGTAAAGTGACTGGTGATATCTTGACTTTTTACGCCAAAAATACAACAAATTGCGACAATGCTGTTTATAAATTCTTCATTTATGATTTTTTAAAACAAAAAGATCATGAGTATTTATTAGTTTCTTGGTACGAATTTGAAACGAGTAAGCCTTTAATTGTCGATAGAATTGAAGTTAAAACCCTAAATTAACCATCAGGGTTTTAACTTTGACATTTTTAAGGCTTAGCCGAAATAGGCAGTATTGAGGTATAAATGTGTAAATACACCAGCAAAGTAACCCAGTAAAATGACAGGCGACCATTTTAAGTGGCTATTAAATGTGTAAATCCCTCGTGCTTGGCCCATTAGTGCAACACCCGCGGCTGAACCTATCGATAGTAAACTACCGCCAATCCCAGCTGTTAGGGTGATCAAAAGCCATTGACCATGAGACATCTCTGGCATCATTTGAAGAACAGCAAACATCACAGGAATGTTATCTACTACCGCTGACATCAAGCCTAATATAATATTTGCGCCAGTTGCTGACCAATTCGTATAAAGTAAATCAGAAAGCAGTGCTAAATAGCCTATAAACCCTAAACCACCGACGCAAATAACAATACCGTAGAAGAACAATAATGTATCCCACTCAGCGCGTGATACCCGGCTAAATACATCAAAAGGAACAACGTTACCTAGGCGAGACAAGCGCTCTTTATCTCCTTCACGCTCTGCCATCGCGCGTTTTCTGGCAAGCGAGCCGGGCAGGGTGACTCGTAAAAAGTAACCAAAAAATTGTAAGTAACCTAAACCCATCATCATGCCTACAACAGGAGGTAAGCCAAAGGCTGTTTTTAGTACTACGGCGGTTAAAATTGTTAATAAAAACAGGCATAAGATTCGTAGCGCACCGCGTTTTAATTCAATATCTTCGTCGACAGTATCAGGGTGTTTATTATTGATGAATAAAGACATTACCGCCGCTGGAATGATATAGCTTACAAGTGCAGGTAAAAACAATACAAAAAACTCTGTAAATTCAACAACGTCAGCTTGCCAAACCATTAGCGTGGTAATGTCTCCAAACGGGCTGAATGCACCGCCGGCATTGGCTGCTATCACAATATTAATGCATGACATGGCGATAAAGCGGTTATCATTTGCGGCAACTTTCATTACAACTGCACACAATAGTAGCGCTGTTGTGAGGTTATCGGCGATGGGAGAAATACAAAAAGCCAGTACGCCACTGATCCAAAATAATTGTTTATAACTAAAGCCTCTGGCAACCAGCCAACAACGTAGGCCATCAAACAGTCTGCGCTCTTCTAAGGCATTAATATAGGTCATGGCGACCAATAGAAATAGCATCAGTTCAGAGAACTCAAGCAAGGCATGGCGAAATGCATCTGTGCTCAAGTCTGACATATTGTAAGCACTGTATTGCCAAGCAATTAATGTCCAAATGATACCTGCAGCAACAAGAACGGGTTTTGACTTACGTAGATGGATTTTTTCTTCAAGGATAACCAGTACATAAGCAAAGATAAAAATGACAAGGCAGATAATACCAACAGGGTGGGTGAGTAGATCGATAGTACCGGTTGACGCAGCATGAGCTTGGCCAGCGAAACTTAGCAAGGACAGGATCAATCCTTGTAGTAGTTTTTTCATTGTATGTTCCAATTAATTCATTTTAATTTCGTTACGGGTAGTGTGCATGTAGCTGCAGACATTTTAGATTCATTCTTTTGGTTATGTAACAAATTAGTAACTAAGAAGTTAGTATTTTGAATATAAATATGGATGATGGCGAGAGCAGACCAGTTGATTAATCTATATATTAATCAATAAGTTGTGGGGGTTTTAATTGAAAAGGGCTGCATAGTGCAGCCCTAACTTGAAAATTATGCAAAGTGTTTCTCTAAATCGTCAGAACCACCTATATGCTCACCACCTATAAATACTTGTGGTACCGTTTCACGGCCTGAAATGGCTTTTAAACTAGTTAGTGAAGCGTGTTTACCTAAAATAATTTCTTCGTAAACATAACCTTTGCTGTCTAACAATGCCTTAGCTTTTGTGCAAAATGGGCAGTTAGGTTTAGTAATAATGCTCACTGGCTCAGGCTTTACTTGAGCTGGGTTAATATATTCAAGCATTGTATCAGCGTCAGATACCTCAAATGGGTCGCCAGGCTTTTGTGGCTCAATGAACATTTTTTCAATAACGCCATCTTTCACTAGCATCGAGTAGCGCCAGCTACGCTTGCCAAATCCTAGGTCGTTTTTGTCGACTAGCATACCCATGCCATCAGTAAATTCACCGTTGCCATCTGGTAATAGGGTGATGTTTTGCGCTTCTTGATTTTGTGCCCAAGCATTCATTACAAAGGTATCATTTACTGATATACACACAATGTCATCAACACCATTTTGCTTAAACACACCTGCAAGTTCATTGTAACGTGGCAAGTGAGTTGATGAGCAAGTTGGTGTAAATGCGCCGGGTAATGCAAATAGCACAACCGTTTTACCTTTAAAAATTTCATCAGTAGTTACTGACTTCCATTGCTCGTCTACACGGGTTGCGAATGTAACGTTTGGTACTTTTTGACCTTCAATATTGTTTAGCATTGTTTTAATTCCTCTTGATTTGTTGAGTGCTATTATGTCGTCCATATCTTAATAGTTCCAATCGTTTGTTTTTATCGTTATGATAGTTAAAAACTATTGATGAGTTTGCGATGAATTTAAAAGATTTTGAATATGTAAAAGCGGTGGCGCAGTTTAAACACTTTCGTAAAGCCGCAGATGCTTGTTATGTCAGTCAGCCAACTCTCAGTGGACAAATTAAAAAGCTTGAACAAGAGCTTGGAGTGACAATATTTGATCGCTCTACTAAACAAGTAACCTTAACTGCACAAGGAACGCGTTTACTTAGTCAAATTTCTCTTATCCTTGAACAAACCAAGGTACTTAAAGAGTTGGCGGCAAGCTCTCACGATCCACTCAAGGGGAAGGTTAATGTTGGTATTATTCCTACCATCGCGCCTTATTTATTGCCGACCTTGTTAACTTCAATGAAGCAGGCCTTCAACGAAACACAATTTTCATTCATTGAAATGCAAACTGCACAAATACTGACAGCACTCGATGCCGGCGATATTGATATTGCGATTGTCGCTGATGTGCCAGATTTAGCGAGCTATCATATTTCGTCTTTGTATAAAGAAGATTTTTTAGTGGCAGTGTCTGAACAACACCCACTTGCAAGCCGAACAGAGGTGGCACTGCGTGAGTTAAACGAATGCGATATTTTAATGCTAAACGAGGGGCATTGCTTTAAAGAGCAAGCTGAACAGTTCTGTTTTTCGGCAGGAGTTGAAGTGTCTAATCAGTACAAAGGTAATAGCATCGAAACTTTACTTGCGCTGGTGGCGATGAATGACGGCATTACCTTTGTACCAAAACTAGCATGTACAGCACGTGCAGGAATAAATTACCTTACGATGAAACCAAACCAGCAACGTCATGTGGTTATTGCAACGCGTAAGCATTACCCACATATTGCTGGAGTAGAGTTGTTAGCGCAATGGCTAAGCCACCATGAAGGTTTAAAAGCTCATTTGCTCTTTTCCAGCTAGTTCAACAATATCGTTAATCTGAATATTTGGCAGTGGCTGTTGGTCAATGCTTATTGCAACCGCAGACTGCTGATAAAGCTGTGTAACTTTTAACTGGTTTAACGTGGTTATCTTATGGGGCAACTTGTTACCTTGCGCATCGGTTAAGTAATTATGATGTGCAATATTTAGTATTTGCCCTTGTTCAAGACCATGCGCTTTACCAAGATTAATGATTAGCCTATCGTTTTCAATATGTAGAATTTTACCTTGAGTAGGCAAGCAAGCCATAACTGCTTGCAAGTCATAGGTCAATGTTTGGTTTATGTCGGTAATGGCTTTGCCATAATCGGTTGCCCAAAATCGGTCGCTGTAAACATCGATAATTTCGGTTTTTTTGTATGGCCAAATCCCTTCTGTTTGATAGCTTTTTTGCCAAAGTTTTTCGTATGTCGTGCCATCAAATAACACATAGTCAACTTTGTATGCACGCTTAAAACTATCGTCTTGCCAAAAAGCATAGTCGTTATTGATTTTATGGTTGACCGATAAGTCGCGAATACGACTTAACAATACATATTGCGAATTGCTGCGGCTGGTGATCTCTTCAAGTAATGCATTACTGTAGTCATATTGCTGTGTAAAGAAATGATCGACTCTAAGCGGCAAATTATAATAAGCCGTGGGTTTAGCAGCCATTTGAGTGTTCTCTAAGCTGGTATACAGGTGCTCACTAATCGCTTTGTTTACGTCAAAAATTTGGCCCATACGAGCTTGTTCACGATTAGCCAACTGGCTTTGTGTAACTGCAATAAATTTAGTGTATTGATTTGCTGGGCACTCTTCAGCTTGTGGAAAAATATCTAAACGCAGGGTAATGGCATAGGTGTCGTTATGGCGGTTTTCGCTGATCAATTCAATTTTTTGTATTTCACCATGGCTACTGATCTTTAGTTGATCTTGTGTCAAAACCCCGTCAACTAAGGTTTGTACAGAGGAAACTCGAGCGCCAGAGAATACTAAAGCTTGCGTTATCGCATCTTTTATCGCGGCTGACTTTGCTTGACTAGTATCACCATTTTTGACCGTAGCATGCCCTGTAGACTCAAACCATTGAGCTAAACTATTGTTTGAAAAAACAATTGCACTGACTAAACCAAGCCATTTTATATTTGCCATAATTTTAACTTTCATGCTGACACCTAGCATTGATACTCATAGATTACAGGTAAATGAGCAAGGACTGTACCAGATGTGGCATTAAACGTGCATATTTACGAGAAATGAGTTCTAAGCGGAAGCAAATTATGCGAGCACTTTTATTAAGCGGGCTAGTTGCCTGCACAGCATTAACAGGCTGCAGCAGTATTTTCGACAAGCATGTCGAGTATCGCTATGTAGAGCCTGATAATTATCCAGTACTTAAAGCAATAGGTTACGCGCCAATTAGCGCTCAACCAAGTAGCAATGAGTCGCAACGCACCTTACTTGCAATTAAAGCGTCAAAGCTTGAAGCTTACCGTGAACTTGCTGAGCAAGTGTATGGGCAAAAAATTTCCGCAGGCACAACAGTGCAAAATAGTATTGCTCAAAACGATCAATTACAAAGCCAGGTATTAGGTGTCATAAAAGGTGCGCAGGTTATAAAAACTTATGCAGTAGGCGATACCTACGCAACAGAATTACAACTTGATATGAAACGCGTACATGACCTTTATATTGGCGAAATAAAACCACGCGAAGTGAAAAAAGTAACCTATTATTAGGTTACAACATCAGAAATGTATAATCTGCTCTAAAAAATAAAGCGCGATAATTTGGCATTATCGCACTTTATTTTTGTATTCAATTTAATATCAGTTGCTAGGCTTTTAGGTTATGTACAATTGTTTTGTCGCCTTGAACCACACTGCCGCCTTGATCGTAGGTCATCGATGAAGGCGAACCGATTAAGATGTCTTTAAGTTGTTTAACACTTAGTTGAGCTTGATGCGCAGCATGAGCGTTAACATCGTTTTTCTTTTTACATTCAGCAAGTAGGCTGTTCACTTGCTTAATAAGAGCAGTAACGTCGTCATCTTTAGAATCATTATTGACTGATAGTTTCTGCACTTCTTTGTCGATAGTTTGAATTTGTTGCAGCAAAGAGATTTTCTGTTGGGCAATACTTTTTAACCCTTCGCCACGTTTCGATGCGATTGCATTGAGTTCATCATCTAAAAGCGCAGCAATAGACTCCAAGCAAGAAACTTGTTGTGTTAGTTTACTGGCAATTAAATGATTATGATTAGCCATAGACATCAAACTCAAATGCGGCGATGTTCTTCGCTAGTTTTTCAGCATCAATTTGGTATTTACCTTCACTAATTGCTTTTTTTAATTCGGCAACTTTGTTACTGTCAAAACCAGACGATTGCTCAGCTTTTTCTTGCAAAGATTTAAGCTGCTTAGCTTGAGGTGTTAAGCTTACAGAATCTGCACTTGCTTTTGGCGCAGCTGATTTAGCTTCAGCAGCGTTAGCATTATCTTTTTGTAAATCAAGCTTTTTTTGCTTGGTATTTGTCAACACAGAGGTTTGTTGTTGACCATTATTGACATTGCTTACCATAATATTTGACCTATACATTACCCAACATATGCCTTTATATCGGCAGGCACAGCGGATACTTTAGCATAAATATAAAAAATTAAATATTTACCTGAACAGACTCGACACCATCCACACGTGCATTTAATACTTTACCTGATTTTTTGTTTTTTACACGCACTAATTCGTCTAACGTACCATCTTCAAGGGCAATGCCTGTCGTTTTAATTCTAAGGCCTCGTAGTGAAGCGTAAATAGTCACGTTGTCGCCTTTACAAACCATGCAAACCTGACTCATTACAATTGGTGTACCGTCACGCAAATTGCGCTTAATTCGACTGCCAATAAGTATAGACTCATCTTGCACATATTGCGTTCTAACAAACTGTTTTGGTTTCATTTCAAGGCGTAAATGTTCAGCCCTGATCACTTCACCACGACTTAAATGAGTTGTCACAACAACCACAGGCTCAAGCTCAATGATGCGCACGTGTACGTATTGGGTCCAACTATTTATATCTTCGCACTTAAGTTGTACAGTTACCTGCCGATTAAAAGGAGGTGTTGTTGGTACTTCTTTACTTAAAGGTGATTCGCACACTCTGTCGGGTATGCGGCTATCAAGCGGCAATGCACTCACTTGTGGTGTACTTTCTAGATCAGTAAGCTGCTCACTAACAAAATCGATAGCGATCTGTTGAAGCTGCTCGTTTTTATATACTTCTGCATGCACTTGTGTAATGGACAACAAGCTAGCAAGGAAATAAAAAACACTGTATCTTCGGCTTTTTTTTAACAAACTCATATTGTTTCGACTATGCTTATGGTTGAAAACAAGGTATAAATATTTTGCGTCAAAAAACAGACGCTTTGTAACCTTATGTAGCTTTAACACAAAGAAAGCAATTATTGTTCCGGCTCTGATTGTTTATCTTTAGGAGATTGAAATGGCAGGCATTTTAGACTCAGTGAACCAGCGCACGCAGTTGGTTGGGCAAAACCGCCTTGAATTACTATTATTCAAACTCAGAGGGCGACAACGCTTTGGTATCAATGTGTTTAAAGTGAGAGAGGTTTTGCAATGCCCACCACTCACAAACATGCCCAAATCTAATGCTTATATACGAGGCGTAGCTCACATTCGCGGTCAGACTATTTCAGTCATTGATTTATCAATGGCCGTTGGCGGTCCTGCTATCGAAAATATCAAAGACAGCTTTATTATCATTGCTGAATACAACCGCTCTGTGCAGGGGTTTTTAGTTGGCGGTGTTGAACGTATCGTTAATATGAATTGGGAAAAAATAATGCCTCCACCATCAGGTGCGGGTCGTTATTCTTACCTAACTGCGGTCACCGAAATCGAAAACGAGCTGGTTGAAATTCTAGACGTAGAAAAAATCTTGAATGAAATTTGCCCTGTAAATACAGAAGTAAGTGCAGAAGTAGTGGGTGATGGTGAAATCCAGCGAGACTTAGGTGAACGTATTGTCTTTATAGCAGACGACTCTGCTGTTGCGCGAAACCAAGTTAAGCGAGCGCTTGAGCCATTAGGTGTACAAACTGAGCTCGCTAAAAATGGTAAAGAGGCTTTATTACGGTTACGTGAGATTGCAAAACTCGATTGCCAAAACGATATTACTGAACGCGTAGGGTTATTAATTTCAGATGTTGAAATGCCTGAAATGGATGGTTATACCCTTACGGCAGAGATAAAAGCGGATCCAAAATTATCACCTTTGCATGTGATCTTACACACTTCTTTAAGCGGTGTATTTAACCAAGCAATGATCCAAAAAGTAGGTGCAGATGATTTTATTGCAAAATTTAACCCTGACGAATTAGCAACGGCTGTTAAAAAGTGGGTTCATTGTGATTAATTATTTATAGGTGGTATTACTTTGGAAAATAAGCACTTACAACAAAGCGAATACGATCAATTTCGCTCTTTTCTAGAGCAACAGTGTGGCATTGTGTTAGGCGACAATAAGCTTTACCTAGTGAAAAGTCGTCTTGCGCCATTAATGGTGCGCTTTAACGTTGAGTCTTTATCGCAATTAGTTAGTAAAACGCTCAGTCCACATGAAAGACAGCTTCGTGCTGCTGTTGTGGATGCGATGACGACGAATGAAACCTTATGGTTTCGTGATCAATACCCATTTGAATTGCTTAAAACAAAGCTGTTTCCTGAGTTGAAAGATGTGCGTAGGCCACTAAAAATCTGGTCAGCGGCAAGTTCATCAGGCCAAGAGCCGTATTCAATTGCTATGTCGGTTGCTGAGTTTCAGGCGAAAAACCCTGGCGTACTTAAAATGGGCGCGCAGATTATCGGCACTGATATATCTAATACCATGCTTGATATGTGTAAAAATGCTGAATATGACTCGTTGGCACTGGCCCGTGGTTTATCAATTGAAAGACGGCAAAAGTTTTTTAAAGACAGCGGCAATGGCATGGCGCAGGTGATTGATCCAATCAAAAAAATGGTGAGCTTTAGGCATTTGAATTTATTAGATTCTTACGCCTTAATGGGCAAGTTTGATATCATTTTTTGCCGCAATGTACTGATCTACTTCTCTCCAGAGGTAAAAGCAAAGATTATTTCTCAATTTGCTCAGGCCCTTAATCCAAAAGGGTATTTATTTTTAGGGGCATCTGAATCTATGGCTGGCTTAAGTGATAGCTTCGAGATGGTTCGTTGTAACCCAGGTATTATCTACCAGAAAAAGTAATCTCTTCTTAGCAACCTAGCTCTTAGGTTGCTAAATTATTTATTATTCAAAAGCTTACCGTGCTTTATCTATCTAGTTAATTTTGGCTTGCCTTTTGCATCTGCACTAGCAGAGTCAATTTTTTGGAGATGGTTATGGCTATCAGTTTTGATAAAGCATTTGGTGTGCACCCGCATGCAATGTTGATCCGTTCACAACGCGCTGAGTTATTAGCGACAAACATCGCTAATGCTGATACGCCGGGCTACAAAGCAAAAGATATCGATTTTGCGGCGGCTCTAAAAGCGGCAAAAAGCAACCAGCAAGGCGGCAATAACATGGTACGAACTGACGCAAAACACCTTGCCGGTGGCAGTCGGTTTGTTGGTAACGCAGAAATGTTTCGTACGCCAAATCAAGCAGATACAGGTGATGGTAACTCAGTTGATATACAAGTGGAACGAAACTTGTATGTACAGAACTCATTAGAGTATCAGGCAAGCCTGCAATTTATGAGTAGTAAAATTAAAGGCCTTAAAAAAGCCCTCGGTAGTCAAGGAGCTTAATCATGAGTTTATATAATGTTTTTGATATTTCAGGCACTGGTATGAGCGCGCAAAATGTGCGTCTTAATACAACAGCAAGTAATATCTCGAATGCGAATACGATTAGCTCTAGTCAAGACAAAACATACCGAGCGCGCCATCCTGTTTTTGCTGCGGAGTTGACTAAAGCGTCAGCAACACAAAGCAATCCTCAGGGCTCTTCTGTTGGCGTAAAAGTGTTGGGTATTGTTGAGAGCGATAAGCCTCTGCAAATAGAGTACAACCCTAATCACCCCAGTGCGGATGAAAACGGTTATATCTACAAACCTAACGTTAATGTCGTAGAAGAAATGGCTAATATGATTTCTGCCTCTCGCTCTTACCAAACAAATGTGCAAGTTGCTGATGCAGCTAAGCAAATGTTAAGTAAAACACTGTTGCTTGGGCAGCGGTAACCGAGGATAAGTTATGAGTAACGACATCAGCAGTGCGTCATCCACGTATTTAGATAATTTACGTTGGCAGGACAATCAAAACAAACCAGAAGAGAAAGATGACACTTTAACGCAAGAAGACTTCTTCTCGCTTTTAACACAACAGTTGTCGTTTCAAGACCCAAGCAAGCCGGCTGATAATGATCAAATGATTGCTCAGATGACCAACTTTACCATGGCTGAAGGGATCTCGAATTTAAACTCAAAATTTGATGCACTTACTGCGTCAATGACATCGAACTCGGCATTACAAGCTTCGACCTTAGTTGGTAAACAAGCACTATTAGAATCAAATACGATTGATTTTGATGGTAGTAACGTTGCTAAAGGTTCGGCAATTGCAGAAACGCCTGTTGAAGATCTTACGCTTCGCATTACTGATGAGTCAGGTCAACTTGTACGTACCATCAGCATGGGCGCTCAATCGGCTGGCGCAGTTCGTTTTGAGTGGGATGGTAAAAATGACGATGGAGAGCTTTTGCCTCCAGGCGAATACGAAGTTAAAGCTGAAGGATTCCAAAATGGTGACTATAGCAGTCTACCTTTAGCGACTTTCAAAAATATTGAAAGCGTTAATATCAATGGATCTAGCGGCATTATTATTAATACTAAAGAAGGCGCGGTTAGGCTAACTGATGTTGCAGAAATCGCTTAATTACACAGATTAACTAGTTAGCCTAGTGCTACAGATTGACACTTTAGAGGTGACTTATGAGCTTCAATATTGCATTAACCGGCCTTGCTGCCGCGCAAAAAGACTTAGATGTAACAGCAAACAATATTGCTAACGTTAACACCACAGGCTTTAAAGAGTCTCGTGCTGAGTTTGCTGATGTGTACGCATCATCAGTATTTAGCTCAGGTAAAACTAAAAATGGTGACGGCGTAAGAACTACAATGGTGGCACAACAATTCCACCAAGGTTCATTATCTTTCACTAATAACTCACTGGATTTAGCAATTACTGGTGAAGGCTACTTTGCCATGGCAAATGACCTAGGTGCACAAGATTTTACATATACTCGTGCTGGTGCGTTCAAACTGAATAAAGACAACTTTATTGTGGATGCTAGCGGAAACTACTTACAAGGTTTCCCTGTTGATGAAGCAACGGGTGATACAACTTCTGTTAGTTTAAGCACATCTTCTGCGCTACAAATTCCTGATGCATCAGGTTCTCCACGCGCTACGACCAATGTTTATTCGTCGTTTAACTTAGATTCGCGTGCATTAACGCCAGCAGTTACACCATTTGACCCTGAGACAAGTGCGTCGTATAACAGTTCAACATCAACAACGGTGTATGATTCTTTAGGTGAGCCACACATTTTACAGTTCTTCTTTGTTAAAACTGACGCAGCAGCGACTGGTAATGACAATGAATGGCAAGTGTTTGCAACACTTGATGAAAAGCCGTTTGCTGCTAATGGTACTGAGCAAACTGCGTCGCCATATACACCTATTTCAACTTTTCAGTTTGACTCAAGTGGTTTACCTCAAAGCACTGATGGGACTCCAAATACTGATGCTACGTTTAATCCATTAACAATACCTTCAGGCGGTATATCTGGTTTATTATCTAACGGTGCGAGTTTCCCTGATGATGTAAACATCAATTGGCGCGATGAAGCTGGTACAACGAATAAAATACCGACTCAATATGCAAGTAACTTTGAAGTGAAAGCGCTAGAGCAAGATGGTGCGACTGTAGGTCGTCTATCAGGTATTGATATTGGTACAGATGGTAAAATCGTTGCTTCTTACAGTAATGGTGATACTTCATTCTTAGGCCAAGTGGCAATGGTGCGCTTTTCTAATTCACAAGGTTTACAGCAAGTGGGTAACACGGCATGGAAGAAAAGCTTAACCTCTGGTGAGCCAATTGCCGGTGAACCAGGTTCAGGTACATTAGGTTCAATTAACTCATCAGCTCTTGAGCAGTCAAACGTTAACTTGACAAGTGAACTTGTTGATTTGATCAGTGCACAACGTAACTTCCAAGCAAATTCACGTGCATTAGAAGTTAACTCAACACTACAACAAAACATCCTACAGATCCGTTAATCTTAACGGCTCTGAGCTTAATCCGACACGAAGGCTGCTCCCTCAATTGGCAGCCTTTTTTCATTTTTACCATCCTGTTTATGCGTCAATTTTACTTTGGCACTTTTATTGCATTTCTTTAGTTATCGTATTTTTAGTGAGTCAATGTTATGGACAAAATGGTCTACATTGCCATGTCTGGTGCCAAGCAAAGCTTGCGTGGTCTTGAGTTAAAGGCTAACAACCTTGCTAATGCTAACACCACTGGCTTTAAAGCTGATTTTGCACAAGCGCGTTCCATGCAGGCTTTTGGTGAAGGCTTGCCATCACGTGTGTTTGCGATGCAAGAGCGTCCTGGTTCAAATATGGAATCGGGTGGATTCGTTGAGACAGGCCGAGAGCTTGATATTGCCATGAGCGACCGTGGTTGGCTCAGTGTGCAAGATGCATCAGGTAACGAAGCTTATACCAAAACAGGCACACTAAACATCACACCTGACGGCGCATTGATCACCAGCCATGGCCGTCAAGTTATTGGCGAGGGCGGGCCTATTATCTTGCCTTTGCCAATTGAGAAGGTTGAGTTTAGCGAAGATGGCGCGATCCAAGTGCGCCCGCAAGGTGCACCTGCCAACTTTTTAGAAGTAGTTGACCGCTTAAAAGTGATCGAAGCTGATAACACTCAGCTTGAAAAAGGTAATGACGGTTTATTTAGACCAAAAGAAGATATGTTGGTCAATGATCTTTGTGGGTTCTGTGATATTTCACCCAATGTAAAAGTACTGTCAGGTACGCTTGAAATGTCGAACGTTAATCCAGTCCATGAAATGGTCGACATGATCAGCAACCAACGCCAATTTGAATTACAAGTTAAATTGATGAAAACAGCCGAAGAGCTTGATGAGCGTCAAGATCAGCTGTTACGCATTGTTTAAGATGACTGAGAGGGTAGAGTTATGAATCCAGCATTGTGGATCAGTAAAACCGGGCTTGACGCCCAGCAAACCGATATTTCGGTGATCTCAAATAATCTCGCGAATGCCAGCACGGTCGGTTACAAAAAAAGCCGCGCCGTATTTGAAGATTTACTATATCAAAACATTAATCAACCAGGTGGTCGTTCGTCTCAAGATACTGAAATGCCATCAGGTTTAATGCTTGGTGCCGGTGCTAAGGTTGTAGCAAACCAAAAGAACTTTTCGCAAGGTAATATGTTAACGACCGAAAACTCACTGGACTGGATGATTTCAGGCCCAGGTTTTTTTGAAGTACAGTTACCTGACGGCAATATTGCTTACTCACGTAATGGTCAATTTACGACAGATGAAGACGGTCGTATCGTAACTTCAGGTGCGGGTTTCCCGTTGCAACCTGAAATGAATGTGCCAAATGATGCGCAATCAATTACGGTGTCACAAGATGGCGAAGTATCTGTTCGTGTAGCAGGTCAGGCAGAAAATGTGGTAATTGGTCAGCTCACTATAACAGACTTCATCAATCCATCGGGTCTTGAGCCAATGGGGCAAAACTTATACACAGAAACAGCTGTAAGTGGCGCACCAGTGCAAGGTAATCCGGGGATTGATGGTTTAGGTACTGTGGTACAAGGTTCGCTTGAAACGTCAAATGTAAATGTAACAGAAGAGCTGGTTAATCTGATTGAAACGCAACGAATTTATGAAATGAATTCAAAAGTGATTTCAGCAGTGGATGAAATGCTTAGTTACATCAATCAACAGTTATAAGTCGTAGGAGGCAGCATGCGTAATCTTATCTTAGTCACATCAGCAGCTTTTATGCTGGGTGGTTGTATAACAACGCAAAATCATCATGTGGTTCAGGATGACCCTTACTATGCGCCTATGTACCCAGAGCCTACAACAGAACAAATGGTGCCAACAGGGTCTTTGTTTGATAGCTATACATCAAACGATTTGTACTCTGATAAAAAGGCACTGCGTGCTGGCGATATCATCACTGTTAAATTGCAAGAGTCAACGCAAGCAACTAAAGCAGCAAAAACTGAAACCGATAAAGAAACAGATGCTAACTTAGACCCTGTAATTGGGTTAGGTGGAAATCCGGTTAACATTGGTGGTGACAGCATTCAATTTGGCATTGGTTCAGGGTCATCATTTAAAGGTGACTCAAAGTCGAATCAATCGAATAGTCTATTTGGTGATATCTCTGTCAATGTGATGCGCGTTTTACCTAATGGAAACTTAGTGATCCGTGGTGAAAAATGGCTCACGCTAAATACCGGTGAAGAGTTTATTCGTTTGGAAGGGTTAGTTCGTCCAGAAGATGTCTCAGCAAGTAATACAGTCACGTCAAACCGTATAGCGAATGCACGTATACAATATTCTGGTAAAGGGCAAATGCAAGAAACACAAAGTGCTGGCTGGCTTTCTCGATTCTTTAGCAGTTCGCTTTTCCCATTTTAGAGGAACAAAGTCATGAATGGGTTTAAATACATTATTGCTCTTTGCTTAATCAGCCTGCAGTTTTCTGCTCAAGCTGAGCGAGTTAAAGATGTGTCTATGGTTGAGGGTGTACGCTCTAACCAGTTGGTAGGCTATGGCCTTGTTGTTGGTTTGCCAGGCACAGGTGAGCAAAGCCGGTTCACACAACAAAGTTTTAAAGCCATGCTAAATGGCTTTGGTATCACTTTACCTGATAGCTTAAAACCCAAAATAAAGAATGTCGCAGCGGTGGCTGTGCACGCCGAGCTTCCAGCGTTTAGAAAGCCTGGGCAAACTATTGATATTACGGTTTCGTCTATAGGTAGTGCGGGCAGTTTACGTGGCGGTACTTTATTACAAACCTTCTTAAAAGGGGTTGATGGCAATACTTATGCGATTGCACAAGGCAGCTTAGTTGTGGGCGGTCTAGGTGCTGAAGGTGCTGATGGTAGCCGAGTTATTATTAACACACCCACAGTGGGCCGTATTCCAAACGGTGCCATTGTAGAGCGTGCTATTAAGAGCCCGTTTATGCAAGGTGACTACATTACCTTTAATTTAAATCGTCCTGATTTCACAACGGCTAAACGCTTAGAGCAAACTATTAATGATTTAGTGGGTCCTGACAGCGCTCAGGCAATCGATGCAGCTTCAGTACGAGTGTTAGCACCGCGTGATGCTTCTCAACGTGTTGCTTATTTGTCGACACTTGAAAACTTAGAGTTTAAGCCAGCAGACACAGCAGCAAAAATTATTGTGAACTCTCGCACAGGCACAATAGTGATTGGCAAAAACGTGAAGCTACAGCCTGCGGCGATTACACATGGTGGTTTAACGGTCACCATTGCTGAGCAGCAAAATGTGTCACAGCCAAATGCTTTAAGTGATGGTGAAACCACGGTTACCAATCAAAGTATTATTGATGTGAACGAAGATGATTCACGTGCTTTTGTATTTAATCCAGGTGTTAATCTTGATGATCTCGTGCGCGCAATCAATGAGGTTGGGGCTGCACCGGGTGACTTAATGGCAATACTTGAAGCTTTAAAAGAAGCGGGGGCGATAAACGGGCAACTGGTTATCATTTAAATTAAAACGCGCTCTAGGGCGCGTTTTTTGTTTTCATATCTTTTAGCACTTTTTATATCTTTCACTCTTCAAGCATTAGCTAAAACTATTGTTTTAAAGTTAGTCAAAACCAATATCACTTATTAGCTATTCATTTCTAAAGATTTTTATTGGCGCAATTTTTGCATTTTAATTTGCATTATTAACTATTGTGTCAAAAAGCTGATGGATACTAATCATCTCGACAAGCAAAACTTTTTTGATTTAGGTAACTTAGACTCACTACGTCAAAGTGCCCTGAAAAGTGATGCCTCTAGCGATGCGTCAAAAGAGGCGCTGAAAAAAGCGGCGGCACAATTCGAATCTATCTTTACGCAAATGCTGCTTAAAAGTATGCGTAAAGCCAATGAGGCATTCGAAGATAAAGATAGCCCATTTAATTCAAGTGGCGTGAAGTTCTTTGAAGAAATGCATGACCAACAGCTTTCAGTCGAGTTGTCGTCGAATGGCTCGCTAGGCTTAGCTGATTTAATCGTTCAGCAGTTATCACCAGACGGTAAACAGTTTACCCCAGGCTCAGTATTAAGAACGACGACTGAGTTTGATAGTGATAAACGAGCAAGAGGGCAAGATGATGCTAATGCTCAAACTAAATCGGTTACAGATACTGAGCTAAATGAGCAGGCTAATAATCGTTTTGACGATGCTGAATCGTTTATTAGTTCTATCTGGGAACATGCCAAAAATGCTGCACAAAAGATTGGCCTGAATCCGGCGGTTATGGTTGCTCAAGCCGCACTTGAAACGGGTTGGGGTAAACACATCATCAGCAAAGCGGATGGTACAAGCAGTAACAACTTATTCAATATTAAATCAGATCAGCGTTGGCAAGGTGATAAAGCAAGTAAGCTTACCCTTGAGTTTGAACAAGGCGTGCCTGTTAAAAAACAAGCAAGTTTCCGCGCATATCAATCAATTAAAGACAGTGTGAATGACTTCGTTGACTTCTTAAATGAAAACCCACGTTACGAAGAAGCACTAAAAAACACTGCAGAACCTGCTGCCTTTTTAGATTCGTTACAAAAAGCAGGTTATGCAACTGATCCAAATTATGCCGATAAAATAAAGCAGGTGCTGAAGCGTGTTGAGCTTCAAAGTGTCGCTGCTTCATTGGTACGTTAAGGAGTAAACCCTCATGTCATTTAGCTTATATGACATTGCTAATGCCGGTGTAAGAGCGAATTCTGAGCTTTTACAAACCACCAGTAAAAACATAGCGAATGTGAATACTGAAGGCTATGTGCGTGAACGCACTGAGTTCACAACCATGATCGACAACCAAGTGGGTCGTGGCGAAACGTATCGCTTGTTAAATGAGTTTGCCCAAAAGCAATTAAATCGTGATACCTCAAATAAGGCATTTTTTGATCAGTTTGTAACTGAAGCAAGCCGAGTAGATAGCCTGTTTTCAGAAGAATCAAATAGTTTATCGACCAGTATCAACTCGTTTTTTAACAACGTACAAGAAAGCTTAAATCAGCCTTCATCAAGAGTCGCTCGTTCACTAGTAATGACTGATGCACAGAACTTGATTGATCAGATGGATAGGTTATCGAGCATCGTGGTTGATCAAAAAGCGGTTGTGAATGAACAATTAGAAATCTTCTCAGATGAGGCGAATAACCTTATCCAAAATATTAGTGATTTGAATACTAAAATTGCGGCGGTACATGGTACTGATCGTGAGTCAGTCTCTAGTGGTTTATACAATGAGCGTGATAAAGCAATTCGTGATTTATCTGAGTTGATAGATATTGAAACACTTGATGGTAATAACGGCGAAAAACAAGTGTATTTAGGCTCAGGTCAAGCACTTGTTATGCAAAGCGGTACATTTAACCTGTTTTCATTTAGTGGCGACCCCGATCCAAACTTTAAAGAGTTAAAGCTCGATGTCAATGGTGGCAAAGCTGTGCCGCTTGAAGTTGATGTAAGTAAATTAAAAGGCAAAATTGGTGGGCTGCTTGCTTTTCGTGATGACATTTTAGTCCCTGCCCAGAATCAACTTGGTCAAATGGGGTTAGCGCTGGCAGATGCATTTAATCAGCAAAACCGCCTAGGTATGGACGCCAATGGTGAAATTGGTGGTGATATATTCGCTATTCCAACCGTTGATGCATTTAGCTACCAAGCCAATACCGGTTCATCAACCATGACGGCAACGGTTGAACCAGGTAAAGGCAGCGAATTGCCAGCAAGTGATTTTATTGTCACCTATACCAGTGCTACCACTGTCGAAATTCAAGCTATTGATAATAAAGGTGAGCCAATTGGCACAGCGTCAACAGCGAATGTGACGGCAGGGGTGATTGATTCATCAACCATCACAGGCGGTGAAGCGTTTGGTTTACAGCTTAATGTATCAGGCACAGCAAATGCCGGTGACCAATTTATGGTGAAGCTTAACTCACAAGCAGCAACAACGTTAGAGCTTGCAACTGAGCGTCCTGAAGACTTAGCGCTTGCTTCGCCCATACGTACTCAAAATGATATAAACAATACCGGTGACGCTAATATTTCGCCGGGTACGGTTACTGACATAGCAAACTCGACGGGTATAACAGTGGGGCCTCCACCTAGTTTGGCTAATAGCGATATAACATTAGTAAAAACAGCGAATGCTAACGAGTATCAAATCACAGACGGTAACGGTACTAGCACCTTTACAATCACACCTCCGGCAGAGAATATTCTTGCGCAAGCAGGGGCGCCATATGATAGCTACGGTTTTGACTTTAATATAGAAGGCACACCTGCTACCGGCGATACCTTTACGCTTGAATTTAACACAGGTGGTTTTGATGATAATCGTAATGGTTTATTACTGGCAGGCTTACAAACTGGCGACTTAGTGCGTCAAAATGTTGAAGCAAGCAGCACCGCTGATAATCATAAAACATTCAACCAAGCATACTCTGGCATTGTCACTGATATTGGTGTTGTTACGAGTCAAGCGCAAACCAATGGTGCGGCCTTTACCGCATTGGCTGATCAATCTGAAGCTTGGTACGAGTCATTATCTGGTGTAAACCTTGATGAAGAAGCGGCAAACCTGCTTCGTTTTCAGCAGTCTTATGCGGCATCAGCGCAGGTACTTGCAACAGCACGTACTATTTTTGACACCTTATTAAGTGCGGCGAGGTAATTATGCGTATTTCAAATAACATGATGTATAAGAATAACCTTAATTCTATTCTTAACTCACAGCAAAATGTTAATAAAGCACAAGAGCAGGTTAATACCCAAAAGCGCGTATTAACTGCTGCGGATGATCCTTCAGCAACTGCACGTGCGTTACTTTATAGCGACCGCATTCAAGGTAATGAACAGTTCACAAAAAATATCACTATGCTGAATAGTCGTTTAACGACGGAAGAAAGTGTGCTGCAAAACATCAAAGGCGCACTTGAATCTGCTTATACATTATCTATTCAAGCAGGTAATGGTGCTTATAGTGATATCGACCGTGAAGGTATTGCTGAAGAAGTTAAAGCATTGCAAAGTACGGTGCTTGATTTAATGAATGCAAAAACGGAAGACGGAAAATATATCTTTTCTGGTTACCAAGATAACACGCCTACTTATAGCTATGACAGTGCATCAGGTCGTTACGAATACGGTGGTGACCAAGGTCAGCACAAAATTAAAGTGGCCGAAGGTGTAGAAATAAAGTCGAGTGATAATGGTTTTGATACGTTCGAAAAAGTAAATGCCCGTTTAAATGTAGCGTCAAATAACGGTACTGTGTCAGGTGGTATCACAAGTTCTAAAATTTATGTCACAGAGCAGGGCGATTTTGATAGCTTCCATAAATCTAACTACAATGCTGATCCGGCTGCAGCAGCGAATGCAAATACATTAAGCTTTATTACCACCACAGGTACACCAAATACTTACGTGGTACAGCAAGCGGGTGTAACAATTGGCAGCGGTAGCTTTGATGAAGGCAAAATTAATTTTAAAGGAATGCAAGTCACTATTGACCCTGTTGCTAACGGGCAAGTTGATGTAGACCTAGAAGCACCACAAAAAGAGAATGCCCTTAATACCTTAGATGATTTAATTGCTGGCCTTACAGCGCCGAACTTAACGCAAGAAGAGTTTGATCAGGTGCTTGCCGATGCTGTTGTACAGCTAAATAATGCTAAAAACCAAGTATCTCTGGTTCAAGCCGGTTTAGGTGGCCGTTTAAACACAGCAAAGAAAATTGAAGAGTCTAATAGCGATCTTGATATTAACAACAAAGCTGCAAAAGCCGAGTTAGTTGAGCTTGATATGGCTGAAGCAATTACAGAGCTTACTAAACAAGAGACTGCACTGCAGGCATCGCAGGCCACATTCGGTCGTTTAGCCAATCTTTCTTTGTTTGATTATCTATAATTAATCTAGGTTAAGCTCATTTTTTGGGCTTAACCTTTAAAACCTGCTTTAAATTACCTACCAAAGAGCCTTTTGAGCGAAATATTTATAAAGTTTTAAACGTCTACAATACATTTCTAAAACTATTTTTTAGCTACTCTAAAATGATTGATAAAGATTTTTAAAATTAATTTTCATTTAAATACAGTGATTTAAATAAAAAATGAAAAATTGTTTAAAAATTCGCTAAAGGATTTTTTGACCGGACCGATAACTTAATTAACCAAGCAGCGTAGCAAATAACAGTTACCGCTTAATTAGAGTAAGTTTGAGAGTAAATGATAAGTTTACTTCGGGAGAAATATCATGGCACTTTATGTAAATACAAATGTTAGTTCATTAAACGCACAAAGACAATTAATGAATTCTGGTAATGCACTAGACACTTCATTCCAACGTTTATCATCAGGTCTTCGTATCAATAGTGCGAAAGATGATGCGGCAGGTCTACAAATTTCAGACCGTTTAACATCACAAATTAACGGCCTAAACCAAGGTAACCGTAACGCGAATGATGGTATCTCTTTAGCACAAACAGCTGAAGGTGCATTAGACGAAGTAACATCAATGTTCCAACGTATGCGTACACTTGCACAACAAGCAGCAAACGGTTCAAACACTGATGAAGACCGTTTAGCAATCCAAGAAGAGATGCGTTCTCTTTCTGCAGAAGTTAACCGTGTTGCAGGTGATACAACTTTCGGTGGTCAAAACCTACTAGATGGTACATACGACGCGAAGTTCCAAGTAGGTGCTGATGCAGTACAAACAATTAACTTCAGTATGCAAACGGTAGGCGCTACAACGAATAGCCTTGAAGCAAATGGCGGTTTCACTATCTCTGGTATCGCGGGTGTTGCTGCAGGTGTAACTGGTAATACACTAGCTGAACTTGCTGAAGGTATCAGTGCAATTGATAGCTCTGTTACAGCGGCATCACTAGATTTCGCAACGACATTTACAGCGGGTGGTATCAGTGTATCTACTCAAGCAAATGCACAGGCTGTACTAGCAGGTATGGATTCACTTATCGCAGTAGTAGATAAGAAACGTGCAGAACTAGGTGCGGTACAAAACCGCTTCCAATCAACAATTCGTAACCAATCGAATATTGCTGAAAACCTAAGTGCTGCTAAATCACGTATCAAAGATACTGACTTCGCTCAAGAAACAGCTAACTTAACTAAGATGCAAATCTTACAACAAGCTAGCCAAACAATCTTAAGCCAAGCAAACCAACGTCCTCAAGCGGCATTAAGCTTACTAGGTTAATAGTTGGGAACTTGAGTTGAAGTGAAGTCAAAACTTTGACTCAAAAGAAAAGCGCCTTTGTCTAATGGGGTATTAACAAAGGCGCTAAGATCGGATTATAAAGCGGAGGCGCTCAAAATCCTGACAGTAGTGTTCTAACATTTGTAAGAACATAAAATACTAAGCACAGACTGTGCCATAGTTTGTGTTGATTTAACCCACTCTCAACTTATCTCTTTCAAGGCTCCTTTTAGGAGCCTTTTTTCATTCTGTTACTATTTTATCAATAGTTGGCCTATTTATTGCTCTATTTAATTCAAGTTAACTAACTAACACGCAAAGTGGCAGCTTTTTGCCTTAGGCAACTTAGAATTGCCGCCTAGTAAGCCACTTTGTCAAAACACTTTTAAAGTGACTTAACTTTGACAGATAAGAAGAGAGTTTATTATGGCTTTATATGTAAATACTAATGTTAGCGCATTAAATGCACAAAGACAGTTAGATCGGTCTGGTACAGATTTAGACACTTCATTTAAGCGTCTGTCATCGGGTCTTCGTATTAATAGTGCTGCCGATGATGCTGCTGGTCTACAGATTTCTGACCGTTTGCAATCACAAATCCTAGGCCTTAACCAAGGTAACCGAAATGCAAATGACGGTATTTCTTTGGCACAAACTGCTGAAGGTGCGTTAGACGAAATTACTTCAACGTTCCAACGTATCAGAACCCTGTCGCAACAAGCTGCCAATGGTTCTAATACAGATGAAGACCGATTAGCTCTTCAAGAAGAGATCCGTCAATTATCTGCTGAAGTAAATCGAATTGCTTCAGATACAACCTTTGGTGGTCAAAACTTACTTGATGGTAGTTACTCAGCGAGCTTCCAAGTGGGTGCTGATGCAGTGCAAGTTATTGGTTTCAGCATGCAGTCAGTGGGTGCTACAACGAATAGCCTTGAAGCGAATGGTGGTTTCACTATTTCAGGTATCGCTGGTATCGCTGCTGCAGTTGGTGGTAAAGATTACGATGTACTTGCTGCAGGTATTAGTGCTATTGATGGTACAACAACAGCGGCCTCTTTAACATTTGAGTCAGTGTTTACAGCTGATGGTATCAGTGTTTCGACCCAAGTAAATGCACAAGCTGTGCTTGCAGGTATGGATTCACTGATTGCGGTTGTTGATAAAAAACGTGCAGAGCTTGGTGCTGTGCAGAACCGTTTCCAATCAACTATTCGTAACCAGGCTAACATTTCAGAAAACTTGTCAGCAGCGAAATCGCGAATCAAAGATGCTGACTTCGCAGCAGAAACGGCTGCATTAACTAAAAACCAAATTCTACAGCAAGCAAGCCAAACAATTTTAGGTCAAGCAAATCAACGACCTCAGGCTGCTTTAAGCTTATTACAAGGTTAAAGTTAAAAAATAAAGTTAAAAATTTACAAATAAAGCTAAAGCTTTCGCTTTATCAGACGATAACTGAGTTAGAGAACTATAAATCTAGGACTCTAAGTCGGTTAAATAGCAGGGTAGGGGTATCCCGCTGTTTAGCTATAAAATGATAAAGCGGAGGCTAATATGGCTTTATACGTAAACACTAATGTGAGTTCATTGAACGCACAACGCCAGTTAATGAAATCTGGCAATTCACTTGATACATCTTTTCAGCGTTTATCTTCAGGTTTACGCATTAACAGTGCAAAAGATGATGCTGCAGGTATGCAGATTGCTAACCGTTTAACTAGCCAAGTTAATGGTTTAAATCAAGGTAACCGAAATGCTAACGATGGTATTTCACTAGCGCAAACTGCTGAGGGTGCACTTGACGAAGTAACGTCAATGTTCCAACGTATGCGTACACTTGCACAGCAAGCGTCAAATGGTACAAATACCGACGAAGACCGCTTAGCACTACAAGAAGAAATCCGTTCACTTTCTTCAGAAGTAAACCGTGTTGCTGCAGATACTACATTTGGTGGTCAAAACCTTCTTGATGGTAGCTATGATGCGAAGTTCCAAGTAGGTGCTGATGCAGTACAAACTATCAACTTCAGTATGCAAACTGTAGGTGCAACAACAAATAGCCTAGAAGCAAATGGTGGTTTCACTATTTCTGGTATTGCGGGTGTTGCTGCAGGCGTGACAGGTAATACACTAGCAGAGCTAGCTGAAGGTATCAGTGCAATTGATAGCTCAGTTACAGCTGCATCACTAGATTTTGCAACGACATTTACAGCGGGTGGTATCAGTGTATCTACGCAAGCAAATGCACAAGCAGTGCTTGCAGGTATGGACTCTTTAATTGCTGTTGTTGACAAGAAACGTGCAGAGCTAGGTGCTGTGCAAAACCGTTTCCAATCTACAATTCGTAACCAATCAAATATTGCTGAAAACTTAAGTGCTGCGAAATCACGTATTCAAGATACAGACTTTGCTCAAGAGACAGCTAACTTAACGAAGATGCAAATCTTACAACAAGCTAGCCAATCAATTTTAAGTCAAGCAAATCAACGTCCTCAAGTAGCGCTTTCATTACTAGGCTAATTTACTTGATTTATAAGCCACTTTGGACTTAGGCATTTTTTCCTGAAGTGGCTTATACTTTTGACTATGAACATTTTGAGGTGCGATTATGATAGATCTTAATTCAACACAAAGGTCTAGTGACAACCTATCAACAGCGAGTGGGGCAGCTAATTTAAAAGCTGAATTAAATGACTCGAAGCTAGTTAAAGGCACGGAACTTGCTGGTAGGGAGCCAGTAGATATAGATACGGCAGCCAAAGCTGAGCAAAAAGATAAAAAAGATCTGATTGCTGAAGTTAAGCAAAATCTAGAAAAGTTAAATGATTACATACCAGTAACGTCAACTAATTTAATTTTTGAATTTGATGAACTTGGTGATCCACCCATCATAAAAGTACTGGATAAAGAAAACGATGAAGTGATCCGAG
Organism: Pseudoalteromonas sp. Ps84H-4; assembly: GCF_024124645.1. Taxonomy (NCBI): domain Bacteria; kingdom Pseudomonadati; phylum Pseudomonadota; class Gammaproteobacteria; order Alteromonadales; family Pseudoalteromonadaceae; genus Pseudoalteromonas; species Pseudoalteromonas sp. Ps84H-4. The sequence goes on along the minus strand of NZ_JAMXSK010000001.1, from coordinate 363,386 downwards.
AGATCCCGACAGAAGAGTTTCGAGAAGTTGCTAAAGCTTTGGAAGAATTTGCCGATAAACTAACCAATAAAGGTTTGTTGTTCAATAGAACCGCTTAGCAGTATTAGAATTTGGGAGTATTATTATGCCATTAATCACATCCGCAGGGGTTGGCTCTGGATTAGATCTTGAAAGTATTATCAGTGCGACTCTTGATGCTGAGAATACCCCTAAATTAGCTGCGTTTGCAAAAAAAGAAGAAACGTTACAGGTTGAGCTATCTTCGTTAGGAGAAGTAAAATCTGCAATGTCTAAACTGCAAGACACCATAGAAAAACTAGCAGATATCGATAACTTCAATAAGCGTATTGCCAATATTCAACAACCGGCAAGTGATGACGGTGATCTTATTTCAGTTACACCTACATCAAAAATTACTCCAGGTGACTTTAAAATTGAAGTACTGGAGCTTGCACAAGGTAGTCGCGTTACATCTAATGATGGTTTATTTACCTCAACTGATGACGTTGTCAGTGCGTCAGGCGGAACGTTGTCGTTTGCTGCGGGTGACAAAAGCTTTGACCTAACTCTAGAAGCTGGCGCTACACTTGCAGATTTACGTGATGCAATAAATGATTCTGAAGACAACTTTGGTGTGACCGCGAATATCGTGAATACCGGCACAGAATCAAAACTTGTACTCACTTCATCGGTAAGTGGTACAGGTAATGACCTTGTAATAACAAACGATAATGCCGAACTTGATAAGGTTTCGACACTGGCAAATGATGGGGTCACTGCAGGCGGAATGGCTATTGCAGCCGGAAACGAAGCCTCTAGTGCGATGATCAAAGTGGATGGTATTACCATCACAAATGATACAAACACCTTCAAAGACGCTGTTCAAGATATGACAATTGTAGCGAAACGCCAAAGCGTTGACGGAGAAACCGCAAAACTATCTGTTGCAGTTGATAGAAACAGTGTTACCAAATTGGTTGATGAACTTATAACTAATTACAACAACTTAATTGGCCAAATTGGTTTGCAAACACGTGTTGGTAAACCGTTAAATGCAGATTCGACAATTCGCTCATTTGATTCACAATTATCAAGCACATTAGCTACAAAGCTAACTGATGCAGGTCCCTTTACAAGTATTTTTGATATTGGCCTGACAGTCAACAAGGATGGATACCTTGAAAAGTCTAGTCTTGTCCGTAGCTTAAATGAAGCAATGGATGAAAATTATGACGATATTGGCAAGGCTTTTGCAGGTGAAAACGGAATTGCTAAGCAATTAGAATCACTTCTAGATAATTATGTTGATTCTAAAGGTATAATGAAGCAACGTGAGGATTCGTTAAATTCGCAACTAGACGAATTAGAAGATGATGTTATAAATCATGAGTTTCGAATGGAATCACTGGAAGCGCGTTTAAGAAAGCAGTATTCGGGCTTAGATGTTTTGCTTGCGCAAATGCAATCTACTCAAACGTATTTAAGTGCCCAGCTTTCAAGCTTACCAGGCTTTTCGAAACCTAAATAAGCGAATTTAAATTTATTATTTAAGACCAAAGGTGAACTATGTATAACGCCAGAGTAAAAAACTATCAAAAAGAAGCGCTAAAGACGCGAGTCGCCGGCGCAGACAGATACGAAATTATTCAGATGCTTATGTCAGGTGCAATTGAAAAGATGGTCTTAGCAAAAGTAGCAATCGACAAGAAGCACTTAGAAGCTAAAAGCGAGCATTTATCTAAAGCTTCCGCAATTTTAGAAGCGCTTAGAGGCTGTTTAGATTTTGAAGTAGGCGGTGAGGTTACTGAAAATCTATACGCTCTGTATTCTTATATGATTGATCGTCTAATTGATGCAAGCGTTAAAAATGACACTAGCATCATTGATGAAGTTTCTGGTTTATTAAAAGAGATTAAATCAGCATGGGATGCAATTCCTGTTGATATACGCAATCAAACCTTTGCTGAAAATAGTGCTCATGCAAGCTAAATTAGAGCAAATTGAGTTAACTCTATCTGAACTAGAAAAACACTTAAATGAGCTAGATATTAATGAATCTAGCTCTCGTATTCAGCAGCTTACCACTAGCTTAGAGTCTATTTTCGATTCGGAAGACCCTCTCACTGAACAGCAAAAAGAAGTGCTCACTTCTATTAACTCTCGTTTGATAAAGCTCTGTAAAGACACAGCTGAAAAGAAAGAGCAAACTAAGCAAGAATTATCTACACTTGTAAAAAATAAAAAAAAGGTTGGGATCTATAACCAACTGAAATAGGCATACTACTTATGACCCTCCCAGAAAATTTTAACGAAGAATTTAAACAGCTCGAGCAAAGATTAACTGAAGCTCAAGCACATGAGCTAAGAGAGCAAAAGTTTGCTATTGAAGCGAATGAACGATTTTCTAAAAACCTCGCAGCCTTTGAACAATACTACCCAGATGTATTTAAAGCGATTCAGGAGTTTCAACCGAGAGAAGATTTTTGTATTCATGTGACTAAGTCTGGTCATGGCAATTTTGTGCCAAAAGGCAAAAAATTACCATTGTATGATGAAAATCCACTTGAGCAAGTAAGCAAGCAGGTGTCAGAAGCAATTAAAAACCCAGTTTTTACTTTAACTGAGTACACTAAGTACAACCCAAATAATACAGATTTGAGGTTGCATATCAGATATATGCAAAGCTTAGGAAAGCTTATGCACGAGATGAAGGTTGAAGGCGAGCCTGAATTATTGGAAAGTTTACCGAATAAATTTCCAACAGCATTACTATTTGGTCTTGGTTTAGGTTATCAAATTGAGTTGCTAATTGAGCATACGACGTTTGATTATATGTTCATTGTAGAGCCTGATTTTGAAGTCTTTTATGCTAGCCTTTATTGTATAGATTGGTTTTCTATTATTCAAAAAGTTGATGAAAATCGAAATTGTTTATTTTTGCATATAGGCTCTACAGAACAAGAGCTTATAAATGATATAAATTTGGTTGTCGAAGATATTGGTGCGTATTCTATTGTACGTAGTTTTTGTTTCCAACATTACAAGGACGAAACTTTATCGGCTTTAATGGCGAAGTTTTATTCAGATTATTTCCGCTTCCAATTTGGATTTGGTTTCTATAACGACGCAATTACTGGTTTAGCGCATTCATTTCAGTTATTGAAAAAAAATACACCATTCTTTGATGCTCAAGCAGCAAAAATTGATTCATTAAAAAACTTGCCAGTATTTATTGTAGGTAATGGACCTTCACTAGATGAAGCTGAAGAGTTTTTAAAAAATAATCATAAGAAGGCAATTATTTTTGCTTGTGGCACGGCTCTTGGTTCATTAACCAGTATGGGTATTAAAGCTGATTTTCATATATTAGTTGAACGTCCATATAGAAACTATCAAGCTGTACTTGATATGGCTAGTTTAGACGTTTTCAAAGAAATAAACTTATTGGCACTGAACACTGTATACCCTGATACAGTCGATTTGTATAAATGGGCTGGTCTTGCGTTGAAAGGGAATGAGGCTGCAACTGATTTTATAAATATAATGCTAGCATTACATGGGTTAGGTAGCTATATGACGGCTCCATTTTCGAATCCAAATGTTGCAAATGCAGGGCTATCTTTTGCCTTGTGCTTTGGCTTCAAAGATATATATCTCTTTGGTGTTGATAATGGTGTTGTAGAAACTGAGCATCATTCGAAATACAGTATCTACAATTACGAAAAAAAGACTGAGTTTAGATACTTTCCAACAAAAGTAGGTGAACACCTTCTTCCAGGTAACTTTAACAAAACAGTTAAGAGTAACAGTATTTACGCTACTTCAGTTAAGCAACTCGAAGATCTTATAGAGTATAAACCAGGTGCTTCCATATACAATGTTGGTAATGGAGCTGTTATCAAAGGGGCTAATGAAACCCATGTAGAAGATCTTATGGAGTTACATGGTGATTTGGAGAAAGAAAAGTACATCAATGAAATCAAGGATAAATTTAAGTTACTGCCCATAAATAATATTAAAGAGAGTGATGTGTTTATCGATAAAGCCATAGAAGTTGGGGAAGAGCTTCTTGGAATGGCAAAATCTGATTTTTCAACAGTCGCAGAAGCCAATGAAGTAATTAAAAGACAACAGAGATACCTTTACTCTTTTAGAGGAAGTGTATATAGCCATATTTTTCAAATATTTAAAGGTAGCTTACTTTATTATCACTGCCCGATGATTACTGTATTGTATAAGTACAAAAGTGAGGTTGAGTGCTTAGGTGTTTTTGCGCAAGTTAATGAGCTTTGGAAAGCGTATTTAACTGAAATTATTGAGCACTTGAAGGCTGAACCTTTGGCGAAGTGTGACTGGGCTTTCTATGAACATATGAGGAAATAAATCAGAGAAAATTAGATATGCCTTTAAAAATGTTGATGACTTTACCTTAGTAAATCTAAAGATATTTTTATCTTTCAAGTCATACCTTGCTACTTTTTTAAAGTGAACTGTTTTTAAATTTAAAGGCTTATATTTATAAGGTTAATTGGAGAGTAGCTTTTTGAAATTAAGTGTTATTATACCTGCGTACAATCTTGAAAAATACATAAGTGAGTGTTTGCTCGGTGTGCTTGAACAGGTTACATCATTTTCATTTGAAGTTATTTGTATAGATGACTGTTCAATTGATGGGACATGGGGATTATTAGAAAAACATTCTAAAGAGTACACAAACTTAAAAGTCATAAAAAATAGCTCAAATTTGGGGTTAGCAAAAACTCAAAAAGAACTGCTTCAACTTGTAACTGGTGAATATATAGCTTACCTAGATGGTGACGATGTTGCATTACCTGGAAAACTACAAGCATTAGTTGACTATATGGATGATAACACTTCATGTGCCTTGGCTTATCATGAAGCAGAGGTGTTTGATTCAGATACAGGTGAAACACTAGGTTTATATTCAAAAGGCTTTTACAACGCAAAATACGTGCCTCAACGTGCGACGGTGGAGCACCTTATAAAGTATGGTTGTTTTGCAAATGCTAGTTCAATTATTTTCCGCAGGCATGAAAACCTGATGAATGCTATTGAAGAGAATTGTAAGATTATATTGGATTACCCATGGCATATACTGAACGTTCTACATATAGGTGGTACAGTTGATTTTATAGATAAAGTATATGGACGGTATCGAATCCACAACCAAAGTTTTGGTGGCCAAACGAGGAAAAACCCTCATAGAAGGGTTCAATCCATGAATGATCAAATCTTAGCTGTCAATAATGCGAGTAAATTTGGAGTTGTTCAAGAGGTAATTGATAAAGGTATTGCCCATCACCAGTTTGCAACAGCATTGTATTTTTTAAAGCTTCGTGATTTTGAGCGTTTCCAAAAATATATAGAACCAGTAGGTCTGCAAGAAGTATTCTTCGATAAAAGACATACTTTTGCTTTTGCTAACAGAGAGCATCCCGAGCTAGTTTTGCAAAAGTTATTCCCAGAAATAATGGGTGATAATAATGTTTAGTTGGAAAGGCAGAGAGTTTGATGTATTAGTTATTGGCGCTGGCTTTTCTGGAGCTGTAATGGCTGAAAGGTTCGCTTCACAAAAAGGGTATCGTGTTTTAGTTCTTGAAAAAAGAGCTCATATTGGTGGGAATTGTTACGATAAATTAGATGAAAATGGCATTAGGATTCACCAATATGGCCCACATTTATTTCATACTAGCCATGAAGATGTTTGGAGTTACTTAAATAAATTTACTGAATGGCACCCATATGAACATCAAGTTCTAGGTTTTATTGATGGAAAATTAGCACCCGTTCCATTTAACTTAAACTCAATAGATGCCTTCTTTCCAGAAAGTCATGCTAAAGAACTTACTAAGCGCTTGCTCGAAAGGTATGAGTTTGGAGCAAAGATACCAATTTTAGAGTTATTAAGGACAGATGACTTAGAATTAAAAAAACTATCTGAGTTTATATATAATAAGCTATTTGTAAATTACACATGTAAACAATGGGGCTGTAATCCTGACGAAATCTCACCAGAAGTAACAGCAAGAGTGCCTGTCGTTATTTCAAGAGATAATAGGTACTTTCACGATAAATACCAAGCCGTTCCTGCAAATGGTTATACTGGATTGGTTGAAAATATATTAGCACATAAAAATATTAAAGTAGATAACAGTGTAGATGCTAAAAACCTTCTCACGCTAAAATTTAGTGAGGATACTATTATATTTGATGGTAAGCCCTTTAATGACCCAGTTATTTATACTGGAATGCTAGATGAGCTTTTTGATTTTACTTTAGGGGAGCTTCCTTACCGCTCTCTCAAATTTAAGTTTGAACATCATAGTCGTGAAAAATTTCAACCAACTACTACCGTCAACTACCCTAATGACGAGGCGTTTACCAGAATAACTGAATTTAAGCATATAATGCCAGAAGAGCAAACGAAGCTGAGCGTTGGTAGCACAATAGTCAAAGAATACCCACAAGACTATAACAGAGAAAATCCTAGTAAAAATATTCCTTATTACCCTATTTTTAATGACGAAAATGAGCTTTTGCATAAAAAGTATTTGAAAAAATTAAAAAAGTATAAAAATTTAACGTTAGTAGGTCGCTTAGCTCAGTACAAATATTTTAATATGGATGATGCGATAAAGAACTCTCTAGATACATTTAATATTCTGAAGGAGAGACTATAATGTACTTAACATCAATTAGTATTAATGACCTCCCAGATAGTTATGTGATTGTAGGTACTGGAAGGTTTACTGAGAGTTTTTTAAAGTTATTAGAAAATACTACGTTACCTCGCCCACATGTAATTTTAGACCTCAATACACCTCACCATCATGATAAGCAGTATGGTATTCCTGTTTTAGGTTTTGAGCAGTATGATTCCAACCTTTCAGAAAATATAGTTTTAGGATCTGACGTTTACCAGGTTCAGTTAATAGATAAATTTAATGCACACTTTAACACTCTTGTTAGTTTTATAGATGTTTCTAATGATGTACAGGTTTTCAACAACAAAACACATTGTTTTAATCATTTGAAAGAAATTACATCTGATTATGTTTTGTTTTTTTCCGTTGGTTCTAAACTTCCTTTAGCAAAGTGGTTGGGAAACTTTTATCAATGGTTAAATATTCAGGGTATTCATTTAGTTTCAAGGCATCCAATGGAGTACGTTTCTGAAGAAGAGTTAAAAAGTGCTAAGGCTATTATTTTATGGAATGGTGAAACTCCTCATTTTTTAAGTTTAAAGTCTAAAATTAGCAGCTTGGGCTTATTAGTTACATATTCAGAATGCGGTCACTTTCCTCAACATGAAAATTACTATTTTGATAAAAGAGGCGTTAACTTTAACTCACAATTATTACATGATGATTTAAGTTGGGTTGATACGCATGACTATAAAGTTATGAAAACTGTGCGTGAACATTTTTTTAAGGGTTATAAAGGCAAGAATGAAGGCTATGTTTTTGTGCCATTGCAAATCGAGTCAGACTCTAACCTGCAAAATTACTCTAGATTTAAATCAGGAATGCAAGAATTTATTGATTTTATAGAAAAGCTTTATCCACAAAAAAAATTGATTTTTAAAGCTCACCCAAAAGATATGTATAAAAATAAGTATCGTTTTAACCATGGAATCCTTTCTAATTTAGATACGAAGGAATTAATCGTAAACTCCTCTTTTGTACATGGAATTAACTCAGGGGTTTTATTCGAAGCAGTGCTTTTTGGAAAGAAGGTAATTGCTGAGGGCGAGTGTTTATTAAATCATAAAGCTGCAACGATGGAGGATGTTGTAGCTGCTATGCTAAGCAGGCAAAAAAACATAAAAGATACTCGATTCAATGCTGAGTATTTAGATAGGTTTACAAATTTTACTGGAATACGTTGAGCTAAAAATGAATTCAATCACTATACAATATGCTTCAAGAAGTACGGTTACAATTATAAAAAATGAATCTACTGAATTGTTCACAACACTAGCATGGCATGTCTCGAAAAGCATCTCAAATTGTGGGAAAATAGTAAGCGATAATCATTTACAATATTTAACTAACATGGAAGCTGATTCGTGTCTAAATGATCTCCATAATGCACTGAATATTGGTGGTACTTTGGAGTTAAATGTCCCTGATTTTGATTATGTAGTTAGCTTATGGCAGGAGGCTACTTGGAAGGAAGCTGAAATCCGTAATCCACACTCTGCAGCAAGTAGCAGCATTAAAGGGATTTTTGGAGAGCAGCATAACACTAATCCTATGTTAGAAAATTATGACAACAAATTGTTGAATAGCTTTCACTCTTGTTATTCTAAAGCAAGATTGAAGTTTTTGTTAGAGAGGGTTGGTTTTACTGATGTGCAAGTTACTTCAAATGCTGGCTGCTTGAACGCTATTGCTAATAAAACAATGAATAAAGGTGAACGTCAAATATCAACCTCATTGGATAATATTAGACCTGACCATCTCAATAGATATGAATTTGCAGCTGACTTTCTGAAGAACAAGATTTCGCTTAAAAAAAATGCAACGCTAAATATTCTTGATTTAGCATGCGGAATTGGTTACGGCTCTTGGATTTTGGCAAACTCGCTAGATGCCAGTGTAACATCTGTAGATGTAGATTCTGGAGCTATTGACTATGCAAAAGAATATTATCAGCATGAGAAAATTAAGTATTTATGTGAAGATGTCAAAACGTGGTCAGAAGTAGACAATGAAAGTTTTGATGTAATTGTATCTTTTGAAACAATTGAACATATCACTTTTGATAAATGGTTATTAAATAGATACTTTCAACTTTTAAGGCCGGGTGGGCTATTAATTGTTTCAACACCTAATGAGACATATATGCCTTTTGATAAGCATATGTTTCCTTTCCATGTAAAGCATTACACAAGCGAAGAAATCTGTGGCCTTTTAACATCTTGTGGTTTTGAAGTTATCGATGAGTTTATGCAGCTGGATAACAAGACCGGAAAAATAGAAAGAGGTAATAGTGGTGTATTCTCTTTATTACTTGGTAGAAAAAAGGAATTATAGGCAAGTATGCTATTCTCTGTTGTAATTCCAGTATTTAATAGGGTGTTAGAGCTTGAGAGGGCCTTAAATTCAGTTGCTTCTCAAACATATAAACCTGAAGAGGTAATAATCATAAATGATGGCTCTGAACTGCAATATACTAAAAAGATACAGTGTTTAATAAAAAACTATGCTGAGATAAATGTTAGACTGATAACTTACCCAAACAATGTTAATGGTGCATACGCGCGCAACGTAGGTATTAATAACGCTAAGGCTGAATTTATTTGCTTTTTGGATTCTGATGATGAGTGGGAAATAGATAAACTTGATAGAATAAGGTCATTACATGTAAATAATCCTCAATGTCAATTTTTTTATAACCAATATCGAAATGTCATAGCAGGCAAAGCTCGAGAACCTTTGCCAGTTAAAGGAATTTGTAAGGATCAGTCTGTAGCTGAATATACTTTCATTAGTAATCAAGGTAAGTCAGGCATTCAATCTAGCTGTATTTGTATCAAAAGTAATTTAGCAAAGCTTATAAGATTCGATGATAGCCTAACAGGACATCAAGATTGGGATTTTGCCATTCGCGCTTTAAGCAACTGTGATGACGTTTTATTTATAGAAGAAGCCCTTACTCTAAGGCATGTAGATGGTTCTGAAGAAGGGAAGGTGTCTACAAGTCTAGCTTATGATTTCTCCTGCTCATTTATTAAAAAACTAGAAAATTATTTTAGTATTAAGGCTATGGCTGCATATGCGCTTAATATTCTTTTGCCTAAAAAATTATTTTCAAATAAACCATTGATTTACATTAATAAATATGAAGTGTTGGCTTTTGTTTTTTATCCATTTGAATTTATGTCTGAGTTTAGAGCTCATTATTTGTTTAGGAAAAGATACACTAGAATACTAAGGCTTTGTAAAAAGAATGATTTTAATAAAGTAATTTTAGTTGGTTGGAATAGCTATAGCCGATACATTGAACAGCAGATGGTAAAAAGTGGGATAGAAGTCGTGTGTGTTATTGATAAATATAAGCGCATATCCTCACATAATTCAGTAAATGTATTAGGGTATGATGTTTTAAATACTGACTTAACCAAAGATGTTAAATGTGTTATTACTGTAACTGATCTTCACCATGAAAGTATGGCGGCTGATGTTCGCAGTTATCAGCCAAAAACTAGATTAGAGTATTTCTAAATCTAATAAATATATTATTTCCTTATGTAGCCAAAAAATAACCCAAATACAAATGAAATACTTGCCATTTTATAAACACATGCATTAATGCTTCTAAACTTTTTAAAATCCTCGTAAGGAGAGAGTTTATGTAACTTTTGAGTAGAATATCTCTTTAAATTTTCATAATCCTTTTTCTTATTGTATATTTCCCAAAAATCTCTTCCCAAGGCAAACTGTTTTTTCCATGACCATACTAAAGACTGTTTTTTCAAAGGTGTTAGATGTATCATTTTCCATAGTTTACTAAACCCAAGTTTATATCCAGCCATAGCTAAGTTTCTTTGAGTATGTATTTCTTCACCATAGCTAATTTTATTATTACTCATACCTATGTCAGTAGGAAAGCCACCAACAGACTTCAAAGGTAAAAGTTTGTAAGCTGCAATACCTCCAGAAAAATATGAAGTTTTTAATATACCTTCAGACTCATCTTTTGGAAACATGTGTACGTTGGTTTCAAATTCATCATAAAACCATGCTTTTTTTCCTTCGGCATACCAAGGAGTGTATAAGCCCCCAAAAGCATCAAACGGATAAGTACTTGCAATGCGATTAAGTTGAATAAGCCAATCATCAGCTACCAGAGCATCATCATCGAGGTAGACAATCCATTCTGTGTCACAATGACTTATAGCTGCATTTCTTGCATTGCCTAAACCAACCTCAGTACAATTTATAGAATCAATTTTTTCATTTTTTTCACTAATAAACTTTATATATGAAGCCGTGTTATCTGTTGAGTTATTATTGACTATTAATAGTTTTGATTCATTAGATTGGTTAATTAATGTTAGTAACTGCTCTACTGTTTTTGATAGATACTTAACCCTATTTCTTGTACATATTACAATTGTATACTTATGGGATATAGAAGATGTTTTTGTCATAGGTAAAGCCTAATTCTTCCAACATTTTACGTGCAAAGAAGTAATGGTATGTTGTTGTTATTAATACTATATCACTGTCAGGGGTGAGAAGGTGCGGTGATAAAATTGGTAGTTCAAACCTTGAATCATTTTTCTTAGCAGGAGATAAATCAATAACTCCTTTTAAAGGAAGTATTTTATTTAGATAGTAATCATTTAAACAATGAAGAGTTTCACTACCAGCACTATATAAATAGTAGCTTTTATCTTTTTTAAAGGGGATTAGGTCTAGAAAGCTATGAGCTCCTTTGTTGTTTGAATGTTCTACTTTATTAACTCTAAGGTCATTACTTTCTACCCTTAGATCAAAAGTTATTATATTTTCAAATACTTTGCCTTTTATTTCTTTTCCTTTGTACTCTAATGTTGCTTCGTTTTTTGATAGGCTTTGAATACTTTTGTCAAAAATAAGGCAAATACAACCAAGAGATTTTAATCTTAAAGTATGCGTTGTAGATTTTTTTTCTATTTCGGCACCACAACAAATAAAGTGTATTTCAGCTATACTTGTGGGAAGTCTCAGATAAGCGGTATCTTCATATACTTCATAGCCAAGTTCTTTAACATAATTAAATTGGTAGTTTTGTAATGCTAGATCTATGGATGGAATTTTAGTTTTCCATTTAGAGAGTACAGATGAATTTTTTTTATGTACTCCTTGCTCTTCACTCATAGCAGTATCTTGAGCATGTGATATTCGTTTCAAAAGTGGGAACAGCATACTCTGGAAATAATTAACATTTAAAAAATTTGATAACTTTCTTAAGGTTTGCTCAGGAATTGAGCAAAGCTGCTCATATTGTATTGTTATGTACGGATTTCCACTTTCCTCTACAACTTTAGTAATGTTAAGTAAATCTTTTCCAGAGTTGTAATGACCAATACCTGTACTCAATAGGGATAAATGAAGATCTCTGGGATCTCTCAAAAGCAAGATTACTCTAGCTTTTGGGTAGAGAGCTATTAAATCCTTTATGTATGGTATATTCCTTGTGCCGATAAATTGAAGCCCCCACTTTTTACTTTTAACATCATCAAACAATATTGAGTGGGATGCTTTTATAGCTTGCCACCACAATGAAGGTGCTGGTAAGTGTTGGGCTGAAATATCATCAACCTCAAAAAAACGGTGATATTGAAGTCCTGCACTTTTCATATGTGGAAACCAGTGAACTTCATCACTTAAATGGAGGCTAGGATGACTGTTAACAATAGATTGGAACAAGGTAGTACCACAGCGACCTAAGCTAAAAAATAAAAAATGAGGCTCATTAATTTTATTCATGCAAAGGTCTCATTTGGAAGTGACCGTCAGTATGAGTTTCATTATCATCATAATACTCTGCGCTTATTAGTTGCCATTCATTCATATTTGCTAAGAAGCGTTGAGTTCCATCAAAATATGGTAATTTTTCGAGCCCATACTTTTGTTCTCTAGCGAAGGCGTTTGAGATAATAAGTAAACCATTTTGCTTAAGAACTGCTCTAATAGAAGATAAAGCTTCTTCTATATCGTCGACTATATACCACAATAACTGGTTCAAAATTACAACATCTACAGATTTTCTAGAAAACTGTGAAGACAATTCTTTTGCGTTGCAAACGAAAAAGTTAGGGTCGGAAAATAACTTTTGAGCTTTAATTATAGCTGTTTGACTTAAGTCTACACCAAAGACTTCTGATGTCGGGTGGTGAACTTTTATTTGGTTTGTAAAATGTCCTAAACCACAGCCAACTTCTATAATTAAGCTTTTTTCTTCTTTATTATCAATTTTATTGAGAATTCTCTGTCTTGATTTTTGGTAGTATCTTGCCATATCACCTTGGCCACTTTGGCACCAAGGGTCTTCATCCGCTTGGTAAAATCCTTCAAAATCACCAATAAAGTCTAGTTTGCCATTCGTATTTTTGAAAATGTAATCCTTTGAATCAGCCATAATTTTCCTAACTTTCAATTGAAGATGTAGCGATGTAATCTGATAAAAGTGATTGTTCATTACAAACACTTAATTTTATCCCATTTGGCTTTAACACCACTCTATCGATAAGATTGATATATGTAACTATATCTAAGCAATTTAACTTCTCAGTGATCTTTCTATCAGCACTGGCATGGATTTTTGTTACATTTTGATTCCATTGAGCTATTTCATAGTCTCTGCGAACAGCCTCTCTTACGCCGGAGTAAATGCCCTCTTCGTCATCTTGTTGATTCCAAAAATAGTCGCTATTCCCAAGATCTACACCCAAAAGTCGAATGTCTTTATATCCCAATTTACAAGCAAAATGTATAGCGCAGTCTAAATTAGAAGCATGATGAATCAACGGGTGATTATTATCTAAGAAGTGTCTTTTTAAATAGGATTCTATAAATTTTTCTTCTCTGGATTTGAGTACCAAAGGGGAATAGAACTTTATTCTAGAGGCATTATTAGGCTCTAAGCTATTTGGGTTCTGTAGCAGGTGGCGTATATGGACAAGCACTGATTCATTGTGCCTTGTAGAATTATTTATAAGTTTGCTTTCAATTAAGCGGAAAGCTTCACTAGATTTACCTAGTTCTACAATATGTATGTCAGGACTAAAATGGTGGTTATAGAAATAATTTACACCGATTGAATAGTTTTCTTTTATTTGTGACCAATTTTTATCCGATAACTCATTTATACTTGCGCCACACCCAAGTATATATGCAATATCGCCTTTGGTTGTAATATTATTAAAATCCTTAAATTCTTCGCCTTTTAAAATCCTAGACTCCTTTAAGAACATTCTCGAAAGAAATCTATCCCACTTGATTTCTTGTAACTGCTTATGACTGATGTTTTCATATTGACCAAATAGTATGCTTAATTTTGACAACATACCATATGATTTAAATAAAAAAGGTGCATACTTTCGATATGTTTTAGTTTTGAAAGATAGGCTTTTCATTTTTACAAAAACTCACATGTTTCAATACAACTTGATATTATGGCCTCTCTAGCTAACCTGAGTTCGGGTTCTTTATGCTCAAAAGAAGGAAGAATAATTCCGTTTGTTGGCCAGAAAATCTCCTTTTTTTTAATTATGTCCTTAAACGTTTTTTGTAAAGTAGCTGGCATTTCAAGCTTATCTCTCTCAGCTCGAGACTTAAAAGGTTTATCTGTGAATGCAAGCCTCAAGAATGGGCCATTGGAAATTATTTTGAATGGTAAGTTTTTGCTTAGTAACTCGGAGTTTATAGTGTTTTTAAAGGTATCCGATTCAGTATTAAAAGAAGTATAATTTTTTTGTATTAACTGCTTTAATGTTGCCGTTGCAGCTACAGCCATCAAAGGGTTCGCAGAATATGTTCCACCTGTAATCACTGCATTTTCAGGATTCCCAAAACTCATTTGAGATACTTTTTCATTTATAACAGTAAGCCCAACTGGTAAGCCTCCTGCGAAAGATTTTCCATATGTAATTATGTCAGGTTTCAAGCCTAATTTAGGTGATGCGCCAGAGAGTGATACTCTAAACCCTGAAATGATCTCATCCGCAATTATTAAGATGTTATGTTGTGAACAAAAGGCTGTTAATTTTTTAAGAAACCCAGAAATATTTTTTTGTGGGTTAGAGCCTTGGATCGGTTCTATAATAATTGCAGCTAACTTTTCTTTGTGCCTTTCTAAAGTTTCGAAAGTTTTATCACAATTATAAGGAACAATTAATCTATCTCTATTAATAGAAGTAGGTATACCAAAGTTTAATGCTTGCTTATCTAGATCAAATCGTGAGCCTGAATCATGTAATGTCCATTCATTTGAACCATGCCAGCCGCCTTCAAATGAGGCGATTAATGATTTGCCTGAGGCTAACCTAGAAATTCTTATCGCTTTTTGAGTTGCTTCAGTTCCACTATTACTAAATATATAGTCTGAATATTCAGAGGGAACTACTTGTGATAGGAGTTCACAAGTCTCATGTATATATTGATTGTTTGAAAGGTAAATAGTGCCTTTACTCACCTGACTTTGTATTGCAGATACAATTTCAGGGTTAGAATGACCTAGAAGTTGAGAACCTGCAGCCATACATAAATCAAGTAGTCTTTGACCTCTTTTAGTATAAAGGTATGCACCTTCAGCTTTTACTATTTGATTTGAATCTTCGTTTGACTCATAGCCAGCATGCCTGAGGGAATAGTTCATAATCATCTTACTTTCTGAGCTATAACAAAAATATTACCAGCTAACTTGCAGTCACTTAGTAACTGAGAAAAGCCTGACGCAAATTGTTCATTATAAATTTGGGTTTGTAGAAACTCTCCAATAGAGTTGCTGGAGTTTTCTAACAGAAATTTCTGTACGTATGAAACATCTAAAGAGCCATTTAATGTAAAGTAATCGACTAGTTTAAATCCTGATTTTTCAAGTAAGACATTAATAGAGTCAAGATTGAACAGGTTTATATGTCCTGGTGGCAAAATTTGTACATGCTCAGTACCTGCAATTTGCCACTCGAAACTTGAAGTATTTGGAGTTGAGAAAAACCAAAAGCCATCCTCTCTAAGAACTTCACTGATACTTTCAGAGAGAGCTATAGGATCACGTATATGCTCAATCGTATCCCACATTGTAACTAAATCAAAAGCCTGAGGGTTATTCAAGTTCTCTATAAGAGTGGTGTATATCTCAATATCGGGATAGCGAGATTTTAATTTATTACATGCATCTACGCTGGGATCACAACAAGTTATATGGAAGGACGAAGCATCTCTTTTTAAGGCTTCAATAAAAATACCAATTGCACTCCCAACATCTAGCAATTTACCTGACG
Source organism: Pseudoalteromonas sp. Ps84H-4 (assembly GCF_024124645.1). NCBI lineage: Bacteria > Pseudomonadati > Pseudomonadota > Gammaproteobacteria > Alteromonadales > Pseudoalteromonadaceae > Pseudoalteromonas > Pseudoalteromonas sp. Ps84H-4. The sequence continues at coordinate 347,365 of NZ_JAMXSK010000001.1, read as the reverse complement.
AGATATAGTTTTTAATTTTTTCAATACGTTTGGTGAATATCGGAACTCGATTTTCGAAAGACTCTTCAAAAAACTCATTTTCGAACTCCTTCATTTCACTATTATAATAAATCTCTAGTTGCTCTTCGCTAGGCATAGGGTTACAAAAAATATGAGAGCACTCTGAGCACTTATCAAGATTAAAGCCAAATTTCTCAGTGAAATCAATTAAACTCTTGCTGCTACAAACTGGACAGCAATCTAAAGACTCTGAATTTTTCGTTTGACTTAAAATCCTCTCAGCAATCTGACTCATCATATCTTTTAGCTTTATTTGCTTTTTTTTGGTGTGAACTTGGTCAAAAGTTATATTATTTGAATGCTCTTTTGTCATAGTTTAAGTTCCCAATGCTCTTTATGCTTGTACCCGTGAAGAGTGCCATCTGTATTACACTTATGGCATGGGTCACATGTTCTTGATCCTTTTAGAAGCTTCTTTCGATAGTTATTGAATGCTTGCCCTTGCCAAACATCTAATAAACTTTGACCGGCAACATTTCCAAATTTAACTTTCTTATTCCAATCTTGCATGCAGAGTAATACATCTCCATTCCAGTCGATTGTCATTGAGTAAGCCGTGTAATAGCATGGGTGGTTGGGGATTATTTCAGGTTGATCTCCTGTTTGAATCGTGCCTGCTCTGTTTGTTAGCTTTAAACCAAAGTCATCCTCACCAGTATGCCATCTATCTCTTAATATATAGTCATTCTCAGATAACCCAGATTCGGCAAAAAGACTTTTAAAGTGTTCGATTTGCTCTGGGCCATCATACATACTTACAACGAAATAATTTAGCCCAGCTGCTTTTAGCTTTTGTATATAGCGAGGTTTTAACTTATCGCCATTTGTAACCATTTCAAGGCGAATCTCTTTAGGAAAAGCGGCTATGATTTCCTCAAAGTGCGGACATAAAGTAGGCTCAGAGTACCCTGAAAATACAACAACACCTTTATAGTTTAATTCTAGTAGTTCTTGCCCAATTTTTCTTGCTATATCAACAGACATATGTAGGTTTTGGTTCGGGTAGATTGAATCATCAATTCTCGGGCAAAATTCACATTTTCTGTTGCAAAGCTCTGTAATATTAATATCTAACCAGCTAAAAAGAGGCACATCATCAATAAATTGAACATCGTCGATATAAGAAGATTTTCTTCTAAGGTTACTTTTGGTCGCTTCGTTGAGCATAATTCTCTCTTTTTTTAGCGCTATACAGTATACAAACATGCAAGCATGTTTGATGCCATTTTGTCAATTTGACTCAAACTTTAATGTTAGATAATAAACACACTTTTAGGGTAAAAGTTAAATCACGCTTTGTTCTCTAAAAGTAATTGATTTCTTCACAGTTTGAAAGCTAGTTAAGAAAGAACAAGAAGTTACAGTGTTGTTTTTAATTGCTAAACTTTCAATTGAGTGTCAATTTGAATCTCAGTTAATATTTATCGGCAATAGTTTAATTTTCTAAATGGCCTAGGCTATTTTGTTACCATAAAGTTGCTTCTAATGATTATTTAATTGAACGACAAAATTCATCTTAAACTATTTTGAGCCTAAATTTCAGTCCATCATAATAGTAGCGGTCGTTACATAATGTGATTGTATCATGTTTTTTTTGTTTTATTTTCAATGTGTTGTGGTTTTTATTAAAGAAAGGTGTTTTGTGAACCTAAACTAAATATTATGACTATTTAATGGGCGAATTAAGTGAAGGTAAGTGCAGTTTTAAATTTAGCAATCTATGCAAATGCAAGCCAGCAAATTGGCTATGGGCATGTAATGCGACAAATAGCGTTGATCGAAGTGCTGCTTAACAAACAGCATAAGGTCACACTTTTTTACCGTGATTTAGCCCCTCAATTGCATGGTAAACTCAGCGGGATGGGGGTGGTTCTAAAGTGTGCTGTAGATGAAATCGCTCTTGTAACCATGCTATCAAAAGCCGATATTTTAATTGTCGATGATTATGCTCTATCAAACGAAACAATAATTCAGTTAAAAAACACCGTAAAACAACTTGTTATATTTGATGATGGCACGTATCAGGAGCCATTAGAATTTGATTTAATCGTCAATCCTAGCGATGTAGTCGATACAATTCATAAAGCGCCTAGGGTGTTACAAAGTTTAGATTATCGGCTAATAAGAAGTGAGTTTAAATCGTATAGGGCGCGCGAACGCTTTATTGAAAAGAGTATCTTCATTAGTTTAGGTGGTACGGATGTCAAAATGTTGACTCCCGAGCTTTGCCAACAACTTGTTGCTAGTAATGATATTACAAAGCTCGTTGTTGCAGTGAGTAGTAGTTGTTCAGAAAATACACTTACTTTGCTCAAAAGGTTAAAGCAACATGCTAAATTTGAATTACATATTGATTATCCAAATCTCGCTAGATTAATGAGTGAAGCTGATATTGCTATTACGTCAGCAGGGGGGAGTTTGTACGAATTAATGTATTTAGGCGTACCAACGATTGCTTTAGTTTTGGTTGATAACCAATCTCAAGCATTAGACTCAACACTAAACAATGCGGCTTATCAATGCATAGATTTTAGAAGTGAGCAGCCTGACTTTGCTAATGTGGTAAAACAGGCTCTATTTTTGCTTAATTCAGCCGATAAAAAGAGAAAGTTGTCACTTTATAGCCAACAGGCAATTGATGGCATGGCAGCAGAGCGCATTATTGAAGCGCTAGATTAATCAAATAATGGTCGAAGTAATATAATGAAAAAATTTGATGTTGGGCAATTGCACAAGAGTATCAATATTGATGGTGTCGATATTGGTGAAAATTATCAACCTTACACGATTGCCGAACTTTCAGGAAATCACGGTGGCGATATTAATAAAGCACTTGAACTAATTGATGCAGCAGCAAAAACGGGTGCAAGTGCAATTAAAATTCAAACATATCGTCCAGATACAATTACCCTGGATCATGATGGTCCTGAATTTGTTGTGAAAGATAAATTATGGCAGGGTCGCACCTTATATGAATTATATGAGGAAGCACATACACCTTGGCATTGGCACGAGGCATTATTTGCACGAGCTAAAGAGCATGGCATCACTTTGTTTTCTTCACCATTTGATAAAACAGCAATTGATTTACTCGAAGATTTAAATTGCCCTGCATATAAAATAGCCTCATTCGAAATTACTGATATTGGTCTGATTCAATACGCTGCTAAAACGGGTAAGCCTATCATCATGTCGACGGGGATGGCGACGCTCGCTGAGATTGAAGAAGCAGTCACTGCTGTGAAAGAAGCGGGTGGCACGCAGTTAGCTATTCTTCATTGCGTGAGTGGGTATCCTACTCCAATTGCTGATTGTAATCTTTCAACCTTGGCCTATTTACATCAGTATTTAGATATACCTGTAGGGTTAAGTGATCACAGTTTGGCGGATACTGCTGCGATTGCCTCTGTTGCCTTAGGTGGCAGTATTATTGAAAAGCACTTCAAAATGGCGAACGATACAACAAGTGTCGATGCCGCTTTTTCATTAGATCCAAATGAATTTTCTCGCATGGTGTCTGCGGTTAAAAATACCAAAAGCGCACTGGGTGAGCCTAGTTTTAGACTGGCAAAAAGCGAGCAAGATAATGTTGCATTTCGTCGTTCACTTTATATTGCAGAAGATATCAAAGAGGGCGAGTTATTTACCGAACAAAACCTGCGTTCTGTACGTCCTGGCTTGGGATTGCATCCGCGTTATTTAGATGAATTAATTGGTAAACCTGCGAAACAAGCGTTAACGAAAGGAACACCGATGAAACTAGAGTACGTAACACAATGAAGATTGTAGCCTGCTCACAAGCGCGACTTGATTCAACACGGTTACCTGGAAAAGTATTGCTACAGGTTGGGGGGAAGTCGTTACTTGACTACCACATCAGCCGTGTTACTCAAGCTACAAAATTGGTTGAGCATGTTATTGCGACCAGCGAGAATGAAAATGACAATAAGATAGTCACATTTTGCGAGCAACGAGGCGTTAGAGTTATTAGAGGCAGCAAAGATAATGTACTGCTTCGTTTCAACACAGTGGCAGATGAATTAGCATTAGATAACGAGGACCGTATTATTCGTTTGACGGCTGATTGCCCATTAGTTGATAGTAAATTGATTGATGAGTTAGTTAGTAGTCACTTAGCGCAAGGTGATGACTATACAAGTCTTAATACGGGCAATCTTATTCGTGGATTTGACGCAGAAATTATGTCAGTTGCAGCACTTAGGTATGCAGCTAAACAGGCTACTAAAGACTATGAGCGTGAACACGTTACACCTTACATCTATCAGCATCCTGAGTTATTCAAATGTGGTCACTTTAAAGCGTTGACTAATATCAGTAGTGCTGCGAGGTTATGTATTGATGAGCCTGCCGATTTTACAATGTTTGAAGCGCTAGTTGCTGCCTACCCTGATGATCTTCTGTGTGCAAGCAGTCGAGATATAATGGCTTTTTTAGCACAGCATCCAGCTATTGCGCAGCTTAATTTACATGTACATCAAAAGCGCTTAGGTGAATAATATGCACATCGCAAATTATGCTGTTACATTAAAGCGGGTAACCGAACAAGATTGTGAGCGTGTATTGCAGTGGCGCAACATGCCACATGTGCGTCAGCAAATGACCAACCAACAATCTATCCCATGGGATGATCACCAAATTTGGTTTAAGAATATGTTGGTTGATAATTGCCAACGTCATTTTGTTATTTACTACAAAGAGCAGCCAATAGGCGTGATTAATGTTAAGTCAGATCAGCCGATTGAAAACGCCAACCGCGCTGAAATTGGTATTTATATCAGTGACACTCATTTTTTGGGTAATTTAATTGCCTTTGCGCCTTCGCTTGCATTGATTGATTATCTTTTTAATGAGTTAAATGTTAAAGAGTTATATTCAGAAGTAAGGCGAGAAAATACAGCGGCAATCCGCTATAATCAACAACTTGGCTACCAATTGGCAGACCACCCAACAAACCAGGCGTTAGTCAGTATTTCGTTAACTCATGACGACTATTTTCATGCAACGCCTAAACTTAAGTCATTTTTAAACCGAGGTTAATGTGTCACTTAATAAACTGACAGATGCGTTTGTTAGCGTATTAGAAATCGAACAAGACGAAGTATGTGACCAGTTAAGCTATTCAGAGCATCCCAAATGGGACTCTATGAGCCATATGATGCTGGTAGCAGAATTAGAAGCGCAATTTGATATTATGCTTGATACGGATGATATTATTGATATGAGTTCGTTTTTAAAAGCCAAACAAATTCTATCAAAATATGGGGTGTCATTTGACGAGTAATAGCAGCCGAGTATTGATCACTGGTGGTAGCAGCGGTATTGGCTTTGCGGTGGCAAAGCGACTGCTAGAGGATGACTCAAAACTATTATTGGTAGCGCGGGACGAACAACGTTTACAAGCAGCGCAGCAAGCGCTTAAAGCGGATTATCCAGATGCAGATGTTATTGTTTTTGTTGCCGACACGTCTGTTCCTGCTGAAATAAAGAAAATATTTGCTTATTTGCAGCAACAAAAATGTTCATTGTCAGGGCTTATCCATTGCGCGGGAAGTATGCTTGAAGCGCCATTGATGATGGTACGAGAAGAGCAAATTGATGATCAATACGCTGTCCATTTAAAATCTGCACTAATGCTTTGTCAAAGCGCCAGTAAAATGATGCTTAGAGCGAAACAGGGCAGTTTAGTCCTGGTAAGCTCTGTTGTGGCTGAACAAGGAAGCAGTGGGCAAGTTGTTTATGCAAGTATGAAATCAGCAATGAGCGGGTTGGTTAAAAGTCTTGCTCAAGAGCTTGGTACATTTAATATTCGCGTTAACTGTGTAAGCCCGGGCGTAATAGACACTCCTTTGCTTGCTCACTACGATGATGAAAAAAAGCAGCAACTGGCTGAAAAGTCAGCACTAAAACGCTTAGGCAAGGCAAGCGAAGTCGCTAATTTAGTTCGTTTTTTATTAGCTGATGAAAGTCGCTATATTACAGCTCAAAATATCGCTGTTGATGGTGGTTTAAGGTTGTAATATGCATGGTGAGTTTTGGCAATTAGATAATAAAAACCCTGAGGCAAAGCTTTATTACAAAGACCATTGCATAGATTACAATGAGCTAGAAGCTCAAGTGCAGCAGGCCGTAAACTCATTGCCATCTGAGCGATGTTTAATTGCTTTAGTTGCGCAATCAACTCTCGATTTTGTCATTTTTTACTTAGCAGCGCTTAGACAATCTCATGTTGTGTTATTAGTTGATGCAGCCCTCGCTGAAAACGACAGAAATGCGCTACTAGAGCACTATCAAGTTAATCTGCTTATTGAAGGAAATAAAATTCACTCATTAAGTGATTACACACATCAATTAGCTGATGAACTATGTTTGTTACTATCAACCAGTGGTTCAACAGGCTCCCCTAAGTTGGTAAAGTTAAGTAAAGCTAATTTGGCTGCAAACTGCGCTTCAATAAATCAGTTTTTACCGATACTTAAAGATGATGTGGTAATGACCTTTTTACCGTTATCCTATTCGTTTGGTTTGTCTATTTTGCATACCCATTTAGCAATGGGAGCGAGTATTGTGTTGCAATCAGATAGCCCTATGTCGGCTGATTTTTGGCATAATTTTGAGCACTATAAGGTGACCAGCTTTTATGGTGTACCACTGAGTTATCAATTACTTAATAGACTGGGCCTTGAAAAAATGCCGCTTGGCAATGTTCGTTACATGGCGCAAGCTGGTGGTAAGTTACTCGCACGTGATTGGCAATTATTAAGTGATTACACGCACAACAATGACATTGATTTTTTTGTTATGTATGGTCAAACCGAAGCAACAGCGCGCATAGCCTATTTACCCGCAGAGTATTTTAGTCGTCAAATTGGTTTTATTGGTAAAGAGATCCCCGGTGTTGAGCTACAGCTTCTTGACTCAGAAGGTGAACGAGTTGAGCAGTTTGATAGCCAAGGTGAGCTGTGTGTTCGTGGTGGCAATATATTTGGCGGTTATAGTGAAACACTGGCAGAGCTGGGCTATTTCGAAGATATTTCTTTGCTCCATACCGGCGATATTGCAATACAATCGCCATCGGGTTTATATCAAATTGTCGGGCGCTCTAAGCGCATCTGTAAAATAGCTGGGCGTCGGATTAATCTTGATGAATTGCAATCGTGGCTCGACGCTTTGTGCCAATTTGAAGTGGTCTGTGTTGGTAGTGAAGATGAAATAGTTGTTTACTCAGAGCAACCTATCGAAGCGGAAGTAATAAAACAATTAGCCGCTAAGCTTAAGTGCCATAGTCGTTTAATACAAACAGTCGTGCTCGAAGCGATCCCAAGACTAAGTAACTCTAAGGTGGACTATAATGCACTTAAGCAATGAGCAACTCCTCGAGTTGCCAATTTATGGCTTAAACAAAGCGCAAAAGCAGGCGTTTCTTGCATCGCAATTAAGCTTTTTAGATAACTACCACATTCAGCACTGTGCCTTGTATCAGCGCTTACAACAATGCTGTGAGCAAGTATCGCCTTTGACAGTACCATTATTTAAAGAGTTTTTGTTAACCAGTATTACAGCCCAGGATCAGCATCGTTTGCTAACCTCATCAGGCACGCAAGGACCTACCTCTAAAATAACGTTAGATTCTGAAACTGCGCAGTTACAAAGCCGAATTTTAACGAAAACTTTACAGCATTGGCTAGGGAAGCAACGGCTTCCAATGCTTGTTATTGATGCAAAGGCAACCATACAAAAGAAAGCTGGTATGTCCGCCCGCGCAGCTGGTATTCAAGGCATGTTGTTTTTTGGCCGCGATCCACATTTTGCATTAAACGATGACATGACATTAAATATTGAAGTCATTGAGCAATTTTTTGCGAAGTATAAAGACACCCCAGTTTTTATGTTTGGCTTTACTTTTATTGTTTGGCAGCAGTTTATTCAACAGCTGGTGCAAATGGGGAAACGCTATTCGTTTTCAAAAGGCATGCTACTTCATGGTGGTGGCTGGAAAAAAATGCAGCAATCAGCGGTAAGCAATGATGTGTTTAAGCAGCAAATAGCTCAATCTCTTGGTGCTATTAGCGTGCATGATTATTACGGTATGGTTGAACAAACTGGTACCATTTATATTGAGTGTGAACATGGTCATTTACACGCACCTGTTTGGTCAGATATAACTGTTGTTGATGCAGCCACCGCTGAGCCTCTTGGTAACAATCAAGCGGGCGTGATTCTTCTTAATTCGGTTTTGCCAAAGAGTTACCCTGGTCATCGATTATTGACCGAGGATTTAGGAGTGATCCATGGTGAAGATGATTGTGCTTGTGGTCGCTTAGGTAAATATTTTTCAGTGCTTGGCCGTTTGGCGAAGTCACAGGTGAGGGGTTGCAGTGATACCTTTAGTTGATGATCCTCAAGTAGAGTTTTTATTTGGTAACCCGGCTAACTTGAGCAGTTTAGACACCGCATTTAGTGATGATGTCATAAATGAAATAACTGCTTTTTCAACTTTTCTTTTAAAAGCACAGCACTCTAATGCTCATTCGGCGTTGGGCTTTTGGTGCCGTAAAAGTAACGTATTGGCAATGAAGAGCGATTTTAAAAGCTTTGCTCACTCATCATCGAAAGGGCTTATCTTTCATATTACCCCAGCAAATGTTGATACCGTTTATTTTTACAGCTTAATCCTTAGTATTCTGTGTGGTAACAGCAACATAGTGCGCATTAGTGATCGAAGTGGGGATGAAGCGTATCAGCTAATTGATTCTCTAAAGCGCTTTTTAAGTCAGCGTCCTCAATCAGTATTACATGCTTTAATTTGCATTGTTTCTTACCCAAGTTCAGCTGAAGAGCTAACACGATATTTTAGTGAACTATGTGATATGCGGGTAATTTGGGGCGGTGATGACGCAATTGCTAAAATTAACCAGCAATCACCCGTAACAAACCAGATTTGCTTTCCGGATCGCTTCTCCATTGCCGTGTTACACCTTGAAAGTGAAGCTGAAATAGAAGATGCTGCTATACGCTTTACACGTGATTATGTACCTTTCTCACAACAAGCTTGCTCTTCTATAAAAGCTGTTTTGTGGCATAAAACAAGTAAATCTTTACAAGCATTATTCTGGCAGTCTTTAAAGGATAAAGTGCAGTACAATGATGAAGCATTTTCACAAACCGCTCAATATAATCGTTTATATAACTTTCAGCGATTATTATTGATGCATCAATTTAGTGTCGACAACACTTATAAATCTGTTGCGGGTTTAATTTGTGAAGCTGCACCTTTTGATTTAGCTATTTTAGCTGATCACAAAGGCGATGGACTCTTACTAAGCTTTGAACTGGAAAATTTTGATTTTGCAACACATGCAAAATTACAAACTGTTTCTTGTTTTGGCTTAACCACTTCCGAGCTTGAAAAGTTATCTTTCCAAGCGCTTAGAATAACACCTCTCGGTTCAGCGTTAACGTTCAATTACCTGTGGGATGGCGAAAATCTATTAATGGCGTTTTCAAATTAATTGCTGATAGGTTTTAAGCACAGCCTGCTTAATATAATCAATGTCTTGTGATGACAAAGATGGATGCAATGGAATTGTCATTGCTTGTTGGTAATACTGCATGCTTTGCGAGAAGTCACACTTATTAAACCCAAGTTCTTGGTAGTAAGGCTGTAAAAAAATCGGAATGTAGTGAAGGTGAGCTTGAACATCTTGCTCTCTTAGCTGTGTAACCATCTGAGCTTGTTGTTGCTGGGTCGTAAAGTTGATTTTTAAGATATATAAATGATAACTGCTGTAACACTCTGACTTTTGTTTTAGCGGCTCAAGCCCCTGACTTGTAAAGTACTTATCAAAATCTTCAGCTATTTGGTTTCTAATAGAAATAAAGTTATCTAATTGTTTTAACTGGCTAAGCCCTAATGCGGCTTGCAATTCAGTCATTCTATAATTAAAACCAAGTTCAATTTGTTGATAATACCAAGGGCCGTGACTTGGCTCGGTCATTTCATCAGGATGATTTGTAATGCTATGACTTCGTAAGCGTTTCATCTTTTTATCAAGCGCTTCACAGTTGGTAACAGCCATACCCCCTTCAGCAGATGTGATTATCTTAACTGGGTGAAAGCTAAAAACAGTGATGTCAGAGTAATCACAACTGCCAACAGGGTTGCCTTTATACTTGGCGCCAATAGCATGAGAGGCATCTTCAATCACTTTAAAGCCATACTCTTTGGCAAGTTCATTGATTGCTGCCATATCGCATGACTGGCCTGCTAAATGAACTGGGATCACAACTTTAGGGAGTCGCTGGTTTTGTTTGGCTATCGCTAGTTTTTCTTTAAGGGCAACAACAGACATATTGCCTGTCTCAAGGTCGATATCAACAAAGTCGACACTTGCGCCACAATACAGTGCGCAGTTACTTGATGCGACGAATGAGATTGGTGATGTCCATACGATGTCACCAATACCTACACCTAAAGCTAGGCAAGCAATATGTAACGCTGAAGTAGCACTGTTGGTGGCACAAGCATGGTTAGCACTGCAATATTCAGCAATAGCACTTTCAAATGCGGGTACTTTAGGACCTTGTGTTAACCAGTCAGACTGCAAGACATCAATTACGGCATTAATGTCATCTTGCGAAATACTTTGCTTACCGTAGGGAATTAGCTTGTTTGTCATGAGAAGTATTACAGTAAAGCTTGAACATTGAAGTTTTTAATCTCTTCAATGCTCATATAATCAGGGTTATCAAGTGAGTTATACTCAAATCCTTGCGCTACTTTTTTACCCTTCTCACCAATAGCATTAACTGTAAAATCGTTACTACGGCTACTAAATTTAATGCCCGGTGCGATAACAAAATGATCATTGTATTCGTACGTTTCAAAGCATAAGTCGGCCGGGCACATGACTTCATGTAACTTTTCACCTGGGCGAATGCCTATAACCTTAATTGGTAAGTCAGGTGCCATGGCTTTGGCAAGATCAGTAATACGAATTGAAGGGATCTTCGGCACGAAAATCTCACCACCCAGCATACGCTCAAAATTAGTTAGAACAAAATCAACACCTTGTTGTAGGCTAATCCAAAAGCGGGTCATTTCTTCATGAGTAATCGGAATATGGTCACGGCCTTGGTCGATAAACTTTTGGAAAATAGGCACTACAGAGCCACGCGAGCACACTACGTTACCATATCTAACTACAGAAAATGTTGTACGATTACCGCCAGCAATATTATTAGCAGCAACAAATAGTTTGTCTGATGCAAGCTTCGTTGCGCCATATAAGTTGATTGGGTTCGCTGCTTTATCAGTCGACAGTGCAATGACTTTTTCTACGTTATTATCAAGGGCAGCATCAATGACGTTTTCAGCACCATTAATATTGGTTTTGATACATTCCATTGGGTTGTATTCAGCGGCAGGTACTTGTTTTAATGCTGCTGCGTGAATCACATAGTTCACGCCGCGCATAGCACGGCGAAGCCTGTCTTTGTCACGTACATCACCAATGAAATAGCGCATACAAGGTTGGTCAAACTCTTGTTGCATTTCAAACTGCTTTAGTTCGTCCCGTGAAAAAATAATGATCTTTTTAGGTTTATAGCGTTCGAGCAGTGTTTTGACGTATTTTTTACCGAATGAACCGGTACCACCGGTGATTAAAATCGTTTTGTTGTCGAACATAGCGTTACCTAAGTTATTTATCATTGGCGTTTGATACGCAAAAAGAGAATTTTGACTCAATTCTCAGTAATTTAACTATTAACTAATACACTAGCAAGTCAGATGCCAAGTTAATTTATCTAAACCATGGTACAAAGTACAAATTTTGGCAAATTAAGCTATAATTTAAGCAATCGGTTTGTCGGAGGCCGCCATGAAAATTCAATCACCCAATACCGGGTTTTTAAATCAGACTCAGCAAACAGGTAATAAGCTTGCTGAGCAATTAGCGTCAGGTAAAAAAGTAAACTCAGCAGCAGATGATGCCGCTGCACTGCAAATTATTGATAGGTTAACATCGCAGCAAGATGGTTATAGCCAAGCTATCAACAATGCCTACGATGGTATTTCTTATTCACAAGTTACTGAATCAAACCTATCAGGTGTAAATGATGCAGTATCACGCATTAGAGAGCTGTCTATCCAAGCGGGTAACGGTGCGCTCACAGATACTGACAGAGCAGCACTTCAAGAAGAAGTGTCACAATTGCAAACGCAAATTTCAGAAACATTTGAAAATGCGACATTTGCTGGCAAACCTTTATTTGATGGTGAGCAAGTGTCGTTTCAGGTTGGTCCTGATGCCAACACGACGCAATCAGTAACGCCATCTGATGGCAGTATTGCTTCTGTGATTGCGGGTATTGATATATCTACCCAAGCAGGTGCGCAAGCGGCCATTGATATCAGCGATCAAGCTGCTGAAGAGATTAATAATCAGCGTGCTGAACTTGGCGCTTTCCAAAACACTTTAGAAAGTACGATAAAAGGGTTGGGAAACCAACGGGAGAACATTGCTGCGAGTCGAAGCCGCATTGAAGATACTGATTACGCAAAAGCAGTGTCTGATCAAGTAGCTAACGATATTTTGTCGCAAGCTTCAATCGCTTTACGTGGTCAAGCGAATCGTTCAGCAGAATCTATCCTAGGTTTACTTTAATACTTTAGTCTTATTTTTGGGCGTTAAGTGACTATTTTTTGGCGTTGATGTCAATAAATTGCCGCTTAGCGCTTGCATCCCTCCTAAACTCGCTTACAATTTAACATTAACAAACCCCGTGGTAACTGTGGTTCGCCAATAATGATCTTAATTTTAGACAATAATAATAATCGTGCGATAGGTTTACATGCTTCACTCACCTTCATTGGTGAAACAGCACAATTAGTTGATGAAACAAATCTTCAAGCATTTTGTGAAAAACACCAGCAACAAGAATGTATGGTCATTTTGGGGGCTCTACAGCAGCTTAATCATGAAGCTGTGATCAAACAGTTTCCAGCTATTCCATTTTTGTTAATAGGTGAAACCCTCAAACCCCTTCTTAGTATTGCTAATGTTGTAGGCTTGATATGTGAGCCTTTCAATCATGACGTAACCACTCAGTTATTGCATGACTGTCAGCAATATCAGCGTATGCTGCCTGGTGCTCATAAACAGTCTAAGTCGCAAAAATCGTTTGATGGACTTGTTGGTGAAACTGATGCTGTAAAAGATGTTCGTTTTTTAATTGAGCAGGTGGCTAAAACCGATGCCAATGTACTTATTTTAGGTGAGTCTGGCACAGGTAAAGAGGTGGTAGCACGAAACGTTCACCTACTATCTAAACGAAATAGCGGGCCATTTGTGCCAGTAAACTGCGGTGCTATTCCTGGTGAGTTACTTGAAAGTGAGTTATTTGGTCACGAAAAAGGGGCGTTTACTGGGGCAATTTCAGCGCGAAAAGGGCGTTTTGAATTAGCACAAGGCGGTACACTGTTTTTAGATGAAATTGGTGACATGCCACTGCAAATGCAGGTTAAGCTTTTACGAGTATTACAAGAGCGCAGTTATGAACGAGTAGGTGGGACAAAGCCTATTCAAGCTGATGTACGAATTATTGCTGCTACCCATCGTAATCTTGAAGAGATGATTGAAAAGGGCGACTTCCGCGAAGACCTTTTTTATCGCTTAAACGTGTTTCCAATTGAAAACCCTTCGCTAAGTGAGCGTGCTGACGACATTCCTCTACTTTTAAAAGAGTTAATGCGCCGTGTGAATGAGCAAAGTGGCACAACAGCAAAATTCACCGAACGGGCAATTCAAAGCTTAAAAGAGCATGCATGGCCGGGAAATATCCGTGAGCTAGCCAACTTAGTGGAGCGCATGGTCATTATGTTCCCTGATAAAGTGGTTGATGTGCCAGACCTACCAGCTAAATATCGTTACATTGAGGTCGAAGCCTATGAGCCTGAGTACCCTGAAGAGCTGATGGAACGAGATGCTTTCAACGATATTTTTAGCACAGGCTTTAGTGATTACGAAGACGAAGAGCTTGATACGCCAGCAACAACAGTTGATTCTGGTTTATTACCCGATGAAGGCATTGAGCTGAAAGAGTACCTTGCTGAGCTTGAAATCAGCTTAATTAGCCAAGCATTAGAGCGCTATGATTATGTCGTAGCGCGTGCGGCAGAAATCTTAGGTGTTCGCCGTACAACTCTCGTTGAGAAGATGAAAAAGTATAACCTATCGCGAGATTAACTCGCGGTAGGTTTAACGCTCTCTACATAAAGCATGTTTCTGCAGATTTGCGGCTAATATTCACTCACTATTTCGGCTTTTCTAAAACAATCATTACTGTGATCATTCACCATACCGCAGGCCTGCATATGCGCATACACAGTCGTTGGGCCTAAAAACTTAAAACCACGCTTTTTTAAATCTTTGGCAAATGCTGTGGAGGCTTCAGTAATAGCCGGGTAATCCTCTAGTTTATCTAGGTTGTTTACCAAAGGCTTACCACCTACAAACTGCCATTGGTAGTTTGAGAAACTACCAAACTCTTTTTGAATTTCAATAAAACGCTGCGCGTTATTGATAGTCGCGGCGATCTTGGCTCGATTACGAATAATGCCATCAAACTGCATTAACCGCTCGACGTCGTCCTCAGTCATTTTGGCAACCTCTTCAACAACAAAGTTTTTAAAGGCGCTGCGATAGCCATCACGCTTTTTAAGTATGGTATACCAACTAAGCCCGGCTTGTGCTGACTCTAAGGTTATAAACTCAAACAAACGGTGATCATCATATAATGGCACCCCCCATTCTTGGTCGTGGTAGGCCACATAATCTTCTTTGCTGGTGTCGAGCCACGGGCAGCGACAGTGGTGTTCTTTTTGCATTGTTCCCTCGCAAATGTCATTTTTTTGTCGGTGTTTATTTTGATTTTAATTTATTGAAATAAAACAAAAATAATTATGGTATGAATTGTGCATTTAGCTGTGTAGACACGATTTTTTGAGTATCGATTATGGCCTTGGCACATGTATTAAAACCACAATTTATCACAGCTAATCAATATAACCCATGCTTACAGCAAGAAGAGTATGTTGGCGAGTTGAGTGAGCTTCGCCAGCAAGCTAGTTGGCTAAGTCATTTAGTGCATACTATGCCTGCGGGCGTTGTGGTTTTAGATGGTCGAGGCATGATTGCAAAAGCAAATCAAATTGCTATTGATATGCTGGGTGAACCGCTTGAAGGTGAAAAATGGTTTAGCGTTATTCAGCGCTCATTTCGACCAAAGCAAGATGATGGTCATGAGGTATCACTCAAAGATGGGCGTTTAATAAAGCTTGATATTACTGCGCTTGCACCTGAGCCAGGGCAGTTAATTTTAATGACAGATTTAACAGAAACTAGGCGTTTACAAAAACGAGTAGCACATATGCAGCGCTTAAGTGCGCTTGGTAAAATGGTTGCTTCGCTTGCTCATCAGGTCAGAACGCCGTTGTCAGCCGCTATGCTTTATGCCGCAAACTTGGGTTCAAAGCGTTTACCAGAAAGCTCGCGTGGTAATTTTCATACTAAATTAATGTCACGTTTAAAAGATTTAGAAACCCAAGTAAATGACATGCTGTTATTTGCAAAAAGTGGCGAACAGCAAGTTGTTGAAAGTGTCTCGATGCAACAGTTACTCAATGAAGTAAAAGCGGGGGCGGATGCAATGGTTGCACAAAACCAAAGTACCTTAGCCGTTAACTTGCCAGAACCAGACATTGAGATTGTGGGTAATAAAACCGCACTTGCCAGTGCGATTCAAAACTTAATTCATAACAGTATTCAAATAATTGGCAAACATGCAGAAGTATCGCTTAGTGCTGAGCGCGACACCGCAAATGATAATAGTGTTCGCATCAGTGTAAGTGACAACGGTCCTGGCGTAGATATGAGTCAGGCCGAGAAATTATTTGAACCTTTCTTTACTACAAAAAGCCAAGGCACAGGGCTTGGACTTGCTGTTGTGAGTTCAGTCGCTAATGCGCACCAAGGACGGGTTGAAGTGACTAATAATGCCCATGGGGGGGCATGTTTTAGCTTGATCCTGCCAATAAGTGCAGAATTTACGTCAGCGGAGGCAAAATGAATACGAACGCAATTTTAGTCGTTGAAGACGACGCAGGCTTACGAGAAGCTTTGATTGATACACTCGAAATGTCAGGAATTGATTGCATCGCAGCAGATAGTGCTGAGCAAGCAATGGTGCTTTTAAAACAAGGCACGTATTCATTAGTGGTCAGCGATGTACAAATGGGCGCGATGAGTGGCCTTGATTTACTTCGCAGTATTAAGCTCAACTACCCTGAACTACCTGTACTTATGATGACAGCTTATGCCACCATTGATGATGCAGTTGAAGCGATGCGTTTAGGTGCGATTGATTACATGGCAAAACCATTTGCCCCAGAAGTATTGCTTAATATGGTCAGTCGTTATTTACCTGAAAAGGAAAAAGAAACAGACGGGCCAATTGTTGCAGATCCATCGAGTATTAAGTTACTCGAACTTGCGAGCAAAGTAGCGCGTTCAGATGCCAGTGTTATGGTTCTTGGCCCAAGTGGTTCAGGTAAAGAAGTGTTAGCCCGCTATATTCATGATAAATCGAATCGTGCAGATGCTCCCTTTGTTGCCATTAACTGTGCCGCTATTCCTGAAAATATGCTTGAAGCAACCTTATTTGGTTACGAAAAAGGCGCGTTTACCGGTGCCATTCAGGCCTGCCCTGGTAAATTTGAACAAGCACAAGGCGGTACCATCTTACTTGATGAGATCACCGAGATGGATTTAGGTCTGCAAGCAAAATTACTGCGTGTACTACAAGAGCGTGAAGTAGAGCGCTTAGGCGGCCGTAAAACGATTGAGCTTGATGTTCGTGTCTTAGCTACGAGTAACCGTGATTTAAAAGAAGCGGTGAGTGAAAATCTATTTAGAGAAGATTTATATTATCGCTTAAATGTGTTCCCGCTGATGTGGAAACCATTAGCAGAACGCCCGGGCGACATTGTTGTATTGGCAGAGCATTTAATTGAGCGCCATTGCCTGAAAAGTAAAGAACCCATTGCTATGTTGACCGAGTCAGCTAAGCAAAAGCTGCTAACACATGCTTGGCCGGGTAATGTGCGAGAGCTTGATAATGTTATTCAGCGTGCGCTGATATTATGTGATGGTAACAGCATTCATGAAGATGATGTCTTCATTGAAGAGTTACTAACGGTAGAGATAAAGTCAGTTGCTACGCCACCGCACAATGCACCGGTGTATCAAGAGCAACCCGTTGAAGTTAATTTAGATACAGTGCCACAGGTGAGTGAGCAAGGTAATTACAAAGACGAGCTTAAAGACAAAGAGCATCGTATTATTTTAGAAACCCTCGCACGCTGTAATGGTAAGCGAAAAGAGGTGGCTGAGACCTTAGGTATTAGCCCTCGCACCTTGCGATATAAGCTAGCGCAGATGCGCGATCTTGGGATTGCACTGCCAGCCTAATCCCCCTGCCAAAACAGTGTCAAACAAGCTCACAGCATGTGGGCTTGTTTGCTGTCAAAACTCTGACAAGCAAAATGAATTGTATAAGCCATTGAAAATGTTGGTTTTATTTTGTGGCACGGTTTGTGCTTTATCAGTTTATAAGTAAACTGTATTGTCAGAGAGTATTATGAAAGTTCAAAACAGCGCATTATTTCAAGAAATGCAATCTATGGCCCTTGAAGCTAGCCGTAGTAACTCAATTACAAATTTACCAACTCAGACACAGCCTACATCAACGGCACAATTTGGTGATCTACTTACCAATGCATTAGATACAGTGAATGGCTTGCAACAAGAAGCCAAGCAAAAAGTGACCGCTCTTGAAATGGGTGATCGTAGTGTATCGCTTGCAGATGTGATGATTGCTTCACAAAAATCATCAGTTGCATTCGAAGCAACGGTACAGGTTCGTAATAAACTTGTTGAAGCATATAAAGAAATCATGAACATGCCTGTGTAACTAGGTAGTGGAGAATTATCGTGGCGCAATCTAATCAATCAACTGATCTAGCCCTAGCCGGCGGCGGTATCGATTCAAACGATACCGATGATCAACAAGAGCAAAAGTCAGGCTACTTAAGTGCCTTAAACGGTGTAGATGTTTTACGCCAGGTAACTTTAGTGATTGCTTTGGCAATTTGTTTGGCTATCGCAATTTTTATTATCATTTGGGCACGTCAGCCAGATATGCGTCCGCTTGGTAAAATGCCAACGGAAGAGCTTATTCAAACGCTAGACTTTTTAGACGCGCAAAAGATTGATTACGAACTCGATGGTAATGTCATCTCTGTTGAAGAAGGTGAGTACCAAAACATTAAGTTATTGATGGCTCGTGAAGGCCTTGAGCAAGCGCCAAGCTCAGGTACTGACATCATCATGCAAGATATGGGATTTGGTGTAAGCCAACGCCTAGAACGTGAACGTTTAAAACATGGTCGTGAGCAACAACTTGCTCGCACTATCGAAGAGCTAAAAAATGTTACTCGCGCCAAAGTACTTTTAGCTATTCCAAAAGAAAACGTATTTGCTCGTCGCGAAAAACAACCTTCAGCTACAGTGGTTTTAACACTTAAACGCGGCCGTACGCTTGATGGTGAAGAAGTTGACTCAGTTGTTGATATTGTTGCCTCAGCGGTACAAGGTTTATCGCCAGAGCGTGTTACTGTTACCGATCAAAATGGTCGCTTACTAAACTCAGGCTCACAAAACTCACTCGCTGCACGTTCTCGTAAAGAGTATGAAATAGAGCGCAAGCGTGAAGAAGAGTACTTAAATAAAATCGACAGTATTCTCATTCCAGTGGTTGGTTTAGGTAACTACACTGCACAAGTTGATTTAAATATGGACTTTAGTGCAGTAGAAGAAACTCAAAAACGCTATAACCCAGACTTACCCGCTGTGCGCAGCGAAACGACTTTCGAAGAAAATAACATCGGCGGTCTTGCTGTAGGTATTCCTGGTGCGCTTACAAATCAGCCACCTGCAAACTCAAATATTCCTGAAATTGCTGGTCAAGGCAGTGCAGGCTCAGCGACTAACCCTAGCCGTTCTCACAAAGAAGCAACACGCAACTACGAGTTAGATACCACGATTTCTCATAAGCGTCAGCAAACAGGTGTTATTCGTCGTATTAGCGTATCAGTCGCTGTTGATTACGTACCAGAAGTTGGTGAAAACGGTGAAACGACTATGGTGCCTCGTTCTGTCGAAGCATTGTCAAATATTCGTCGTTTACTACAAGGTGGTGTAGGCTTTGATATGCAACGTGGTGATGCACTTGAAGTGGTCACAGTTCCGTTTGTTCGTGAAAACACAGAAATGGCGATTGAAGTGCCGCTGTGGGAACAAGACTGGTTCATGAAAATGCTTCGCTTAGCGTTAGGTGCCTTGGTTATTATCGTACTTATCTTGGCTGTTGTTAAACCAATGCTGAAACGCTTAATCTACCCAGACGATACACTTGAAGAGTATGATGAAGATGCGTTAAGTGCGGGTGTAGATATTGGTGATAGCACGCTAGATATGCTAAATAAAGACTTTGACTCTGCTGCTGTAGGATTCTCAAGTGATGGTACACTACAGCTGCCAGATTTACATGGCGATGAAGATTTACTCAAAGCAGTTCGTGCATTGGTTGCTAATGAACCAGAACTGTCTTCTCAAGTGGTGAAAGCGTGGTTAACTGAAGATGACTGATCAAGAACAAAAACAACTACCACCGGCGTTTGATGTTGATAAATTAGACGGTGTCGATAAAGCAGCTATTTTATTGCTGAGTTTATCGGAAGAAGATGCTGCGCAAATTCTAAAACATTTAGAGCCTAAGCAAGTACAAAAAGTAGGTATGGCGATGGCGGCGCTGGATGATTTATCACAAGCGAAAATTAGCGCTGTTCACAACTTGTTTATTGAGCAAATTCAAAGCTTCAGCACCATAGGTTTCCAATCTGAAGACTTTATCAAAAAAGCGCTTACAGCGGCACTTGGTGAAGATAAGGCTGCCAGCCTTATTGACCAAATTGTTATGGGTTCTGGCGCCAAAGGCCTTGATTCACTGAAGTGGATGGACTCAAAACAAGTAGCGAATATTATTCGTAATGAGCACCCGCAGATTCAAACTATTGTTTTATCGTATTTAGAGCCTGAGCAATCAGCTGAAATCTTGTCGCAATTTCCTGAAAAAGTGCGCTTAGATTTAACCATGCGTATTGCTAACCTTGAAGAAGTTCAACCAGCAGCACTCCAAGAGCTAAACGAAATCATGGAGAAACAGTTCGCAGGTCAAGCAGGTGCGCAAGCTGCGAAAATGGGCGGCTTGAAAGCAGCGGCAGATATCATGAACTACCTAGATACCAATATTGAAGGTCAGTTGATGGATTCGATCCGTGAGCATGACGAAGAAATGTCGCAGCAAATCCAAGATCTCATGTTTGTATTTGAAAACTTAATGGATGTTGAAGACCGAGGCATTCAAGCAATTCTTCGTGAAGTACAACAAGATGTACTTATGAAAGCAATTAAAGGAACAGATGAAGCACTGAAAGAGAAGATTTTAAGTAACATGTCGAAACGTGCTGCTGAGCTATTAGCTGATGACCTTGAGGCGATGGGACCTGTGCGTATCAGTGAAGTTGAAGCCGCACAAAAAGAAATCTTGTCGACAGCACGTCGTTTAGCTGACTCAGGCGAAATAATGCTTGGCGGCGGCGGTGGTGAGGAGTTCCTATAAACCATGTCTAAACCTTCTTTACATAAAGGTCGGCCAATTCACCCTAGTGAAGCAGTGGATGAACTTCTTGAAAACTGGCCAATTCCTGATGTTGCACAAGACACCAGAAAGTTGGCTGGACGTTCAACTGCCTATGGTACGCCTTTAGCTGACATGTACCGCAAGGAGCGTCAAAAACAAGCGGTAGAAGAACAGCCCGAAGAGCCGGAAATTCCTGCTCTGACCATGGCAGAGCTTGAAAAAATTCGCCAAGATGCTTACGAGGAAGGGCTTAAGCAAGGTCATGAGCAAGGTTATATTGATGGCTTTGAAAAAGGGGCTCATGAAGGCAAAGAAGCAGGCTTCAAAGAAGGCGTTGAACTAGGCAAAGAGCAAGGCCAAGAAGAAATAAAGCCAATTTTAGAAGAGCAGTTAACTACACTGAGAAGTTTGCTTGATAGCTTATCTCAACCATTAGCAAAAGTTGATGAAAGTGCAGAGAAGCAGTTGGTGCAGTTAGCGGTCATGCTAACTGAGGTATTAGTTTACCAAGAAATTAAAACTTCACCAGAAGTCATCTTGCATGCATTAAAGCAGGCCATTGACGCATTAGGCGAAGAACAAGCGAAAGTACGTATTCACTTACATCCTGATGACATAGCATTAATTACACAAAGTTATGGCGAACAAACTATTGCAGATAATCACTGGCAGTTAGTTGCAGAGCCGACCTTAGAACGTGGTGGTTGTGAAATTAAAACCCCGCAGTCGTCTTTGGATATGACAGTTAAAACTCGCGTCAAAGAAACGTTGGAAAACTTTTTGCATAGCAGTGGTATATAACATTTATTAGGCTCTTTATGAGTACTCACGCAATGACCCTTAGCGATCGTTTAAAACGCTACGAAAAACATATCAAATCCCCAAAACCAGCTGTTGCTGGTATTTTGACGCGTGTTGTTGGTTTAACACTCGAAGCGAAAGGGCTCAGAGCGCCGGTTGGTAGTCAATGTAAAATTGAGACGATAAATGGCTTTGTTGATGCAGAAGTGGTTGGCTTTAACGACCAAACTTTGTATTTAATGCCCAATGACCATATTTCTGGTGTGTTGCCTGGGGCACGAGTGATCCCACAGATGAATGAAACTGGTTTACCTGTGGGTATGAGTTTGCTTGGGCGTGTCGTTGATGGTCTTGGTCGTCCACTCGATGGTTTAGGGGCGATTAATGCTGAGCACCATCTTAAATTTGCTCAAAATTCCATAAACCCCCTTGCAAGACGTCCAATTAGCCAGCCTATGGATGTAGGTGTACGGGCTATCAACTCTGTTATTACCGTAGGTCAAGGCCAGCGTATGGGGCTATTTGCAGGCTCTGGTGTTGGTAAGTCAGTGCTACTTGGGATGATGACACGTGGCTCTGAGGCTGATGTGATTGTGGTCGGTTTGGTGGGTGAACGTGGCCGCGAGGTAAAAGAATTTATTGAAGAGATTTTAGGTGTTGAAGGTCGTAAACGTTCAGTTGTAGTAGCTGCTCCGGCCGATGCTTCACCATTAATGCGTTTAAAAGGTTGCGAAAGTGCAGTAACCATTGCTGAATATTTTCGTGATCAAGGTCTTAACGTATTGTTGTTACTGGACTCTGTTACCCGTTATGCCATGGCACAACGTGAAATCGCTTTAGCGGTTGGCGAGCCGCCTGCAACCAAAGGTTACCCGCCTTCAGTATTTGCTAAACTGCCTGCGCTGGTGGAGCGTGCTGGTAATGGTGGTGAAGGGCAAGGTGCGATTACGGCATTTTTCACCGTGCTCAGTGAGGGCGATGATATGCAAGACCCAATTGCAGACTCTGCCCGTGCTATTTTAGATGGTCACATTGTTTTATCTCGGGATTTAGCCGACAGTGGTCATTACCCGGCTATTGATATCGAAAAATCAATTTCACGTGTTATGCCACAGGTTGTTTCAGAAGCGCATATGCAGCAAGCGCGAGTGCTTAAGCAAGTGTATTCAATGTATCAACAGAACAAAGACATGATCACGTTAGGGGCCTATCAAAAAGGCACCGACCCTATGCTCGACCAAGCAATCAATATGATGCCGCGAGTCAATCAATTCCTTCAGCAAGGCATGAAAGACGTTATTAGTTATGATGATGGTCTGCAAGGTCTTGCGCAGTTATTAGGACAAGGCTAATGGCTAAAAGTAAACTTGATTTATTGTTAAAACTTGAGAGCGATAAAGAAGAATCGTTACGTATGGATTACTTAAAAGCGCAGCAGCACTTACAAAGTAATCAACAAAAACTGCAAGGGCTAAATAACTTTCGCATGGAGTATTCTCAGCAGTTACATTTGAAAGGGCGCTCAGGTTTGTCTAGCGCTGGGTTTAGCCAATACCATGCCTTTATTGCCAAAATAGAAGAAGCGATTCGCCAGCAAGCAAGCACTGTTAATACTGCAAAGCAAGTTGTTACGCAGCGCAAAGCCTTGTGGTTAAAACAGCAAGTGAAAGCAAAAGCGGTGGCAAAGTTAATTGAGAAACAAGCTGAAAAGCAAGCGATGCTAGTGGCAAAAGCGGAGCAAAAAATGTTGGACGAATTTGCTTCAAATCAGTTTTATCAACGTCAGCTTAAAAACGCACTTCTCTAAAATCCTAACCTTTTTAGGCATGTTAATTGCATTTACTTAATCAGAAGCATTAATTTTGGCACTTGCGGCGGCAAATTGCCTCTTTCTTTTTAGGTGAATTATGGCGATCAGTGATATCAATTTGCAGGTTAAAACTGAGCAAGGTACTGGTTTTTCTAGCAAAGAGACGGAGTCTTACGATACAGCTTCAGGGTTACGCTTTTTAACGTCATTAACAGAAGCAAGTGAAGCGGCAAATGCCCAAACAACCTCTCAATCTAAAAATGACAACGAGTATTCTCGTCTTGAAAAAAGTGAGCAAGAGTCTGAAGAGCTGACTGTCGATACAGACAATGACCACGAATCAGCCACAGCAGATGAAAGCGATAGCAAAAAGAATACGAATGAGACTGTAACAAAAGAGCAAGATGAGTCACAAACAGACTCAAGCCTAAATGAAGAAAACTCATTACTTTCGCAAATTAATGCAGCCCAAGCGATGAGTACACGGGTTAATAAACTTATTGAAGATAATGAGTTAGGCGATGATGTAACTGCTAAAAAGCCAGTCTCTGGTGATTCTGTTACTCCAATAATTCCATCACCAATGAACTCTATGTCTGATGCTGATAAGTCTGCTGGCAATTCTGATATCAACAATACTGCTGCGAGCGTATTACATAAATCAAAAGTTGCGACAGCTGTCGATAATCAGTTAAAAGCTGGTACTGAAATACCGCAGAAAGATGCAAAAACGTCTGATACTGATAGCCCATTAATCGATAAAAAACTGACTGTTTCTGCAGCTGATACGCCAAATACAGTGCCGCAACAGTCAGAATCAGCTAAAGAGACAAAAGCAAACCTCTCGGAAAAAAATAGCCTTAATAGTCTGTTAAAGGCTACGGGAGAGGCTGATGCTCAAAAACCAACATCAGCACAGCTCGCCGCTCAAAATAACCAAGCTAGTGTCGCAAGCTCAGTGGTTGCAGAAGTCACTAATGCCAAAACTGCTTCCTCTACTGAGCAAAACCTTGATTCACCTAAAGTTAACCAAGGGATAGAAAATTCTGTAACAGATAAATCAATTATCAGTTTGTTTGCTAAGGTGCAAAGCGGTGATGGTAAAGCTGTCAGTGAATTTGCAAAAGGTTTATCACTTACCCACGAGCAGCAACAACAGCTTGAACAACAAATTAATCAGTTAAAGACAGATCACAAGTTAGACTCAAAAGACGCTGAAACTATTAAAAACTTGCTTACAGAATTGATGAACAAAACTACACCGTTGCAAGTCACGCAAAATCAAGCCTCACAATTAACGGCTGATGAGTCGCAAATACAGCAAGATGTTAAGTTATCTGAGCAAAAAACAAGTGACTTTAAATTGCCTGTAGGTGTTGAAAAGCAACTGGCTGCATTGACAAAAGATGAGCAACAAGCGCTGTTGAACAAGGTTAATGCACAACTACAAACAGTCACAGCTGGTACTAGCCAATTTGAAAAACTAACAGCAGCTAAGGCTTGGCTTTCAGAGGCTGTTAACACTACCGAGAAAACAAATCTAACTACGCCGGTTACTTCAGCCAATGCAAGCGCGGTAGAGAATAGTAATACAACACCTACGCGAGCTGAAAAGTTAGCCCCTGCGGTAGGTAACGTAAATAATTCTGAAGAGTCATCAGCTGAGCAAGATATTAAGCTTAATGCTGAACGTTCGCAGGAGGTTAGTACCCCGCGAGTTACTCAGTTATTAAATCAGTTAACGTCGCCTGTGGCGACGTCGATTCAGCCAACAGCACATGATATTGCTCAGCATCATCATGAAAATGCAATAGATGCGCATATTATGCAGACGCAAACAACTCAGCAAGCACAGAGCAAGTCGGTGAGTGTAGATCCTGGGGTTATGCAAGCGATTAATATCATTAAAAGTGATGCCGCGAAAATGCTTCAGGAACGAGTCAGTGCTTTGTTAAATATTAATAATAAAGAAGCTGAAATCCGTCTTGATCCGCCTGAAATGGGCAGTATGCAAATACGTATCCGCAGTGACGCAGAGCAGGCACAAATAAACTTTGTAGTACAAAACCAGCAAGCTAAAGAAGCGCTTGAACAATCTATGCCGCGACTACGCGAAATGCTTGCTCAGCAGGGAATAGAGCTAGGTGAAAGTAGTATTCAGCAAGGTAGCCCTGAGCAGCAGCAGGATGGAGAGCCTGGTCAAGGCCAGTTAGCTGGTAATCAGCACAATGAAGAGCAGCAACAAGAGGTAACAGCACAAAGTGCAGAAACTTCTCGACAACAATCTTCATCATCAATAGATTACTATGCATAAGTCCTGCTATTATAAGAAATAAAATAGTTACAATGAGTATATTTCCTAACTGTTGTAACGCTTAAGGAAGTGACAATGGCCGAAGAAGCAAATTTAGAAATAGAAGATACAGGTAAAGGTAAAAAGAAGCTCATAATTATCATTGCTGCGGTCGTTGTGATAGTGGCTGCTGCAGCAGGCTACTTTTTATTTATGGGTGGTGAAGAACCAGTAGAAAGTCTTGCCGACGAAACAACGGCAGCAGAAGCCGCGGCACCTTCAAGTTCTGCTGAAATTGGCTCTGCTTTGTATGTTGCTATGCCTCGTCCTTTTGTTTTCAATGTACCGGGCGCTAGTCGTGACCGTATTGTGCAAATTAAAGTGCAGCTTTTAGTACGTGGCGAAGTAAATGAAGAAACGGCTAAAAAGCATATTCCACTCATTGAAAGTACCTTATTAAGCGTACTGTCAACAACGACAGCGGATGAGCTAGGTACCAGTGAAGGTAAAGAGTCTGTTCGTGTTGCAGCACTTGAAAAAGTGCAATCTGCTTTAAATGATGTGGAAGGCAGCAAAGTGATCGAGCGGGTACTGTTTACCGGCTTTGTGATGCAATAAGGGGTCAGCGTGAGCGATTTATTATCTCAAGACGAAATTGATGCGCTCTTACATGGTGTTGATGAAGTCGATGAGGAAGATATTCACGAAGGTGATGACTTAGACAGTAATACACTGCAATATGATTTTTCTTCACAAGATCGTATCGTACGTGGTCGAATGCCGACGCTGGAAATCGTGAATGAACGTTTTGCGCGTCACATGCGCATTAGCTTATTCAATATGATGCGCCGCACCGCTGAAGTCTCGATTAACGGCGTACAAATGATCAAATTCGGTGAATATATTCATACCTTATTTGTTCCTACAAGCTTGAATATGGTGCGTTTTCGTCCGTTAAAAGGCACAGGGCTTATCACCATGGAAGCACGCTTGGTGTTTATTTTGGTGGATAACTTCTTTGGGGGTGATGGTCGTTACCATGCTAAAATTGAAGGCCGCGAATTTACCCCAACAGAACGCCGTATCGTGCAAATGCTGCTTAAAATTATCTTCGAAGATTATAAAGAAGCATGGGCGCCGGTAATGGATGTGTCGTTTGAGTATTTAGACTCAGAAGTAAACCCAGCCATGGCCAATATCGTTAGCCCAACAGAAGTGGTTGTTATCAGTTCATTTCACATTGAACTTGATGGCGGTGGTGGTGATTTTCACATCGCCTTGCCTTACTCAATGCTTGAACCTATCCGTGAATTACTTGATGCCGGTGTGCAATCAGATACAGAAGATACTGATTTACGCTGGAGTAAAGCACTGCGCGACGAAATTATGGATGTTGAGGTTGACTTATCAACACAGCTTCTCGAAATAGATTTAACGCTACAGCAGATTATGGAGCTTAAAGCGGGTGATATTATTCCGGTTGAAATGCCAGAGCATATCACTGTGTTTGTTGAAGAGTTACCGACATTTAGAGCAAAAATGGGCCGCTCTAGAGATAATGTTGCTCTACAAATTAGCGAAAAAATTAAACGCCCTGAATCAGTTAAGTCTGAGCTTCATGTGTTCACAAAAGGTGGCAAAAAACTGGATTCAGATGCAGAATTAGCAGAACTAGAAGAAGATCTACACCTTTCTGATGGTGTCGATTTAGACTGGTAGTCGATTTATAAGGTTAAATATAATGAGTGATGATCAAGATACAATGGACGAATGGGCTGCGGCCTTAGCCGAAGCTGAGGAAGCCGAAAATGCCACAAGTGATGCTTCTGTGGCAGAGCTTGATGAATTAAAAGATGAAAGGCATGAGCTCTCAAGTGACGAAAAACGAAAGCTTGATACCATCTTAGACATTCCGGTGACTATTTCGATGGAGGTCGGTCGTTCAAAAATCAATATTCGTAACTTATTGCAATTAAACCAAGGTTCTGTGGTTGAACTTGATCGGGTTGCAGGTGAACCGCTTGATGTGTTGGTTAATGGTACGCTAATTGCGCATGGTGAAGTGGTCGTTGTAAACGACAAGTTTGGTATTCGCTTAACGGATGTGATTAGCCAAGTAGAGCGTATTAAAAAGTTACGATGAACGCACTTATCGCTTTATCGAGTGCGTCGAGCACTGTGTTTCCAACGGCATCACCGACGGCAGATCTTCTGTCTATGGTGATGTCTTTGCTTTTGGTGTTGGTTGTTATTATTGGATTAGCCTTTTTTGTAAAAAAGCTTAATCCGAATCTCGCTAACAGTGATGAGTTTAAAGTTGTCCGAAGTTTACCGTTAGGCTCACGTGAGCGATTAATGGTAATTGAAATAGATAACGCTCAACACTTAATTGGTGTGACACCTCACAGTATTAATTACTTACATAAGCTTGAAACACCCTTAAAAGAAAAAGAATTGCCAGAACTAGCAAAACGATTTGGCAAACTATTAAACCCACAATCACCTTCTAATAAAAAGAATTAACGCTATGATCAAGTGGCTCGTTATTTTAGCAAGTGTGTTGTTTTTACCTTCCGTCAATGCAGAAGGTGTCGAAGCGCTCACTATCACCACTAACCCTGATGGCTCGCAAGATTACTCGGTAACGCTGCAAGTGTTAGCGATTATGACTGCGCTGAGCTTCATTCCTGCCGCAGTCATCATGATGACCTCATTTACACGTATCATAGTTGTACTTGCTATTTTGCGTCAGGCTATTGGTTTACAACAAACTCCATCGAATCAGATATTGCTTGGTATGTCACTGTTCTTAAGTATTTTTATAATGGCTCCTATCTATCAGCAGGTAAACGAACGTGCAATTGAGCCTTATTTAAATGAACAGGTTACTTCTACACAAGCATTGGAGCTTGCAAAAGAGCCAATGAAAGCTTTTATGCTCTCGCAAGTTCGCATAAAAGATTTAGAAACCTTCGCAAAAATTGCCGGCTACGATAAATTAGATTCACCAGAAGATACCCCGCTAATTGTTTTAATTCCTGCGTTTGTTACCAGCGAATTGCAAACGGCCTTTATCATTGGTTTTATGTTCTTCATCCCGTTTTTGATAGTTGATTTAGTTGTCGCCTCGGTATTAATGGCCATGGGTATGATGATGCTCTCACCTATGATTGTGTCCTTACCCTTTAAGATTATGCTGTTTGTGCTAGTAGATGGTTGGAGCCTTGTGATGGGCACATTGGCGAAGAGCTTTGGGCTTGGGGTGTAGCCATGCAATTACAAGCACATAATTAGGTAGGAGAGACAAAATGGAACCAGAAATTTTTGTCGATATACTCAGTGACGCGCTGTTTTTAGTCATAAAGTTAGTGTCAGCAATCGTGGTGCCAGGCTTATTAGTTGGTCTTGTAGTGGCAGTTTTCCAAGCGGCAACATCAATCAATGAGCAAACCTTAAGCTTCTTACCGCGTTTGTTAATTACCATAAGTGCACTTATTATCGGGGGCCATTGGTTTACTCAAGAGCTTATGGATTACTTTACGCGTTTAGTGATGTCGATACCGGAGATTGCAGGCTAAATGGAGTTTCCATTTGCAGTCATAATTCAATGGCTCAGTGATTTTCTACTGCCGTTGGTCCGCATAAGCTCAATGATCATGATTATGGCTGGTCTTGGCGCGAAAAACGTTCCCACACGAATTAAACTAGGTTTAGCTATTGTAGTAACGTTTGTTGCTGTACCTATGTTGCCGCAGGCAAGCTTTAATAATCTTTTCTCATTTGAAATGATATTAGTCGTGATACAGCAAATGCTGATTGGTGTTGCGATTGGCTTTGCTTCAGTCTTACTGCTCAATACCTTTGTTCTTGCCGGACAAATACTAGCAATGCAAACCGGTCTTGGTTTTGCGTCGGTCGTTGACCCGTCAAACGGTATGAATGTTCCAGCAGTGGGCCAGTTTTATCTCATTTTGGCTACTTTGCTGTTCTTTGTGTTTAACGGTCATTTGATGATGATTCAAATGGTTATTCATAGCTTTGAGGTATTGCCAATCGATGGTAATTGGTGGGCAGTGGATCATTACTGGGATATCGTTACTTGGGGCGGTTGGATGTTTACCACAGCCTTAGTACTTGCCTTGGCACCACTAACAGCTATGCTGGTTATTAACATGTCGTTTGGTGTAATGACCCGTGCAGCACCGCAACTTAATATCTTTTCTATAGGTTTCCCGTTTACTCTTGTTGCTGGGCTTGTGATTATTTGGGCAACGCTTGGTAACTTTATGACTCAGTTTGAGTTTCAGTGGTTAAAAATGGTTGAGTTAATGTGCAGCCTTGTTGGTTGTACACCTTAGGAGCGAGCCATGGCTGAAGATTCAGGTCAAGAAAAAACCGAAGAACCCACCGGGAAAAAAATAGAAGATGCCAAGAAAAAAGGCCAAGTAGCGCGCTCAAAAGAGCTCGGCACTATGTTTGTACTTATTTTCTCAGCAATTTCGTTACTAATTTATGGTCCTGAAATCGGCAAAGGTTTGTACAACATTATGGGCCGATTATTGAGCCTGAATCGCAATGAAACCTACGACACAACTAAAATGTTCTCTGTGTGGGGAATTGTTGCTGATGCGTTGATTTTCCCTATGGCGATGTTCGTTTTTATCATTGTCATTGCTGGTTTTATAGGAAATACCTTGCTAGGCGGATTTAATTTTAGCTGGGAAGCCGCAGCACCAAAAGCGAGTAAAATGTCGCCTGCGAAAGGTATTAAACGTATGCTTGGCCCTCAAGCTGGCGTAGAGCTTGTTAAATCCATTTTGAAGTTTGCAGTGGTTGCAGGCTTTGCGGTGTTTTTAATTAATACCTTTTTTGATGAAATACTTCATTTGAGCCAAGAAAGCGCACCCAGTAATTTTATTCATGCGCTTGAGATCCTCTCTTGGATGTTTTTAGGATTGACCTGCACATTGATAATCATCGCAGCGATTGATGCTCCATATCAAAGCCACAAGCATCATAAAGAGCTGAAAATGACCCTACAAGAAGTAAAAGACGAATACAAAAACTCAGAGGGTGACCCACAAATTAAAGCGCGTATTCGCCGTACACAGCGTGAAATGTCGCAAAGGCGCATGATGCAAGATGTCCCCGATGCCGATGTTATTGTTACCAACCCGACTCATTACTCTGTGGCGCTAAAATATGATACAGCCAAAGCCGGAGCGCCTATTGTGCTTGCTAAAGGGGTTGATGAACTTGCTATGCAAATTCGTAAGGTTGGTAAAGGAAACGATGTGCCTATTGTTGAGTCTCCAATGCTTACTCGTGCGCTTTATCACACCACCGATGTGGGCCAGCAAATTCCGGATCAGCTGTTCACTGCAGTTGCTCAGGTTCTCGCTTATGTATTCCAGTTAAAACGCTTCCAAAAAGGGCGTGGTAAACGGCCTGTTCCACTCGACAAAAAGTTACCGATTCCAGATGGTTACAAATATTAATTCCTAGCCATATAACTTGGAATAGTTATTGCAAATTCCGTGTAGTGTCAATTTTTTGAAATTGTTGAATTATGGAATTTAAAGCGGTATTACAACAACTTAACAGAGATAAAAAAGAATATGCTAAGGGTGTCGGTACGCCACTGCTGGTACTTGCAGCCTTGGGTATGGTTATTTTACCCCTGCCTCCATTTCTTTTAGATATTCTTTTTTCGTTTAATATCGCGTTAGCTCTAGTGGTGTTACTTGTTACTGTGTACACCATGAAACCGCTTGAGTTTGGTATGTTCCCAGCGGTACTTCTGATTGCAACCATCATGCGCTTAGCACTGAATGTAGCCAGTACCCGTGTGGTATTGCTTGAAGGTCATAATGGTGGGGACGCTGCGGGTAAAGTAATCGAGGCCTTTGGCTCGGTGGTTATCGGTGGTAACTATGCGGTTGGTTTAGTCGTCTTCCTTATTCTTATCATCATTAACTTTGTGGTTATCACTAAAGGTGCTGGCCGTATTTCTGAAGTGTCAGCTCGTTTCACCCTTGACGCAATGCCAGGTAAACAAATGGCAATTGATGCTGACTTAAACGCTGGTTTCATTAGTGCTGAACAAGCCCGTGAACGCCGTGAAGAAGTAACTCGCGAAGCCGATTTCTATGGCTCGATGGATGGTGCGAGTAAATTCGTAAAAGGTGATGCGATTGCTGGTATTGTCATCTTGGTTATTAACATTGTTGGTGGTTTATTTGTTGGTATGATCCAGCATGATCTTACTTTTGGTCGAGCAATGGAAGTTTACACTCTTCTAACCATTGGTGATGGTCTTGTTGCGCAATTACCTTCGCTATTATTATCAATCGGCACCGCGATTGTTGTAACCCGTCAAAATGAATCGCACAACATGGGCGATCAGTTTAAAACGCAATTGGGTAATGAAAAATCGTTATTCATTGCCTCTGGTATCCTAATCATTATGGGCTTAGTACCGGGCATGCCACATATTGCATTTTTAAGCTTAGGTGCATTGTTAGGTTATTTAGCGTATTACACGCAACAGCAAAAACTTAAAGCTGCAGCTGAGAAAGCAGAGCAAGAAGCTAATGGCGGTGCACCGGGTACGGGTGTTGCTAACAAACAAGAACAAAAAGAACTTGGCTGGGATGATGTACAGCAAGTTGATGTGATTGGTTTAGAAGTAGGTTATCGCTTAATTCCACTTGTTGACCAATCTCAAGGTGGTGAACTGTTAAATCGTATCAAAGGTGTGCGTAAAAAGCTGTCTCAGGAGCTTGGCTTCTTGGTGCCTCCTGTGCACATTCGCGATAACTTAGAACTTGACCCTAACGCTTACAGAATCACGATGATGGGTGTTTCAAGCGGCGAGGGCGAGCTTAAGCATGGCGATGAGCTCGCGATCAATCCTGGTCAAGTATTTGGCCCAATCAAAGGCGTGGCTACTAAAGACCCTGCATTTGGTTTAGATGCGGTATGGATCAAACCAGATCAAAAAGATGAAGCGCAATCATTAGGCTACACCGTAGTCGACTCAGCAACTGTTGTTGCGACTCATATTAGTCAGTTACTTACTAACAGTGCAGCGTTACTACTTGGCCATGAAGAAGTGCAAAACTTATTAGATATGTTAGCGAAGAGTCATCCTCGTTTGGTTGAAGGACTGGTTCCTGACGTATTACCACTCACAACAATCGTAAAAGTGCTACAAAATTTACTAAACGAAGGGGTGGCAATTCGCGATATGCGCTCAATTGTACAGACCCTTGTTGAATATGGCCCACGTAGCCAAGACCCTGATGTACTAACGGCTGCAGTGCGAATTTCACTGCGCAGACTAATTGTTCAAGACGCCGTTGGTATGTCTTCAGAAATCCCTGTCATAACCTTGGCGCCTGAGTTGGAACAGATGTTGCATCAGTCACTTCAGAATGCAGGTGACGAAGGTGCCGGAATTGAGCCAGGCCTTGCAGAGCGACTTCAACAATCATTGAACGAAGCGCATCAAAACCAAGAAATGGCCGGTGAACCTTCGATACTGTTAACGTCAGGAATGTTACGTACTGTGTTATCTCGCTTCGTTAAGTACACCATCCCAGGTTTAAGGGTGATGTCTTACCAAGAGGTACCAGACGAAAGACAGATTAAGATTGTCAGCTCAGTAGGCCAACAATAGGATAGTAAAGGGGTTGAACCATGAAAATTAAACGTTTTTTTGCCAAAGATATGCGTACAGCACTCAAGGAAGTGAAAGACGAGTTAGGTGTTGATGCGGTAATTATGTCAAACAAAAAGCTAGCCAACGGCGTTGAAATCGTTGCAGCTGTTGATTATGACAAAGCAGCCCCGAAAGCAGAAGCAAACCCAGCGCCAGTGCAATCAGCACCTGCGCCACAGCATAACTTCGTCAAACCTGAGCCAATGCGTGCCAAGCCTGAGCCGCAAGCAAAAGTTGCCGATAGCTTACAAGCGTTACTAGAGCGTCAAGCCCCACGCCCTCGTTCGCCAGAGCTGGCGTCAATGTTCAGTCAGTCAGGTATTGATACGAGTGAACACTATCAACCTAAAGAGCAAAGTTATGATCAACCTCGTCCTGAATATGCTCCAAAACCACGCTATCAAGAGCAAGCTGCTCCACGTATGCAAACACAAGCGCACAGTTTAGGTTTTGATGATGACTTAGACTCAGGGTTTGATGATCTTGATACACCTACAGAGCGCAAACAAGCAGCGCCGGCAAACCAATCTGAAATTGCGACAATGCGCGAAGAAATGAATGCCATTCGTCAATTACTTGAACATCAAGTATCAGGCTTAATGCAACAAGATATGGCGCGTCGCGATCCGACTCGTGCGTGTATGATTGACCGTTTAGCTGGTATGGGTATTGAGCGTGACGTTGCAGAGCAAATGGCCTGTTTTATTCCTGACGATGTATCACGTCAACAAGCTTGGCAAGCACTTCTGCAAATGGTTGAAAACCAAATGCATACAACGAATAACGAAATCCTGCGTCAAGGTGGTGTATTCGCTTTAGTTGGCCCTACAGGTGTTGGTAAAACAACCACTGTTGCAAAACTCGCAGCACTTGGTGCACAAAAATATGGTGCCGATAAAGTGGCGCTTATCACGACTGATACTTACCGTATTGGTGCCTACGAGCAACTTGCAACTTATGGCCGTATTATTGGTTGTGGTGTGAAGCAAGTAAAAGATGCCAATGAATTGGCTGAAGTGCTATACCATTTACGAAATAAGCGTCTAGTATTAATAGACACTGCAGGTATGAGCCAACGTGATTTACGCTTAACTGAGCAACTTAATACCTTAATGCGTAATCAGCGAGTTGATATTCGTAGTTATTTAGTGTTGAGTGCTACAGCACAAATTAATGTGCTACAAGAAACCGTAAGACACTTTAAAAAGGTTCAGCTAAGTGGCTGTATCTTCACTAAATTGGATGAATCGTTGAGTTTAGGTGAGATTATTAGCATAGCGATTCAAAATCGCCTGCCAATAGGGTATCTTACTAATGGTCAGCGTGTTCCAGAAGATATTCGCGTAGCGAATGCTGAAAAACTAGTGAAAAAAGCTGAACAATTGTATTTAAAACGAGCAAAAGCACAACATTCACGACGTCAAGCAGTAGCGTCGAACACAGTAGGGATGTATGATTAACACAGTATTAGATCAAGCAAGCGGCCTGCGCAAAATGAATCAAAATAATAATAGTGGCGTTAAAGTTATCGCTGTTACTGGCGGCAAAGGTGGTGTGGGCAAAACGAATGTATCACTCAACACTGCAATTGCATTAGGTCAGCAAGGAAACCGCGTATTAGTATTGGATGCCGATTTAGGATTGGCAAACTGCGACGTGATGCTTGGTTTACGTGTTGAACGTAATTTATCTCATGTTTTATCTGGCGAATGTGAGCTTGATGAAATTCTTGTAGAAGGCCCTGCTGGTATTAAAATTGTGCCAGCAACGTCTGGCTCGCAAAGCATGGTGGAGTTAACTCCTTCTGAGCATGCAGGCCTTATTCGCGCTTTTAGCGAATTAAACACCGAGTTTGATATTTTAATTGTCGATACCGCCGCAGGTATTTCGGACATGGTATTAAGCTTTTCACGTGCAGCACAAGATGTCGTTGTGGTTGTATGTGATGAACCTACCTCAATTACAGATGCCTACGCGCTTATTAAAGTGTTAAGCCGAGAGCATGGTGTATATAAATTTAAAATTGTTGCCAACATGGTGCGTAGCATGCGTGAAGGGCAAGAATTATTTGCTAAACTTTCAAAAGTAACGGATCGTTTTTTAGATGTTTCTATGGAATTAGTCGCAACGATTCCCTATGACGAAAATATGCGTAAATCTACGCGACGTCAAAAGGTTATCGTTGAGTTATTTCCAAACTCACCAGCAGCGGTGGCGTTTAAAACATTAGCAACGAAAGCAGTTAAGTGGCCGATCCCTAACCAACCGTCTGGTCACTTAGAATTTTTTATTGAGAAACTAGTAAACGGCTAACTATGACAACATCGGTGAATAAAGCGATGGGATATCAATCAGCACAGAATTTAAATGCGATTGTTGAAAAGCACGCCTCTTTAGTCAAAAAAGTGGCGTGTCATTTGATTGCTCGTTTACCTGCTAGTGTTCAGCTCGATGATTTAATTCAGTCAGGCATGATCGGCCTTATTGAGGCGTCAAAAAACTTCGACGCTAGTAAAGGTGCAAGTTTTGAAACCTTTGCAGGTATCAGAATTCGCGGTGCAATGCTTGATGAAATCCGTCGAGGCGATTGGGCACCACGCTCTGTGCATCGAAATGCACGTCTAGTCGCAGAAACAATTGCTGAATTAGAAAGTACCCTAAACCGCGAGCCCAAAGACACAGAAGTTGCTGAAAAACTTGATATTACACTAGATGAGTACCATCATATTCTACATGACGTTAATTCTAGTAAAGTATTAGGTATCGAGGATTTAGGTGTTGATGAAGACGTAATAACACCAATGGGTCATGATTTAGCACTAGACAAACCGTTTAATAACGTTAAAAATGAGCGGTTTAACCAGTCTCTATTAACGGCTATCCAATCGTTACCAGAAAGAGATGCCCTTGTTTTGTCTTTGTATTACAACGATGAAATGAACTTGAAAGAAATAGGACACATACTCGATGTTAGCGAGTCGCGTGTGAGTCAAATACATGGTCAGGCGATGATTAAGCTCAAAGCAAAAATCAATGACTGGATTAATTAGTAGTAAGTAAATATAGGTTCAAACCTCACCGGAGGATGTTTTGGA
This sequence comes from Pseudoalteromonas sp. Ps84H-4, assembly GCF_024124645.1. Lineage (NCBI taxonomy): Bacteria > Pseudomonadati > Pseudomonadota > Gammaproteobacteria > Alteromonadales > Pseudoalteromonadaceae > Pseudoalteromonas > Pseudoalteromonas sp. Ps84H-4. The sequence goes on along the minus strand of NZ_JAMXSK010000001.1, from coordinate 310,742 downwards.
TAAAAACATGAAGATTCTTGTTGTTGACGATTTTTCTACAATGAGACGTATCATTAAAAATCTATTAAGGGATTTAGGTTTTACCAATGTGCAGGAAGCTGATGATGGTTCAACAGCATTACCAATGCTACAAAATCAAGAATTTGATTTTGTTGTAACAGATTGGAATATGCCTGGCATGCAAGGTATTGACTTGTTACGTGCTATACGTGCCGATGATAGCCTTAAACACATTCCTGTTTTAATGGTAACAGCTGAAGCGAAAAAAGAACAAATTGTTGCTGCTGCTCAAGCAGGTGTTAATGGCTACATTGTTAAACCATTTACTGCTGCGACACTTAAAACCAAATTGGAAAAAGTGTTTGAACGTTTAGGTTAATCTAAGGGGAGAGGCTTATGTCAGCACCTGCTGCGCCTCATATAAGTTTAGAGCAAGCTCGTCAACTTGTTGAGTATCTTGAAAAAGGTGAACAAGAAAAGGCAGATAAGCTAATTCTTGAAGCCGCATCAAAAGAACAATCAGAGTTGTTTGCCGAAGTCGGTAAATTGACGCGTCAACTGCATGAAGCGTTAAAGAACTTTGATCTTGATACTCGTCTCGCCGATTTAACTACCGATGCGATACCCGACGCTAAACAGCGATTAAACTATGTCATGGAAATGACAGAAAATGCAGCAAATAAAACCATGGATGCTGTTGAGGCAAGTTTACCTATTGCACAACAACTTGCTGATGAAATTGCAACAATCAAGCCCACGTGGGATCGATTGATGAACCGAGAAATTGAGCTTGGTGAGTTTAAAACCTTATGCCATAGCTTAGATAAGTTCATGAACAACTCTCATGCTAAAACTGATGAATTACAAGGCTTGATGACCAATGTGCTTATGGCACAAGACTACCAAGATTTAACTGGTCAGGTAATTCGCCGTGTTATTGAACTAGTACGAGAAGTTGAAGACAGTTTAATTAATCTCTTAACTGTATTCGGCAGTCAAGAAGATGGTCAGCAAAAACAAGAAAAACAGGCCACAGAACAAGCACCTGCAACAAGCGATACGCTAGCAGGTCCTGAAGGGCCAATTATTGATGCAGAGTCACGTGATGATGTTGTCTCAGGACAAGATGAAGTTGATGACCTATTATCAAGTTTGGGCTTCTAAGAGGAGAGTAACTGCATGAGCTTTGAAGTCGATGAAGATATTTTACAGGATTTCCTTGTTGAAGCAGGGGAAATTCTAGAGCTTTTGTCAGAACAATTGGTTCAGCTTGAGAACAACCCAGAAGACAAAGACTTACTTAACGCAATTTTTAGAGGTTTCCACACTGTAAAAGGTGGGGCAGGTTTCTTGAGTATGACAGAGCTTGTTGACGCTTGTCATGGTGCAGAAAATGTCTTCGATTTACTTCGCCAAGGTGTGCGTAGTGTAACACCTGAATTAATGGATGTTATTCTTCAAGCTCTTGATACCATCAACGAAATGTTCTCAACTATTCAAAATCGTGAGCAACCAGAGCCTGCCGATCCTGCTCTACTTGATGTACTTCATAAGTTAAGTCAGCCACCAACAGCAGAAGAGCTTGCAGGAGAAGACACAAGTGTTATTGAAGACACAACCCCTGCACCTGAAGAGCCAGTAGTAGAAGAACCTGTTGTTGATACCACTGATGTAACAGCCGACATAAACACTGATAATATTGATGAAAGCGACCCGTTTGCTTTTGATATGCTATTTGATGGTGGTGGTTTAGCCCAAGAGAGTGCTTCACAGAATATTGATGAAATCACTGAAGACGAATTTGAAAGTTTACTTGATGAGTTACATGGTAAAGGTCAAGGACCTGCAGCTGCAACTCTCGATTCAAGCAGCAATGATAGTGATGACATTACCGACGATGAGTTTGATAGCTTATTAGACGAACTTCATGGTGTGGGAAGTTTTGGTGAAGTTAAACAACCCGATACCCCTCAACCTGAAGCTCCAAAACCTGCTGTTCCTAGCACCACCAGTGTAAGTAGTGATGGTGATGACGAGATCAGTGATGATGAATTTGAAGCATTACTTGACGAATTACATGGCAAAGGGAGTGCACCAAAGTCACTTGAAAGCACCCCAACAGCCGCACCGAACGTAGAGCCAAAGAAACCAACGCAAGCAGAGAAACCTGTTGCTAAAGCTGCGCCACAACAAGCTGCACCGAGTAAACCAGCAGCACCAAGTAAAGCGACTCCTGCACCAGCTAAAGCGCCTGAGTCTGCTGCTGCACCGAAAAAAGCGCCGCCACCTCAGGCCGAAACCACTGTACGTGTTGATACAAAACGCCTAGATGAAATTATGAACATGGTGGGCGAGCTTGTATTAGTGCGCAATCGATTAGTGAGCCTTGCTAATAACACAAACAGTGAGTCAATGGGCAAAGCTATTTCAAACCTTGATGTGGTTACAGCAGACTTGCAAGGTGCGGTTATGAAAACCCGCATGCAACCAATTAAAAAGGTATTTGGTCGCTTCCCTCGCGTAGTACGAGACTTAGCACGTAGCTTGAAAAAAGATATTAATCTGCAGCTGGTTGGTGAAGAAACAGATTTAGATAAAAACCTTGTAGAAGCGTTAGCAGATCCATTGGTGCACTTAGTGCGTAACTCTGTTGACCATGGTATTGAAATGCCAGAAGTGCGTGAAGCTGCGGGTAAACCTCGCACAGGTACTGTTACTTTATCGGCATCTCAAGAAGGTGACCATATCTTACTGACCATTCGTGATGATGGTGCAGGTATGGATGCTGAAAAGCTGAAGAAAATAGCGATTAGCAAAGGGGTTATTGACCATGATCAAGCAAGTCGTTTATCTGACACCGAGGCTTATAATCTAATTTTTGCACCGGGTTTCTCAACGAAAGAAGAGATCTCTGACATTTCAGGCCGTGGTGTAGGCATGGATGTAGTAAAAACGAAGATCACCCAGCTTAATGGCTCGGTTAATATCCAATCAGAATTGGGAGTAGGTACTGCGCTTGAAATCAAGGTGCCATTAACACTGGCTATCTTACCGACCCTTATGGTTGTGGTTGGTGAGCAAACTTTCGCATTACCACTTGCAGGTGTTAGCGAAATTTTCCATCTTGATTTAACTAAAACTAACGTTGTTGATGGTCAGCTAACAATTATTGTGCGTAAAAAAGCGATTCCGCTTTTCTATTTACAACACTGGTTAGTGAAAGGAGCCAACCGCCAAGAGCGAAAAGCAGAAGGTCACGTGGTGATTGTGCAAATTGGTACCAAGCAAGTAGGGTTTGTTGTTGACTCATTGATTGGTCAAGAAGAGGTCGTAATTAAACCTCTTGATGCATTACTTCAAGGTACACCTGGTATGGCTGGTGCAACAATCACATCAGATGGTGGCATTGCGTTAATTTTAGATGTACCGAGTATGCTCAAGCACTACGTTGGCTAATAAGAAATAGTAATTTGCAGCCAATAGGCTGCATTAAATACGATAAATAACAAGAGAGTGCCAATGGCAGTCAAAGTATTAGTTGTTGATGATTCAAGCTTTTTTCGCCGTAGAGTGAGCGAAATATTAGAGCAAGACAGCAATATTCAGGTAATAGGGTTTGCAGTAAATGGGCGCGAAGCGGTTGATAAGGCCCGAGAACTAAAGCCTGATGTAATTACCATGGATGTGGAAATGCCTGTACTTGATGGCATAAGTGCCGTTAAAGAAATTATGGCAGCCACACCCACGCCTATTTTAATGTTTTCATCGCTTACTCGTGATGGTGCAACAGCCACTCTTGATGCATTAGATGCCGGTGCGCTTGATTTCTTACCAAAGAAATTTGAAGACATTGCACGTAATAATGAAGATGCAATTGCATTATTACAAAATAAAGTAAAAGAGATTGGCCGTCGTAGAATCTCTCGATTTACCCGCCCAGCACCTGTTGTAAGACCGTCAACTTCTACCAGTTCACGCAGCAGCGGTATTGTACAGCCAGATCGCAGTTTTAGTCGTTCAACACCGACTGCGGGCTCTTCATCGCCATCTGCAGCAAGTAACATTCGGGCTTCTGGTAAACAATATCAGTTGGTCGCAATTGGTACGTCAACGGGTGGCCCTGTGGCATTGCAAACTATTTTGACGCAATTACCTGCTAATTTTCCGCATCCTATTTTACTTATCCAACATATGCCTGCGGCGTTTACTCCGGCATTTGCAGCACGGCTAAACGGCTTGTGTAAAATTAACGTAAAAGAAGCACAGCAAGGCGATAAACTGGTTGCTGGCACAGCTTATTTAGCTCCGGGCGGTCAGCAAATGCTGGTAGAAGGACGTGGCAGCTCACGTACGCTACGCGTGTTTGAAGACGATAGTCCTCGTATTACTTATAAACCAAGTGTAGATGTTACTTTTGCCAGTGCAGCCAAAGCGTACGGGGCAGATGTATTAGCTGTCGTGTTAACGGGAATGGGGGCTGATGGCCGAGATGGTGCCCGCATGCTCAAGCAAGCAGGTGCGACAATTTGGGCTCAAGACGAAAAAACGAGTGTCGTATATGGTATGCCTCAAGCTGTTGCTAATGCAGGCCTTGCCAGTGAAAGTCTTGCATTAAATGATGTTGCGGCTCGTTTAACGCGAGAGACTGGCTGTGGATAAGCTTTCCTTTCTTGGTTTAATCGTTGCTGTCAGCGCAATTGCCTTTGGTTATGCGCTAGAAGGAGGAGTGGTAACAGCCTTATTCAACGGGCCTGCGCTAGTTATCGTACTTGGCGGTACCTTAGGTGCGGTGATGCTCCAAACCCCAGGCAGTGTTTTTGCAAAAACACTTAAAATTAGTCATTGGGTTTTTTTTCCTCCATATCATGATATCGACGCCGCCATTGAGCAAGTAAAACGCTGGTCACATAAAGCGAGGCAAGAGGGCTATTTATCATTAGAGTCTGAAGCACTTGCTCATTCAGACCCCTACGCGGCAAAAGGGTTGAACTTATTAGTCGACGGTATTGATGAGAATAGACTTAGAGATACGCTAGAAATCGACTTAATGCTTGAACGTGAGCGCTTGCTTGAAGTTAGCAGAGTGTATGAAGCGATGGGGGGTTACAGCCCGACAATCGGTATTTTAGGTGCCGTATTAGGCCTAATACAAGCAATGCAATTTATTACTGATCCTGAAAAACTAGGTGCTGGTGTAGCAACCGCCTTTATCGCTACCATTTATGGTGTTGGCTTAGCAAATCTGTTGTTTTTACCTATGGCGAACAAGCTGAAGCAGCAAATTGAACAAAAAATGCTTTATCATGAGTTACTTGCTGAAGGTATTATTGCAATCTCTCAAGGCGAAAGCCCACTAAATATTGAACTTAAACTTGAGGCGTACCGTGTTGATCGCCCAAGTTTAGTTGACGAGTAATATCATGTTGCGCCGTCGCTTGCGTCAAAACACTCAAAAAAGTCAGCATACTGAACGTTGGTTGGTTTCATACGCAGATTATATGACTATTATGTTTGCGTTTTTTGTGGTGATGTACGCGATCGCAATTAGTAAAAATGAAGATTTCCAAATCCTCTCAGATTCTCTTGAACAAGTTTTTGAAAAATCAGCCCGTCAGCAGCAGCAAGTTGGAACAGGTGTCAACGGCACGGGTATTTTGACTGACCGAGTCAGTCCCGAAAATGATATTTTATACGGAGAAAGCATCCGTAAAGATGAACAAGGCCCAGAGCTACTTGATGGGCAAAGTGAGACCAGTAATATTGATAAGAAGCACCTAGGTAAACCACTCGATAGCCTTCTTACCAAGTTACAGTCTGCACTGATAGATGAAATTCGCGATGGTGAGGCAAGTCTTGAGTTACATCAAGATTGGCTAATTATAGAATTGAGTTCGGGTATGCTGTTCTCTTCTGGAAGTGCGGTGGCTCAGCAACGAGCCAAGCAAGTTGTAAGCTTAGTCAAAGATATAATTGCCCCTGTAGATAACTATATTCGTGTACGTGGTTATACCGATAACGAAGGTATTCGCAATGAAATGTTTCGTTCTAACTGGGAATTGTCGGTTGCACGTGCCACTTCTGTGCTAGTTGAACTTGAAAACTTAGGTATCAACCCTGCACGTATGGCGATTGAAGGCTACGGACAATATTCACCGTTTGCGAGTAACGATACAGAACAAGGCCGAGCTGAAAACCGTAAAGTGGTGGTTGCGCTTTCTAAATATGGTTTACCACCAGAACCGACAACCCCTAGTGATGAAGACACTGAAAAGCCGCAGCAACAAGCTCCTGAAATTGAGTTGCCAAGCAATGATAACACCATTAAAGTGATTCAATTACCTCATGGTGGCATTCGAATAACCACGCGCAATGAACAATAATAAGGTGTGATGTGAAAGTTTGGACAGTAGCAAATCAAAAAGGTGGCGTAGGGAAAACAACAACAGCTGTCAGCCTTGCGGGTATTCTTGCATTACAAGGTAAGCGTGTTTTACTTATTGATACCGATCCACATGCATCTTTAACTTATTATTTTGGTATTGATTCTGAAGAGCTTGAGGTTAGCGTGTATGATATTTTTGCACGCGGCAACAGCATGGCAAGTGAAGAAATTTTGCAAGCGTTATGCCCTTCAACATTAGAAAACCTTGATATTTTACCTGCCACTATGGCAATTGCGACACTTGATAGAAGCATGGGTAATAAAAATGGTATGGGCTTAATTCTTAAGAAAGCGCTGGCAAAAATTAGTGACCATTATGACTATGCAATTATTGACTGCCCACCAGTACTAGGGGTGTTGATGGTTAACGCCTTGGCAGCCAGTGAGCGTATTTTGGTGCCAGTACAGACTGAGTTTTTGGCTCTTAAAGGCCTTGACCGAATGATGCGGACGATGGAATTAATGCAAACATCGCAGTCAAAGCAGTATCAATATACTATTATTCCTACAATGTACGACAAACGGACTAAAGCATCACTTGAAGCGTATAAAACTCTGCAGGATAATTACAAAGACAAAGTATGGTCGGGTGTTGTCCCAGTCGATACAAAATTTAGAGATGCTAGTTTAGCACAACAAGTGCCGATTCAATTTTGCCCTCGTTCTCGAGGTGTATTTGCCTATCGCGCCTTGCTTGATTATTTAGTTGCACAAGGTTAATGATGAGTAAGCATTTATTTGCTAATGAAAAAGTGATGACCCAATATTTGGGTGCTTTGCTGTGTGAAGATGAACCTAGCGAGCAGAATCTTGAACCCGTAGCTAAATTACTCGAGCAGGTTAATGAGCCTGAACAAAAGCAAGAAGAAAAGATTACCTCCACAGTAATTGCTGCTGAACCGCCTTTACCGAGTGTTGAGTCAACTAAAGAGCTTGAGAAAACCGAGAACCAAGCTAATATCAAAGATATAGTTGCAGAATCTAATGCAGATATTATTGCTAAGACATCGTCTGAGCGCCAAGAAGATTACTTTGATGGCGAGTTTCAGGCACTGTTTTTTGAAGTTGCAGGTTTAACCTTAGCAGTACCACTAAAAGCATTAGGGGGAATTCATCAACTGACAGAGGTTAACCAATTGTTTGGTAAACCAAAATGGTTTAAAGGCGTAATGCTTAACCGAGATGAAAAGCTCAATGTTGTTGATACTGCACGTTGGGTTATGCCAGAAAAATATGATGAAAGATTAGAACAAGCATTAAATTATCAGTATTTAATCACTTTAGGTGATAGTCAATGGGGATTATTGGCAGAAAAGCTCGTAAATAATATTACGCTTCAAAAAGAAGATGTAAAATGGCGAGCAAAATCAGGTAAGCGGCCATGGTTAGCCGGTGTTATCAAAGAGAAAATGTGCGCCTTGATTGACGTTGAAAATTTATATCAATTGCTAGAGCAGGGCTTAGACAGCCGTGAGCAGTAACTATTTTTACGGAGTAATAGCATGAGTGAAGAAAGACTACTGTCAGCTAATAAAAATGCTGATAGCAACGATGAAGTGTTACAGTGGGTAACCTTTAAGCTTGAAGAAGAAACGTACGGCATTAACGTAATGCAAGTACAAGAGGTGCTTCGCTATACCGAGATTGCTCCTGTTCCAGGCGCACCTTCGTATGTGTTGGGTATTATTAACCTTCGCGGTAATGTTGTAACAGTGATCGACACCCGTGCACGTTTTGGTTTGATGGGCGCAGAAGTTACCGACAACTCACGTATTGTCATCATCGAAGCTGAAAAACAAGTTATTGGTATTTTAGTTGATAGTGTCGCTGAAGTGGTTTACTTACGCAGCTCAGAAATTGACAGTGCGCCAAATATTGGCACAGAAGAAAGTGCTAAGTTTATTCAAGGTGTATCAAACCGTGATGGTGAGTTATTGATCTTGGTAGACCTTAACAAGCTTTTAAATGACGATGAGTGGGACGAGCTGAGCGCACTATAAACGCTTGGAAACTATATGCTGTTATACTCTTTGTTTGGTGCCTCAATCTTACTAGTTTTAGTGTGTTTGGGGCTTATTTTTGTCAATAACAATAAACAAGCTGCCGCAATTCAGGCTAAGCAAAAACAGCTGCAAGATGCTCAACAACAATTGAGTATATTACGCAGTGAAGTTGCAGAAATGCGTGCGGGAATGCTCAGTATTGGCAAACGTGTTGTAGCTGTTGAAGAAAAAAGTAGAGAACTTGAGCAACTACAAGACGCACAAAAATATGATGACCCGAATGCGAAAATCTATTCGCGAGCGGTTAAAATGGTTGAGCTAGGTGCTGATTTAGAAGAAATAATTCGTGAATGCGAGTTACCCAGAGCCGAAGCTGAACTTCTTATGTCTCTTCATAAACAAAAAGGCGCCCAATGAGGCGCTTTTTTATTGGAACACTTCTAAGCCCTAAGCTTGAATGTTGAGCTTACCCTGAAAATCTTGCCAACCCGGTGGAAATTTACCACGCAATACATACGAAAATGCAATTAATTCAGCAATGACATAGTAAAGCTCTTTTGGTATTTCTTCACCTAACTCAAGGTGCGATAAGGTTTGTGCTAAGTCAGCGTCTTGATGTATTAAAATGCCTTTTTGTTCGGCAAGTTTAACAATTTCGTCAGCAAGTTCACCAAAGCCTTTACTGGTTACTCGTGGCGAACTGCCCGCTTCGTAAAGTAGGCCAATAGCAGATTTATGTTGATATTGTTCGCTCATAAAATTTAGACCTTGATGTTAATAATCGCATGTGACTTGTAAAAGGCTTGATGACTTGGCGTACCTTGTTGCAAATTAAGCTCACCAACATTTAGACCATGGCTTGCTAGCTTATGACGCAGCGTTTCTAAATGCGGATGTGCAAGAGCCGTGACCTCTTGTGAAGAGGCTAATAATTGGCAATCTACCGCTGTGTCCATAACCTCTGCGGTAACTTGTAATTTACCAAGCTGCGCATAGTCAAAGTTTAGCCTAACAAACCATACATTTTTACTTTCAAGCTTGTTTTTGCTCGGCTTTTTATATTGGCCTAAGCTGATTTCTGTTTGCCCTGCCTCTGCTGGGAGTTTCATCGGTAAGAAAAATTGTGCAAGCGGGTTACTATCTTGCTGTTGGTTTATCGGCGTCGTTTGTACTTGCGTGAGAGTATTCTTTACTTGGCTTAACTCACCCGCTAAGGCTTGCAAATTGGGTTGTTGTAATTGCTCCAGTAACTTACTGCCATTAACGGCTTTAAAATTGGGTACTAGCACTTGCAATAAAGCATCAAGACCTGTTTGGTTGTTAAAGTTTAAATTAGTGGGGGCCTGATTAATAATAGGTGCAGCCAAAGCGGTTACTGCTAGTTGCTCTAGACCTTGATTAAAACTTGCTTGTTGGTTTTGTGGTGTTAAAGATGCTGGTCTAAGTATACTTAGTAGTTCACGCTCGATCGTTGCTGGGTGTATGTTTTGACTTGAAATCATGCGGTTAAATGCTTGATTAACTAACCTATTTAGATCAACAGAAGAAGACGTACTTTGCTCACTAAGAGCGACTAACTTTTCACTCAACTGCACAGGTAGTGGCGTGCTTGTGGGCTTTTGACTCTGTGGCATTGGCACTAACTTGGCTATTAGTGCAGCTTCAATAGGCCTAATAGCGAGTAGGGGTTGGCGTAAATTAGGCTCTTTTGCTGCTAAAAAAGGAGCGAGAGAAGAAACCTGATTTGTTATTGATGCAGGCAGTTCCGCTTTAACTTTTAAATGATTTGTCGTTTGCTCTGTAATTACGCCCTTTATTCTCGCTAAGGATTGCAACTGATCACCACTCACAGTTTGTTTAATCGCCTTAGTTGCAAGCGCTGGATTGTCTTTCGATACTGCGTTATCAATATTAGTGGCGATGTTTGAAGCTTGAGCGGGTATAGAGTTCGCCTTATTTATAGCATTTGCCGCTGAAGTTGTAGGAGGCTTTTCGGCTATTTGAGCGCTACTAATGAGTGCTGCTTTGTCATTGATTGCGGGCGTATTTATTAATGGTTCAAGACTTACTTTAAGTTGCTGAAACAATTGAATTAGCGGCGCCGACTTATTAAAGCTGACAGGCAACATAGGTTGTTCGCCAGCAGACTTTGTGGCGGGCAACTGCACATTGTTATTGATGGTAGGCAAAAGTGGGCCCGGCTGTTGTTTTAAAGGCGAGTTAGGGTGCATTAACCTCGACCAATTTGGGTCTAAAGACGCGAGCTTAATTATATTGATTTGTTTAGCATTATACCCTAGCTGGCTTACACTGTTGCTTATGCCCGGCGTTTGACTAACAGATAAGTTAGCTGTTGATTTTGTTGTTGCTGGTAAACGCTCAAAGTAACGCACTGCATCACTAATACGGGTTTTCAAATCGGCAAAACTGTCTTTTAACCAAGAGCGTATTGGTGAATCATTACTACTTGATGGAGCCAAAGGCGTTGTCTTACTGTCAAGTGGTTGGCTTTTAAGAGCATGTGTAAATGTATCTGAGAGTGAGTTTTTTAATAACAAATGTTGTATAGGCGCTTTGTTGACAAGTTCAATGGTCTCTTTTACGCGCTGTGATAGCAGTTTTAGCGTATGAGGATTAAATTGCCAATGCGCTTGAATTTGTTTTGCTTGTTTTGGGGGGATTGCTGCAAGTGGCAGCGTTAACTCGCTATTTTGTTTGGTTGCTAAACTCAATTGTAGCTGTTGGCCGGTGAGTTTTAAGTCTATTTCTGGGACTAGTTTAGCGACTAAATCAGCGACTTTTTGTTGGCTAACACTTTGTTGATGCAGTGAATCCCCAAAGCGATTAATGATGTTTAAGTTAAAACTATTTTGCTGATTTGTAGCTGGCAACAAGATTGCTTTGAGTGGCGCTTCAGTTTTTAACAGTGTTGCCAAGGTGTTGTTAAGGGCAAACTCTGTTTTTAGTGATGGCAGTTGCAATATTGGCTGATTGCTGGCAATAGTTGCCGGGTAGGGCATGTTTGTATTTGCATTCCCCTGTGTGAACAAGTTAAGAAGTGCTTGCATTTGCTGACTTTTACCCAGTGTAATTGTGATAGGCAGAGGTGTAATAGTGAGCCCTTTGCCATCATTACTTAATTGGATGTTTGCCGATAAGAATCGTTCAGTTTTGGGATTTTCTTGCTCAGTAGATAAACGCAATGTTTGCCATGCATTGTTGATTAATACATCCATCTGCACACTGTGTTTGCTAATCACGATATTACGGGCAGTTAGACTCTGATCAGCGAGCATTTTTAGTGCCTCGCTTGATGAATGTTGTGAAGCACTGCTAATACTTTTAGGGTCAATATTAAGCTGGGTGCTGAGAGTCAACTGGCTTTGTTTATTCATTATTTTAGATCAAATATAAGTTAATCGTTTTAAAGCAATATTCGTATTACCCTATCATTATGGTAGACTAACGCCTAATTTTGGGTATAGAGAATCGTCATCTTGTTACACATTAAGGCCGTCACCTGCATCAAGCAAGATCGTTGTTTGTTTGCGGATCTTAATTTCAGCTTAAAATCTGGGCAAATTATGCAGTTAGCTGGTCCAAATGGGGCTGGTAAAACATCATTATTGCGTATTATCGCAGGTTTCGCTATGCCTGATGAAGGTGAGGTATTATGGCAACAACGTTCTATCGCAAAATACTATGATGAATTTGCTGATGAGTTATTATTTATCGGTCATAAGACAGGTGTAAATAGTCAACTTACGGCACTTGAGAACCTTGCTTTTTGGCTGAAAATAAACGGCTATGATAGCAAGCAAGACTTATATCCGGTCTTAGCTAAGATAGGTCTAGTGGGTCTTGAAGACGTACCTGTGCGCATGTTATCAGCAGGACAACAGCGTCGTGTTGCATTGGTTCGTCTTTGGTTAAATAACGCCAAACTGTGGATATTAGATGAGCCTTTTACTGCGCTTGATAAAAGTGGGGTGGCGTTTTTGCAAGAGCGATTTGTTGAGCATCTTAATGCGGGTGGAGCTATTTTATTAACCACCCACCAAGATTTAACGGCACATTTTAGTGACCTTAAAACAGTGACTTTGGAGTATCGCCACTGATGGTAAAGCAGCACTCGTATTGGCAACTATTCTCTGCGGTTTTTTCTAAAGATCTTAAATTAGCGTTTCGTCAGCGTGCTGAAATCGTTAACCCTATCTTGTTTTTTCTTATTGTAATTACACTTTTTCCGTTAGCAATTGGCCCTGAGCCCGGTCTACTTGCTCGTATGGCGCCAGGCATTATTTGGGTCGCAGCATTACTCTCGACCATGTTAGGTTTAGATAAGTTATTTCGTGATGATTATCACGACGGAACATTAGAGCAGTTAATCGCTTCGGCATACCCATTACCACTGACCGTTCTTGCTAAAGTTGCGGCTCATTGGGTGATTACGGGGCTGCCTCTTGTGCTTATGACTCCGGTATTTGCTTTATTATTGAATTTAGAAAGTTCAGCGCTGTTAGCAACCGTTCTGACGTTATTGTTAGGGACGCCATTGCTGAGTTTCATTGGCGCCATTGGTGCTGGACTGACTGTGGGATTACAAAAAGGTGGCATTTTAATGAGTTTACTTGTTTTGCCTTTGTATATCCCTGTACTAATTTTTGCAACCTCGGCTATCGATACCAGCTCTATGGAGCTTGCCTATAGCGGACAGCTTGCAATTCTTGGTGCCATGCTAATCGTAGCGATTATAGCGGCGCCAATTGCCATATCGTCAGCATTGAAAGTGAGTGTAAGTTAATATGTGGAAGTGGTTACATCCCTACGCAAAAGCAGATCGTGCTTACCAATTGTGTAACACCTTACTGCCTTATTTCGCCGTCGTTACGGTGGTCTGTATGATTGTTGGATGGGTCTGGGGGCTTGCTTATGCCCCAGCCGATTACCAACAAAAAGACAGCTACCGAATTATTTTTATCCATGTGCCTTCAGCTATTTTATCTATGGGCGCTTACTCTTCTATGGCGATTGCTGCAGTGATCGCACTAGTATGGCAATTACGTAATGCAGAACTCGCAGTGATTGCAATTGCACCTGTTGGGGCATGTGTGACAGCGATAGCATTAATTACCGGTGCTGCATGGGGTAAACCTATGTGGGGCGCTTGGTGGGTGTGGGATGCACGCCTAACCTCTGAGCTCATTCTGTTATTTTTATACCTTGGTGTGTTATCGCTTTATCATGCTTTTGAAGATAAAAAAGCGGCGGGTCGGGCAGCCTGTATTTTAGCGATTGTCGGGGTGATCAATTTACCGATTATTCACTTCTCGGTTGAGTGGTGGAATACCTTGCATCAAGGTGCAACCATTACAAAGTTTGATACTAAAGCCATTGATCCAAGCATGTTTTGGCCACTGATGGTGAATATTGTGGCATTCGCAGCGTTCGTCGGTACGGTGACGTTAATACGTCTTAAGAACGAAATTTTACAACGTGAAAAGCACCGCCCTTGGGTGCGTGATATGCTTGAGCGAGGTTAATCATGCAGTTTGATTCTTTTGCAGATTTTATTGCCATGGGTGGCTATGGCTTTTATGTTTGGCTGTCGTTTGGCAGCTGTGCATTAATTTTACTTGGTATTTTATTTAGTTCGTTAAACGACACAAAACGTATTTTCTCTTCAGTAAAGCAGCAAGCACAACGTGAAGAGCGCATTAAGAAAGCGAAGCAAGAGGCAGGGCAATGAATCCAAGACGTAAAAAGCGTTTATTAGCGGTTGTAGCCATTATTTTTGGTGTGGGTGCAACGATTGGTTTAGTGCTGTATGCACTGCAAGAAAACATTAATTTATTCTATACACCAAGTGAATTGGTTGATGGAAAAGGGCCTAATAAAGAAAAACCGCATATTGGGCAAAAACTACGTATCGGCGGCATGGTTGTGCCAGGCTCAGTTGTCCGTGACGAATCAAGCTTAAAGGTAAGCTTTAAGTTAATCGATACGGGCCCTATGGTGACAATTAATTATCAAGGAATTTTGCCGGACTTATTCCGTGAAGGCCAAGGGATTGTGGCGCAGGGCGTGTTAGTGAAAGCGAATGAAATTGATGCCTTTGAGGTACTTGCAAAGCATGATGAAGAATACATGCCAGCAGAAGTCGCAGAAGCTGTGAAGGGTATCAAACACGAAAAACCGACCTATAACTTAGATAACGGCAATTAATATGATCCCAGAACTCGGTTATTTTTCTTTAACACTGGCCATGGTGCTCAGTGTTCTACTGTGTATTTTTCCTTTGTGGGGGGCGCATACCGGCAATTTAAGGTTAATGCGTGCAGCCCCATCACTGGCAATTGGTCAGTTCGTATTCGTACTATTATCTTTTGCAGCACTTATTTATGCCAGTTTAACCGACGACTTTACCGTTTCGTATGTTGCTTATCACTCAAGTAGCACCTTACCTTGGTACTACAAAATAACCTCAACATGGGGTGGCCATGAAGGAGCAATTTTACTTTGGTTAGTGATGCAAGCAGGTTGGACAGCGGTTGTTGCTATGCGCTCACAATCATTACCTTGGGTATTACGTGCTCGTGTACTGGGCGTGCTAGGCTTTTTAGGTGTTGGCTTTATGCTGTACACCTTATTAATGTCGAGCCCATTTGAGCGCTTATTACCGTATTTCCCTGTTGAAGGTCGCGATTTAAACCCATTACTGCAAGACCCAGGTATGATCATTCACCCGCCATTGCTCTATATGGGCTATGTTGGGTTATCTGTGTCGTTCTCATTCGCCATTGCGGCGTTACTTACAGGCAAACTTGATAATACTTGGGCAAAGTGGTCTCGTCCTTGGACAATGACTGCATGGGGCTTTTTAACACTCGGTATTACCATTGGTAGTTGGTGGGCATACTCAGAACTCGGCTGGGGTGGCTGGTGGTTCTGGGATCCCGTTGAAAACGCATCACTAATGCCTTGGCTTGTGGCAACCGCGTTGTTGCACTCATTATCAACCACAGAAAAACGTGGTGTATTTAAGTCTTGGACCGTATTACTAGCTATAGCAGCATTCTCGTTAAGCTTACTGGGTACCTTTATTGTTCGTTCGGGCATTATTGTATCTGTGCATGCTTTTGCGTCAGACCCTAATCGCGGCATGTTTATTTTAGCTTTCTTGGCCATTGTTGTTGGCGGTGGTTTATCGCTATATGCACTGCGTGTATCACAGGTGAAAAGTGAAGGCCGTTATAAGTTTGCTTCGCGTGAAGTTGCGCTTTGGCTAAATAATATTTTCTTAGTTGTGGCAACGCTGATTGTATTGTTGGGTACATTATTGCCAATGATCCACAAAGAACTTGGCTTAGGCAGTATCTCGATAGGTGAACCATTCTTCAATAAGATGTTTGCTATTTTACTCGTGCCATTTGCTATCTTAATGGGGATAGGTCCGCTGTTACGCTGGAAGCAAAACAAGTGGTCAATGCTACAGAACAAGCTGTTATTATCGGCTGTGGTCAGTGTGGTTGTTACCGGTGCATGGTTATATTCTAGCTACGACGTAATTGCGCCAATTACCTTTATTGCAACCGCATTAGCAGTATGGATTTTTGTTACTACACTGATAGATTTAGCTGCAAAAGTAACTATTCATAAAACCATAGGTGAAGGCTTTAAGCGATTAGGTCTAAGCTATTGGGCAATGGTTTTAGGTCACATTGGTTTAGCGTTTGTAATTGCAGGTGTCACGTTAACCTCTGCTTACTCGGTTGAGCGTGATGTATCAATGAAACCGGGTGACACAGTGGCTTTAAATGAATACCAGTATCGCTTTGACGGTGTTAAGTCTATTCGCGGGGCTAACTACAGTGGCCATGCTGGGGTTGTCACCGTGATGAAAAACGATAAACAAGTGACGGTTTTACATGCTGAAAAACGCCGTTATGACATTGGCATGCAATTTATGACAGAAGCAGCTGTTGATGCAGGCTTCACCCGTGACTTGTATCTAGCGCTAGGTGAGCAATTAAGCCAAGGTGCGTGGTCGTTACGTATTTACCATAAACCGTATGTTCGTTGGATGTGGCTCGGTGGCATCTTGATTTCACTGGCAGGCTTTTTAGTGCTTGGTGATAAACGCTATCGCCAGAAATCGACTAAGCAGGAGGCTTCAGCATGAACCGCAAATTGTTAGCGCTAGCGCCATTATTGGTTTTCGTTTTGTTGTGTGTGTTTTTATATCAAGGCTTGTTTGCAAACCCGCGTGAGCTGCAAACAGGGCGTATTGGTCAGACTATGCCAACATTTAACCTACCTGATTTGATGGATGAGTCAAAGCGTTGGACAGATGCCGATCTGAAAGGCGAAGTATACCTGCTGAATGTGTGGGGCACATGGTGCCCGACCTGTTTAGCTGAGTTAGGTTATTTAACAGAGCTTAGAGAGCAGGGCGTTAAGATTATTGGCTTATATTACGAGCAAGGTTATGACCCTGACTTTGATGGCCAGTTTGATATTAATGCGTTACGTGAAGATGTAACCAGCATGCTAAATCGCGCTGGCGACCCTTATCAGTTCAATATTTTGGATTTAAAGCGTACATTAGCCCTTGATTTAGGGGTATCTGGTGCGCCTGAAACATTTTTAGTTGATAAGCAGGGCACAATTTTGCTTCATCACACCGGTGATATTAATCCACGTGTTTGGCGTGCTAAATTTGCACCGTTAATGCAGGAATTACAGCAATGAGATTCGTTATTCTTCTAGCAAGCTTGCTGATCGCCTTTAGTGCAATTGCAGAGCAAGACAAGTACCAGTTCGATGATAAAGAGCAAGCTACGCGTTTTAGTGAATTAACTAAAGAGTTACGCTGCCCTAAATGTCAAAATCAGAATATTGCCGACTCAGACGCCGTTGTTGCCAAAGACTTGCGCGATAAAGTATTAGCCTTAGTAAAAGAAGGCAAAACAAAAGACGAAGTGATTGACTATATGATTGACCGCTACGGTTACTTCGTTCATTACGATCCGCCTGTCACTCCAGCAACACTTGTGCTTTGGGTTTTACCAGTGCTCATTGTGGTGCTTGGCTTTGGCTTTATTGTATTGCGTCAGCGTAAAGCATCAGTAAAGCAAACATGGACTGAGCAAGACGAGAAATTACTTGCAAAACTAATTGAACAAAATCAACGTCAGGAGCAAAGCTAAATGGCATTAATGTGGGCTTCTTTTGTTTTACTCACACTGATTGCATTGCTGTTTGTTGTCGTGCCGTTTTTTAAACGCGAACGTATTCAACGCCTTGATCACAATGCAAACTCGGAATTGATCCGAATTTATTACCAACGTTTAGATGAGCTTAAAGACGATCTTGAAAATCAACGTATCGATGCACAAATGCATGACGAGGCAGTTGTTGAGCAAAAGCGTCGTTTACTTAATGAGTTATCACCAGAAAAAGCCTTAAACAGCAAAGGTAACAATCGTATATTTGCTTTAACAGGAGCAGGCTTTTTAATCGTTTTAACAGCTATTTTCTATGCCTACACTGGCAGTCAGCAGCAAATAAAAGGCTGGCATGATGCAATGGCAAATCTAAAGTCATACGGTGAGCGAGCTGTGATGCAAAATGGTGAGCCGTTGACTGCAAATGAACTTCAAGCATTTGCATTAGCGCTGCGTACTAAACTTGATCAAAGTGGTGATGACGAAGTAGCTTGGATGCTACTTGGACGTGTTGCGATGTCGTTAAATGAATTTGATATGGCAAAGCAGTCATTTGATAAAGTATTGAAAATGAATCCGGATAACAAGCAAGTGCTGATCAGCTACTCGCAAGTTCTGCTGATGGAAGGCAATGACGCGAACATGTCTCAGGCTGCGACTATGCTTTCAAAAGTGTTAAAAGCAGAGCCAACCAATATTGATGCAATCTCATTGTTGGCCCTAATTGCCTACGAGCGTAAAGATTGGCTGCAAGCTAAAACCGCGTTTGAAGTACTGCTAGCGAGCATGGAGCAAAATGACCCTCGTTATAGCATGATTGCAGAGCGTATTGCTGAAATTGATGCCCATTTAAATAATGAGCAAGTCACAAATACAGAAGTAGTTGATGCTTCAAACAGTGAAATTAGCATCACAGTTGATTTGGACCCAGCACTTGCTGACTCACAGCCACAAAACGGCACGTTATTTGTTTTTGCAAAAGCAGCCAGTGGTCCGCAAATGCCATTAGCTGTGGTAAAAATGACAGAATATAGCTTTCCACTAACAGTGACGTTAAGTGATGCTAACGCAATGGTTGATGGCCTGAATTTATCGAGTGTTGAGCAAATTATTTTAACCGCGCGTTTATCGAAAGATGCAACTGTGGTAACTTCTAGCGGCGAGTTGGAAGGCAAGTCGGATGTCTTGGAGCGTACTAACGTTAAAGAATATTCGTTGCTAATTAATGAGTTAATACCTTAAGGATAGCCAATGTTTAGGCATAGTATATTTTTAATTTTTTTTGCTGTACTTGCAGGATGCGCACAAGTACCCGAAGAAAAAGCGGATGAGCGAGATCCATTGCAGTCATTCAATCGTCCTATGTATGACTTTAATATGGATGTGCTTGATGCTTATATTCTGCGCCCTGCTGCGGTGGGCTATGTTACAGTGACACCTATGCCTGTTAGGCGCAGTATTGTTAACTTTACTGATAATATTACTGCACCAACTGATATGGTTAACGCTGGTTTGCAGGGCAAACCAGGGAATATGGGGATCAGCCTTGCGCGTTTCTTAGTGAACTCGACGGTTGGCTTATTTGGCTTTTTCGATGTGGCCTCTTCATTAGGGCTAGAGATCGTTGATGAAGATTTTGGCCAAACGCTAGGTGTGTGGGGAGTAGGAGATGGTGCCTACTTGATGATACCTGGCATGGGGCCAAGTACAGTACGAAATTTAACGGGTGATGTAGTTGATAACATAGTATTACCTGAAATAGCGTTAACAACACCTCAAACCATTTTAGTGTTTGCACTGAAAGCGGTTGAAGCGCGTGCTTCTTTGATACCTCAAGAAAGTCTATTAAATGAGTCACTTGACCCGTACATATTTGTTAAAGATATCTATTTCCAGCGTCAATTATATGAGCTTCATGATGGCAATCCACCAATGGAAAAAGAGCCAGACGATTTTGATGAAGACTTCTTAGAAAACCTTTAATAGCGTTGACCACAACGAAAAAATGCCAGCTATATTGCTGGCATTTTTGTATTCACATTTCGAACATTAGTCGCCGAATACAGACATTTGTTCATTCGACCAGTTCAATGCATCGTGATATGCATCGGGCACCTCTTCGGGTTTGAGGCCGAGTTGTTGTTGGATCTCTTTGGCACTTTCCCAGTCAGCTTGCTCGTAAAACTTCACAAGGCGTAAATACGTTGCTAATAAACCTTCGTCATGAAGAAGGGCACCTTTAATTTCATTTGTTAGCGGTAATTTGCCCATTACGCTTGGCATATCTTCATCTAAGATTGCATCCATAAGCGACATCATACCGGTCAAAAATGCCATTCCAGTATCGCGTAATTGCCCATGACTGATAGCTAACAGCTCAGCAAAGCGAGCTCGCGTGAGTGATAAGCGGATGAGTTCAGCAGGCTTATCTGCAGCCACTTGTGCGGCGAATAACAGCGATAAGAAACGTTTAATTTCTTCGCTACCTAAAACGATAAGTGCCTGTTTGATGGTGCTGATTTCAGCACGACGTTTAAATGCTGCAGAGTTTGAATAACGCAGTAACTTGTAAGATAAGTTAACATCTCTTTCAAATACATCGGTGATTTTTTTAAGATTTAAGTCAATACTCGATGTTTCATACAAAAGCTCAGCTAATGCCATCTCAGACGGTGGTAAAGTTTTGCTTTGCACCATCTCAGGTTTCGAAAAGAAGAAGCCTTGAAAGTAGCTAAAACCCATATCGATGGCCAGTTGGTACTTCTCATGGGTCTCAACTTTTTCTGCCAACAACTTAATGTGTGGGTGAGGCTTTATAGCTTCAATCACCGTCTGCAGAGATTCAGGTGTACAGGTTAGAAAATCGATTTTTATAAGATCAATATACGGGTAAAAATGACGCCAAACTGGTTGGTGAATATAATCATCAAGTGCTAGCGTATAGCCTCTTTCTTTCAAATCTTTGACAAGAGCCAGTAATCGTTTACCTGGTTGAATAGTTTCAAGAATTTCAACTACAACATTGTCTTTACCTAATAATAACGGGTAACCCTTTTGTAATGTTTCTAACGTAAAGTTTATATAAGCAGGTTTGTTGTCTGTTAAGTCTTCCAAACCAAAGTTAAATTGGCTGCCTTCAATGAGCCGTGACGTTGCTTCATCGCCATCAATATCTGGAAACACATTATCTACTCCATCCCTAAAGAGGAGTTCGTAGCCGACTAGTTTCTTTTCCTTATCTAAAATCGGTTGGCGCGCAGCGTAAAAATACATAGTCCAAGCTTGTCCACATCAGTTATTTCATTATCCCCTCGCAATATATGCCATTGTATCTAAAATAGCATTAATAAAATGACAAGATATGGGGATAAATTATGATTTTATCTTAACGTTAAGACTAGGATAAATCGTAATGAAATTCTATAAGTTATGATTAAATATCACAATTTTGTTAGCGTATCGTTGTAAATGTAAACTTAGTTGGTTATCGGCACCATTGGAGTTATAGTGTCGAAGCGTGGTATAGTCATGAGTGATATCGGTTTTTACCCCAATAATGTCTTATAATTAAATAACTTGCGAGTCATTATTCGGATTAAAAGCCAACATTAACTAATTTTTGGAGGCTAATTTGGAAACAGGAATGATAATTTCGTTAGCATTATACTTCATCGTAATGTTGGGAATAGGGCTATATGCCTATAAGCAATCAACAGATGATGTGTCAGGTTATATGCTAGGTGGACGTAACTTATCTCCAAGTGTTGCGGCGCTTTCAGCGGGTGCATCAGACATGAGTGGTTGGTTATTAATGGGCTTACCAGGTGCAATGTACTTATTTGGCCTAAGCAAGGTTTGGATTGCAATCGGTTTAGTGCTTGGTGCATGGGCTAACTACTTTTTAGTGGCACCTCGGTTACGTGTTTACACCGAAAAAGCAAATGATTCGATAACTATCCCTGATTACTTTGCAAACCGTTTTGAAGATAATAAAAATATCTTACGTGTTATTTCTGCAGTCGTTATCATTGTATTCTTTACTCTATATACCTCATCAGGAGTTGTCGCGGGCGGCAAGCTGTTCGAAAACTCATTTAATATGAGTTATGAAATGGGCTTGTACATTACTACGGGTGTTGTTGTGCTTTACACCTTATTTGGTGGCTTTTTAGCAGTGAGCTTAACTGACTTCGTGCAAGGCTGTATCATGTTTATCTCGCTGTTAGCGGTGCCTATTGCAACCTACACTATGCTTGATCAACCATTTATGGATACGCTTGCAAATGCACGCTATGACTTATTATTAAGTTCTCCTAAAGAAACAGAAATACATGCACTTAACATGATGGACTGGTTCGCTGGTGGTTCAACAATTGCCATTATTTCTGCAATGGCATGGGGCTTAGGCTATTTTGGTCAGCCACATATTATTGTTCGTTTCATGTCAGTTCGCTCTGTTAAAGATATGCCAACGATGCGTCGTGTAGGTATGTCGTGGATGACGCTTTCAGCTATTGGTGCCGTATTTACAGGCTTATTTGGCGCAGCGTACATGCTTGAAAATCAAATGCCAATCGATGATAAAGAAACGATTTTCTTGGTGTTATCTGAGCTTATTTTCCATCCACTTATTGCGGGTTTCTTATTGGCTGCTATTTTAGCGGCGATCATGAGTACTATCTCGTCGCAACTATTAGTATGTTCAAGTTCACTAACAGAAGATTTCTATAAGATTTACTTAAATCGTAGCGCTTCACAAAAAGAGCTAGTGTTAGTGGGTCGTATCAGCGTTATTTTGGTTGCTTTATTTGCTATTTATCTTGCGTATGACCGTGACAGCTCAATCCTTGATTTAGTAAGTAATGCATGGGCTGGTTTTGGTGCTGCATTTGGTCCGCTTGTGCTAATTAGTTTGTACTGGAAGCGCATGAACTTACAAGGAGCAATCAGTGGCATGGTTGTTGGTGCAGCAACAGTGTTGTTTTGGATTTACGCGCCAATCACTATTGACGGCCAAGCTCTAAGTGCAATCATCTATGAGATTGTCCCTGGCTTTATTTTATCAACGATAGCGATTGTTGTTGTAAGCCTTATGACAGCCGAGCCTAAAAAGGAAATTACAGACTTATTTGATGAAGTTGAATCATCACTGTAATTTTTGATTAAACACAAAAAAGGGCAACAGATGTTGCCCTTTTTTAATTTTAAAGCGAATGGTTAGCTTGCAGCTTTCTCTTTTATATCTGCAACGTTATCGTCTGACTTTGCTTTTTTAGGCTTCGCAGGTGCTTCTTTTGCACCTTTGAGTACAGCCATAAATTGGTCTTTTTCTTTTGCCATTTCAAGCGCCAGTGACTCAATTTGTTGCTCGCTTAATGGTACATCAACTTTTTCAAGCATTAGTTCCAATGACTCAGCAATGTCGAGCATTTTGTCATACGCATCAGCTTCTTTTTTAGTAGTAAACGTCATGCGCTCGACTCCGTTTCTTTCTACAACATATTTAACAACAACAGCCATGATCTCTCCTGCATTTAAGCGTGGCATTTGTAGCGTAAAATCGCCATCTTGATTACTGTTTTTATATACAGTAATGTGTTGTGACATTATTTGCAAGTAGCAACTTACATTTTTCTTTCTATCATTTGACAAAGAAAGCGAAATTAGCTTAATTTAAATTGTTACCTAAAATCTATCCAAGCATCGGAAAACTGCTAGGCCTATAATTTTAAGAACACAAGCGATGGAGCGAGTGTTTGGTAACAAAGGAAATTAGTTGTCCAAGTAAGGACATCATGGAGGAAAATATGAAATTATTATCAAGTCTATTGTTAGCTTCAAGCCTTGCGCTTTTGCCCGCCACAGCTGCACTTGCAGCGAAACCTGTTGATGTTGCAGATGTTAAGCTACAAAAAGTAAGTTTGAATAAAGCCACGTTAGAGCAGCTTACTCAATTACCAGGTATTGGTGAAGCAAAGGCCAAAGCAATTATTGAATATCGTAAGAGCCAAGGTAACTTTAAAACTGTCGAACAGCTAAAAGAGGTTAAGGGGATTGGTGAGAAACTCTACCAAAAATTAAAGGGACAAATTACGCTTTAGAAAGCCACTCTGTCAAACAGGGCCTAACAGCCCTGTTTGTATTCTTTAATAGCGGTTTGCAGATGTGGCAATGCAAATATATTTTCGAGTGGTGTGGTTAGAAGCGGATAGCTTACCCCCGCTAACAGTAACCAGGGCAGAAGCATCCATCCTTCAAAATACGCGAGCCCTAAAAATAGTGGTGCCAAAAAAGCAAGTTTACAGACAGATAAAGTGATTTTGTGCATAGGGCTCAAATGGCTAAGTGCAAGGGCAATGATTTGCTGGCGCTGCCTCACTTTAAAGGCCTTTAATTCAGGTATTTGACTGGTAAAAAAATATATCATTACAGTGACTTTTTGCATACAAGGCGGCTAATTATAACCACTAAAAATACGACAGAGAACGCAGCGAAGATCACTTCCATCCAAGCTGGCATACTCAGTGATGCAAACTGCCAATCTATATTGCCGCAATCACCTGTAGCAGCAAAGAAACTTGGGATCCACTCATGAAGAGGCATAAAGCTCGGAAAGTTTGGTTCAAAAGCACAGCTGAATGCAAAAGGATCAGTGTTGTTTTGCATTGCAATGTGTTCTTTGGCGATAAAATAACCCCAAATTGCTGATATACCCCAACTGACAAATGCTACTACTCTACATACCATCGCCTGCGGGTTAATCGCACCTATAACACCTGCAGCAAGTAAGCCTAATACTGCTGTACGTTGATAAATACACATGATGCATGGCTCAAGACCCATATTGTATTGAAAAAACAATGCGGTGATTTCAAATGCTAAGGATATCACGGCTAATAATAGCCAAGGTGTTCTTTTAGTTGCTAATTCTGCTAACCAATTCATGTATGTTCCAGTTTAAAAATGTTTTCAAGATTATGCTTACACTGGGAAGGGGGTGCAAGTCTCTGCGATAAAATTAAACAAAAAGGAGCCTGTTGGCTCCTTTATTTAACTAATAGAATAAGGTGGATTAAACGCTTACTGCTTGTAATGATTCACTTTGATAACAGCCTAATACACGGGTGTACTGGGTGTGTTCTTTTAGCTCTTCGAGCGCTTGTTTAACATGTAAGTCATCAAGGTTCGCTTCAAGGTCGACATAAA
Organism: Pseudoalteromonas sp. Ps84H-4; assembly: GCF_024124645.1. Classification (NCBI taxonomy): domain Bacteria; kingdom Pseudomonadati; phylum Pseudomonadota; class Gammaproteobacteria; order Alteromonadales; family Pseudoalteromonadaceae; genus Pseudoalteromonas; species Pseudoalteromonas sp. Ps84H-4. The sequence continues at coordinate 285,864 of NZ_JAMXSK010000001.1, read as the reverse complement.
ACACTTCTTCCCATGGGTTACCAGGTACAGGGCGAGATTCAAGCTTTACTAGATTGATCTGATGGTGTTTGAAAATCATCAGTGCATCTGCCAAAGAACCGGCTTGTTGTTTTGTAGCCATAATTAAACTGGTTTTGGTCGGAATTTGCTTTGAAACTTGTAGCGGCTTACGTGCTACAACGATAAAGCGGCTATGATTTTCACTTTGATTAGCAAGACCTGACTTAACAACCTCTAGGCCAACATTTTTACCGGCTTGTGCTGAGCCAATTGCGGCACTGTTAGGTGTTTCAACAGCTGATTTTAAGGCGTGATAGGTTGAGTCGCAGGTTTCATGCTGAATATCTCCCAAACCTTGGATAAAGCGGCTGCATTGAGCAAAAGGCTGAGGATGAGCAAACACTTTGTTGATGTGAGAAAGCTCTGTGCCAGGCATCGCTAATAGGCAATGTTCAACACTGTGTGTCACTTCACCGACAATGGATACTTGCGCATGTTGTAATAAATCAAACACCTCATTAATACTGCCTGAGCTGGTATTTTCAATAGGCAATAAGCCAAAGTCTGCCTGACCACTTTCTACTTTACCTGTGATTTGATCAAAACTAGTACAGCCCATTTCAATTACTTTACCTGGGCGACGGCTAAAATATTTATGGCAAGCTAGTTGGCTATATGAGCCTTGTCCACCTAAGTATGCTACGCGGTGTGTTTCGCTCATTGCTTCAGGGTTGAGGTTCTTTTGCAACATGGCTTGCTGATTTAAAACTGAGTCTTCAAGAATAGTCTGAAAGACATTGTTTATGTAGTAGGCGTCTAGGCCAAGTGATTTACCATAGCTTATTAGCTTTTCGAGTAACGCTTGCTCACGTGCTTCATCTCGTATTGGTTTATTGTTAGCAATTTTATACTCAACAACGCTATGGCTTATTCGGCGTCTTTTGGCCAGTAAGACTAATAAATCTGAATCAATTTCATTGATATCGTGTCGTAATGCATTTAATACATCATTGCTCATGTTGGTTTCCTCATTCCAAAACAGTGCACAAACAAAAAAGCCTCCCAAGAGGGAGGCTTTAGCTATTCGGTGAATTTATCTCGCAAACAGTTAAGCCTCCTCTATCTAAAGAAGCTAAAAAACGAAAAACGTGTGCGAGAGATAATTTTATTCATTGCTTTAATGTAAAAACACTTGTACACAAAGTCAACTGCATATCGCAGTAATTTATAAATGAGTACACTGATTAGGAAAATTCATTAATCTTCATAAAAAATTTATAAATATAAAAATGAATCTGGTATATTTGTTTTTGCATAATAAATAATAACAATTATTAATAAGGTAGTCCTGTGGTGTATCGACGACCGCCATCACGGTTTGGTGTGAATTCATTAAGTATGAAATTGTCGCTGCTGATCTCTGCGATTTGTTTAATTGCGGGTATTTGTGCAGCGGCTTTAATGCTCAAATCCGAAGAGAAGCAACTCGTGTTTGAAGAGCATGATCTCTTAAAGCACTCAAGTGAACGCTTAACAAAGCAGTTTAATCATTTAATCAACACTAAAATTAATATTGCGGAACAGGCTAATTCCGTTGTTAGTAGCCAGTTGCTACAAAGCGACTCTCATTTGCAAAGTAATTTTAACTCAGAAATTAAATTTGCTGTAGACGGCAGTATTCGTAGCACTTCTGCTGATGGGTTATCAGCTGCATTTATACCACAAGAAAATTACTCACCGTTTTACAAACAATTAATTAATGATTCCGAGTCATTATGGAAAATTGTTTCACCTACCTTAATCCAAGACTTTTTCAATTTCTATCTGATCACAAAAGACAATTTTATTCGTATTGCGCCGCCTAACTGGGCGCTAAATGTTCCGGGCGATTTTAATTTTACGACTGGTAAAACCTTTAACTACGCTAAAGAAGCTACCAACCCAAGTCGTGAAGCTGTTTGGTCAAATGTTTATTACGATAATATATGGCACAAATGGGTTGTGAGTGTGCTCGTTCCTATTTATCGTGGAAATGAGTTTTTTGGTGTAACAGGAAGCGATATTGCACTTGAAACACTGCTTTCTCAATTACCGATTGGCGATCGCGAACAAAACCTATTTGTTTTTGATGCGAATGGTCAATTATTGGCGCACCCTGATTTAGATAAGAAAACATTAGAAAAGTACGGGCGTGAGGGGAAAAAATTAGCGACTCAAGATTTTGTGAATGCTGACTTGCAAAAGCTAGTCTCTGAAACCATTCGTCTTAGGTTGCCTGAGTCGGCAAATTCATTTGTACAAGATGGTGAAACTCATATTATCAATATCCGCAAAGTTGAACAGCTCGACTGGTATATTGGTATTTATAAAAAGCGTTCATCGGCATTATCTGCGTTAGAAGAGCTGAAAGTTAAATTTTTTGGCTTATTTATTTTGTACGCTATTTTAGTTGCACTGTTACTTCATCAAGCACTTTATCAATTAGTGTTACGCCGTATTCACTCTTTGGTTAATGCTGTGGTGAGCTTTGGTAAAGGGCAATTGCAAACAGAGTTTCCTAAAGAAAATAAAGATGAAATCGGTACCTTGAATGGTTCTTTCAGAGATATGGCCGTTGAGATCCGTAAATTGATAGATGGTTTAAATCAGCGTATCAGTGAAAAGGAAATTGCAGAAAAAGCGGCAAATCGATTATCTAAGGCTGTTGCATTCTCCGGAACGGGGGTGGTCATTACAGATGAAGAGTTTGAAGTAAAATACGTCAACCCAAAAATGGTTGAGATGACAGGCTTTGAAGAACGTCACTTTATAGGCTCTCCTTTACTGAGCATTATTTCACAAGAGATGGCAATATTAGTTGATGATATTGATATTGACCTGCGAAGCCGAAATTATTGGCGCGGTGATACCTTATTACAAGCAAATGATCGTCAATCTGTTTGGGTTTCTTTAAGTATTTCACCAATTCGTGAAGACAGTGGTGAGATAACCAGTTACGTGGCATCAGCTCAAGATATTTCTTTTGTAAAAGAAAGCCAACGTAAGATGGAGCAACTTGCTTATTTTGATACCTTAACGGGGCTTGCAAACCGTACTTTCTTTAGAATGCAATTGCGTAAGTCAATGGCCTTAGCAGAGCGTGGTCATTATGCCTTTGCTTTGTTCTATTTTGATTTAGATGAATTCAAGCGTATCAATGATACGTTAGGCCATGATGCAGGTGACCAATTACTGGTTGAAGTAGCCAATCGCTTGAAAAAACGTTTACGCACAGAAGATACCATAGCCCGTTTAGGTGGTGATGAGTTTGCGGTTTTACTTAGTGGTATTGAGCATCAAACTCATGCGACAGAAGTTGCTAATACCATTCAACGTACGCTTAATGAGCCAATTAAGTTAGGTAACAATGAAGTGATCATTAGTGCCAGTATTGGTATTACAATGGCACCATTTGATAGCCAAGAAGAAGACCAATTACTCAAACATGCTGATCTTGCAATGTATGAAGCAAAAGCAAAGGGACGAAACACCTATCACTTCTATAGCCAAGAATTAAATGCTGCTGCGAATGAACGATTATTCATTGAAAATGAGTTACGTACAGGTATTCGTGAAGGCCAATTCAGAGTGTACTACCAACCTCAAGTTGATTGTCGTAACAACCAAGTTGTTGGGTACGAAGCGCTGATACGTTGGTTCCATCCGGAAGAGGGAATGATCCCACCGACTAAATTTATTCCTATTGCTGAAGCAACTGGATTAATTGTTGAGTTAGGAGCCTGGATTTTAAAAGAAGCCTGTGAGTTTGCAGCTCGATTAGCAGATCAGAATTTAAAAAATAATATCTCGATTAACTTATCTGCTCGACAGTTTAAAGATGCCAACCTAGTATCGACGCTTGATAACATTATTAAGCAAACTGGTGTAGAGCCAAAGCGACTGCACTTAGAGCTCACAGAAAGTATGCTGATGGGGCATGTAGAAGCTGCTATCTTGCAACTACATCAACTGAAAGCGTTGGGCGTGTCGATTTCGATTGACGACTTTGGTACAGGCTATTCATCATTAAGTTATTTGAAGCGTTTCCCGGTTGATATTTTGAAAGTTGACCGCTCGTTTGTTAAAGATATTCCTGAGGATAGCAACGACATGGAAATCACGGCTGCAATTATCGCGATGGCGCAAAAGCTTAAACTAAACGTGGTTGCTGAAGGGGTTGAAACGATTGAGCAAATAGAATTTTTGCAAAATAACAATTGTTATATTGTGCAGGGCTTCTATTACAGTAAACCAGTCCCAGAAGATGAGTTACCAGCACTTTATGAGCACCTAAGCTCAATGAAGTCATAATGAGTGAGGGGGCTGACTAGCCCCCTGCAATTTTTACTTTAAATTTAAGCCCTTCGAGAATAGCTTTGAGTTTTTCTCTGTCGTCACCTTGCACCTCGATGATGCCTTCTTTAACGGCGCCACCTTGACCCATTTTACTTTTAATGGTTTTAGCCAGCTTTTTTAAGTCATGTTGCTCACTGTCAATACCAACAACTAGCATGACGCCTTTGCCTTTGCGGCCTTTTGTTTGACGCTCAATACGTAAAAAGCCATCTTTAAACGTTTTGCTTTGGGTTGGCTTTGTTTCTTTAGGTTGTTCAATACGGCCAGTCGCTGTTGAATAAACTAGATTATTGTCGCTCATAGTGGATCTCATTGTGAAAGCTTGCCCAAATAATAACAAATTTCATTCTAAGTGTTTTAATTTTTGGCTTATTTCTTTTAAGCAGTTATATTTAGATAATTCTGAGGAAGGAATTGTTTGTTAGGAGTTTATTATGAGTTTAACGTGCAGTACATCTGCAGATGGCGAAATTTTAACCGTTCAGATCAAAGGAAAGTTTGATTTTAATCTAGTGCAAACTTTTCGTCAGGCTTATGCTGACTTAAACGATAATATTAACAAGGTTGTTATTGACCTAAGAGAAACAGACTATATGGATAGCTCTGCACTAGGTATGCTGCTTAACATGAAAAAAAACCTTTCTGGTAAGGTCGACACAATTCAAATCAGTAACTGTCAGCCACAGCTAAAGAAAATTCTGCAAATTTCTCGTTTTGACAAAAAGTTTGATATTGATTGATGCTAAATATACTGGTTGTTGATGATTTAGAGTTAAATCGCCGTCTATTAACAGTGATGTTAGAGCAACAAGGTTATCGTGTTTTTACTGCCGATAATGGCTTGAATGCATTAAAGCTATTAGAAGAGAATAAAATCGACATCGTGTTACTTGATGTCATCATGCCAGTTATGGATGGCTTTGAAACTGCATCGATAATCAAAAAGCGCTTCAGCCAAGTTTACCTGCCAATTATTTTTATTACCTCATTAGAAGATGAGGCAAGTTTTGAGCGTTGTTTAGCTGTTGGGGGAGATGACTTCTTACAAAAACCATTTCAAGAAGTGATTCTAAACGCCAAGATAAAAGCACACAGCCGAATTAGAAACTTAAGCCAAAAAGCCCATGATCAGAATTTGCAACTTGAGTACCATCAAAATCAAGTTGAAAGAGAGCATGAGATTGTTGAGCATATCTTTAATAACGCATTAGAAAACCAGCAAGCATTTCCTGCTCATTTAGACTTCCATTTATCTCCTGCCGCCATGTTTAATGGTGATATGTTTCTTGTGGCACAAAGCCCTATTGGCAGTTTATATTGCATGTTAGGAGACTTTACAGGTCACGGCTTAGCTGCAGCGGTTGGTGCATTACCCGCTTCACGCGTGTTTTATACCATGGTAAGTAAAGGTATGTCGGTCAGTGATATTGCGGCTGAAATTAATACTGTACTGGGCAATTTACTGCCAGGCCATATGTTTTGTGCTGCGACTATTTTAGAGTTGAGTAAGTCTGGAAGAAGTGTTTCAGCATGGTTAGGTGGTTTACCTGACATTTATGTTATTAATGAAAAAGGCAACATAACCCGAACGCTAGAATCACAGCATATGGCGCTGGGTATTCTTGAGCCTGAAGAGTTTGAACGTGGTTTAATTCACATCGAAGTTGAGCCATCATCGCGAATCGTGATGGCAACAGATGGCATTATTGAAACAACTAACCTCAATGATGAGTACTTTGGTGAACAACGATTTAAAAAAGTATTAGCGTCAAAATCGTATATAAGTACGGAACAAATAATTGAGCGTGTTAATCGTTTTGCGCGTGGCAATCAACAACAAGATGACTTGAGCTTAGTGTTGTTAAATTGTTTGCCGGTTCCTTCACCAGAACAGACATATGAGCAATTTTCGCCTTTACCTTTTCATATCTCAATGAGTTTAAACGCAAAGCAAATTAAAAGTACCGACCCCGTTTTAGAAGTGATCGAACTGCTTAGCAAAATTGGTGGCTTAAATGATCATCGGGCTAATATATTTTTGATGTTATCTGAGGCTTATAATAATGCACTTGATCATGGTGTTCTTGGGCTTGACTCAGAGATAAAAAACCAAGAAGACGGTTTTTTAATCTATTATCAACAGCGAGAAGAAGCTCTGGCTTCGTTAAGCGAAGCATTAATCATTATAGATATTCAATATAGTCCCGAAACATTAGAATTAGACTTTACGATTTGTGACTCAGGGAATGGATTTTCAAAAACAGGGCAGAGTCAGCAAAACCTAGTTAGAGAACATGGTCGAGGTCTATGTTTACTTTCTGAGATAGCTTCTAAAGTCTCATTTAATAGCGCTGGCAACCAAGTCGAAATTAATTATAAATTAACTGCAAGCAAAGCTAGCTCGCACTAAAATCGCATGTTATCATTTCGGCATTATAGATGTTTGGATGGCTAAATGATTTCTACTTACTTATCTGTTGCCCAACTAGATTTACCTGAAAACCTTGTTGCGGAGCAATTATCAAACCTTGAGCAATATCTTGCAGAGTCAGCATTACCTTCAGTGCGCTGGCAGTACCAAATCCCTGAGCTAGGCGAGGGTGGTGCGTGTAGCTTATTTGGTTATTTGCAAGATGAACCATTCAAATTAAACGACTATGTTGCAGACAATGCTGTAAACACTGAAAAGCTGGCTAAGCTTCAACAAATCATCGATTTTGTCGTAGCCCAGACGCAAGTAGATTGGTTTGGTATTTATCAAGCAACAAATACAGACGAAGGCTCACAGTTATTGAAGCTGGTTTACCATGGCGCGCCAAGTCGTCCGTTATTTCCTCTAACAGACGCATTCGCTAAGGGTAGCAATAATGTACAGGTTGCACTATCTAAGCAAGGGCGTGTGATCAATAACGTTGCTGATTACCTTGCTCAAGGTGGTGAGTACTATACTTGCGATCCTAAAGTGAAAGCAGAGACCTGTTTACCATTACTTTCAGACAAAAACGAATGCTTAGGTATTATAGATGCAGAAGCATTTAATACTGATTTCTTTGATCAACAAACCCTTGCATTACTTGTGGCGTGTTGTATTAAAATTCCTCAACTCTTGGTCTAATTTAACTAGTAATTAGGCTGGGTTTTTATGTTAAGCTAGTGGCAACGCTAACCCCTATAAAAAGAGATAGTCAATGTTCTCAGAATTAAAACCATTACCAACAGATCCTATTCTTGGCCTAATGGCGGCCTTTAAACAAGATACAAACCCGAAGAAAATCGATTTGGGTGTAGGTGTTTATAAGGATGAGCAAGGCAATACGCCTGTATTAAAAGCGGTTAAAAAAGCGGAAGCGTTTCGTTTAGAAAACGAAACCAGTAAATCGTACATTGGCTTGGCGGGTAACTTAGATTACTGCCAAAAAATGGAAAACTTATTACTGGGTGAGCATCCTGCGTTATTAGCAAACCGTGTTCGCACTGCACAAGCACCAGGTGGTACAGGTGCACTTCGTGTTGCAGCTGAATTCATCAAGCGTTGCAATAAAGATGCAACGGTATGGGTTACTACGCCAACGTGGGCAAACCACATCAGCTTATTCGAAGCGGCAGGCTTAACAGTAAAAGAGTACCCTTACTACGATTACGAAAATAAAGACCTATTGTTTGATGACATGATAAACACCCTAAAGCAAGTGCCTAAAGGTGATGTTGTGTTATTCCACGCATGTTGTCACAACCCAAGCGGTATGGATTTAAATGCTGAGCAATGGAGCACAGTTGCTGATCTTGCTGTTGAAGTTGGTTTCACGCCACTTGTTGATATTGCTTACCAAGGTTTTGGTTCAAGCCTTGAAGAAGACGCTGCTGGTCTTCGTAAACTAGCTGCAGCGGTAGATGAGCTAATCATCTGTTCTTCATGTTCGAAAAACTTCGGTCTATACCGCGAGCGTATCGGTGCGTGTTCAATTATTGCAAAAGATGCTGCAACTGCTGATATCTCTAACTCTGTATTATTAAGCGTTGTACGTAGTATTTATTCAATGCCGCCTGCACACGGTGCTGATATTGTTAGCACGATTTTAGGCAGCACTGAGCTTACGCAAATGTGGCACGATGAGCTTGATGAAATGCGTAACCGTATTAATGGTTTACGTACTTTAATCAAAGAAAGCTTAGCAGCGAAAGGGATTGAACAAGATTTCTCATTTATTGACCGTCAAAATGGTATGTTCTCATTCCTAGGTATTAATAAAGAGCAAATCGAACGCTTACAAAAAGAGTACTCAATCTACATTGTTGGTTCTAGCCGTGTAAACGTTGCTGGTATCAGTGATGCAAACATTGATTACTTTGCTAATGCAGTAGCAGACGTTTGTAAATAATCGGCTCTATAGCGATAAAAAACCGCAGTCACTGCGGTTTTTTTGTATCTAAATTTTATTTGCGGACAGGGCTAATGTAACCAGCGTATCGCATCATTTAGCATTGCATTATAGCTATCAAGCGGTGCATCAAGGCTGGCTATCAGTATCGTGTCAGCTTGTTTACCGCGGTTTATATGCCCAGCAAAACGTTCATCACTGAAATCTTCTGAGCCAGTACCAAAAGGCTGTTCGTCAGCAGGGACGATAAAGACAGTCATTGGGCCAAAGTCAGATTCAAATACCAAGTGCAGTCCTTTTTTCCCCTGAAAATTACAAAACATTAAATAAGTAACTTTACCGGGTAGCTCATCTAAATGTCCGCCAATTGTGGCAAACTTTTCGTTCACATAGGCAAGGTCAATTGGCTCATGTTTATCAAGCGAGTCAATTTCATGATACAAATGAGTAAAAGCATGCTCACCAACACTGTATAACGTATGCTGTTTGTTAGTAACGAAGAACACACTAATTGCCACTAAAAACGACGCTGCAGCCGCTAAATAAAGGCGATTAAAGGCAAAGCGCGACTTAGCCTCAATAATAGTGTCTAACGGCTGCTCAGAGAGCTGTTCTTCTGCTGCATAAGTATTATCAATAATTCGCTTTGCTAGATTTTCAGGCACGGGTACGTTGAGTGCTTTACTTAGCTCATCATCTAAGGCACGTACATCATCGATAAACGCCTGTTTATCTTCGTCCTGCTCGGCAAACGCGTCAAGCTCCTTATCAGTCGTGCTTGGCTCGGCGAGGATGCGGCGGCGAAACTCGAGTTCATCCATTAATTTGATGCTCCTCTAAGTTGATCATCATCACTGCTTAAAGCCTCTTTAAGCTGGTTTCTGGCACGGAAAAGACGTGTCATTACCGTGTTTTTATTTAAATCGAGTATCTCGGCAATTTCATCACCCGAACACCCCATTACTACTTGTAACAGCAGTGGCTCGCGATACTCTTCTGATAACTTTCCAATTTGTCGTTGAATCACTGTTTGTTCCATTTCAGCATCAAGCGTCGTGCTTTTTTCATCTACAAGTGTGTCATTTTCAACATCGGCGTAATCAAATTGTTTACGTTCGAATCGCCGAGCATTTTCTCGTCGTAATATAGTGAGTAACCAAGGTTTAGCTGCTTGCTGATCTTGCAGTGAATCCAAGGCACGCCAAGCCCTCAGGAAGGTTTCCTGCACTAAGTCTTCTGCAATACTCTGATCACGACATAACCAATATGCAAAGCGAAAAAGCTCACTGTGGTAGATATGAACCAGTGCTTCATATCGCTTTTGTTTTTCTGTCATAGTAAATAAGACCCGCCCACCAGAAAAAAACTTTCTGAATTTATATTATTTTTACATAAAAAACGGCTAATTGTAGATTAGCCGTTTAAATTCAACGTATTAATATTAATCGTATAGATTCTTTAATACATCTTCTTGGTTTGTCGACTTAACGTGCTTAGTGGCTTGGCTAAGCAAAGCCACAATCTTTGCTAAATCAGGATGCTCGTCTGCTGAACTATAGAGTTTAGCGCGTAATTTAGCAATTTCCTCATTGAGGGCTTGATTGTTAAGTGTTGCTTGCAGGTGCTCAATTGGTCGTGTTGTGTGACCGGTTTGCTGTTTAGCGTAGGCCATTAACGTGCTGTAGAAGAGAGCATTGTTGCGTTGTTTAGCGACCTTCTTAAGCTCATCAAGTGATGTTGAAGAAGCAGCTACTGATTGTGGTGCGACTTCACGTACTGTTGGGCGTTTTTTAATATACAGAACCAAAGTGACTAACCACAGGCCATAGCCTACAGCTGCAACAATTACGAGCCAAGCTGGTGTGCTGACTTGAGTGACAGTTTGCACAGCCGGTGGTATATCTGTCACAGCGGCAGAGTTGTCAGTTTGGGGCTGTGTAAGCGTCGCTGGTGGCGGGGTTAATGGGTTAGTACTTGGTATCACCGTAATTGTGCGTGCAGGAAGCGTGGCATAACTGATACGGTTTATTTTAGTATTAAACCAAGGCAATTTTATTTCAGGTAAAGTGTATGTTCCTGGTGTTTGAGGTAATAACGCATAAGACGCTGTTTGCTGAGAAATAACGCGACCATCACGCACTAAGTGGTTATTCTCTTTTTGATCAGGGTAACTTCTAAAACCTTGTACTTGTGGCATCTCGATATCAGGCAGCTGTTCTTTGGTGACACCAAGCGCGGTGAGTTTGATTGTACGTGTAATTGGCGTACCTACCTCTACCGTGTCATCTTTTGGTTGCCATTGCTCATCAAGGTTGACTAATTCACTTGGCAGCCAAGCACCTGTGTAGTTATCAGGAATTGGTTTTATGTCTACATCAACATTTTCACCCATAGCTGAAATTGCCATTTGGCGATAGTTTTGACGGATACGGCCATTAAAGACAGGGGCTGTAATGGTATTAATGCCGCTTTTTTGTGGTTGCACTAGGTATTCGCGAGTGATCACCAAATAACGCTTTCCATCAATCAGCTCATAGCTTTCTGATTGTTTATTGATGGCGGTTAATTCGGCATTTTCCATTTCTGGTGTCGTAAGGTTGCCATCAAGTAGCTCTTTATTGTTGTCTATGTATAGCTTAACTGTATAAACACCAGCTTCTTGCACATACAAACTTTGCGGTTTAATACTGGTTTTGATAAATGCATCTTGGCTTTGTTCAGAGTTTTGACTCCGTTTGCTAACCGTTAACTCAATTGGCTGCGAAGTTGCACCTGCGACGGTAAATGCTGGGATTGTGTAAGTCCCTTCTTTGCGAGTCATTAATTTTACAGACCAACTCGTTTGCTTACTGATTTCACCATTAATAATGTTGGTGCGGGTACTAACGCTCGTTGGTCCAACAACAAAGTCTTTTAATAGTACAGAGGTATCAGGTTGCTCGCTGTTGATGGTGTCGTCAGCGGTAATAGTTAATATGAAAAACTCACCTGCAAGGACTGGGTTTTTATCAACACTTGCCTGTAGTTGGGTGGCAGCCCAAAGCGGCGCTGCCGCGATTAGCAATAAACAACATAATAATCGCATTACCATGATTTTTCGGCTCCTCGTGGACGACGTTGATAGTTTCGTTTTTGTGCTTCTAATTGCATTTTATTTCTTAATAAGATCGCAGGATCATCAGGGACTTTACGAAGTAACTGATTAAGCTGTTGTGCTTTTTCTTTCTCTTCATTAGTCAGTTCAGCTGCTTGTGCCTGCATAGCTTGTTGCTCTGCTTGCTGTTTAGCTTGTTCATCGCTTTGCGATGGCTCTGGCTTTGCATCTTGTTGCTCGGGGGACTGCTCTGGCTTTTGTTCACCTGATTGTGGTGACTGTTGTGCTTCAGATTCCATTTCAGGTTTGTTTTGCTGGCCACTTTCAGACTCGCTTTGCTCACCTTTTTGATCTGATTGTTCACCTTGCTCAGAGGGTTGTTGCCCCTCTTGCTGCTCACTTTGCTCAGAGTTTTCACCTTGCTGGGAATTCTCTCCCTGTTGCTTTTGCTGGTTATCTTGCTGGCCATCGCTGTTTTGTTGATCATTGTTTTGCTGTTGATCTTGTTGCTGCTGTTGTTGCTCTTGCTGCTGCAATAACTGTTCAACGAGGGCTTGGTTTTCTTTTGCTTCAGTAAAATCATTTTTAAGTTGCTGGGCTTGTTTATAAGCCTCTATGGCTTGCTCTAGCTCACCAGCCTTGGCAAGAGCATTACCATAGTTATACAAACCAGTAGCTGACTTATCTTCGCTAAAGGCGTCCATGGCCGCTTGGTAATTACCTTGCTGATAAAGGGCTGCGCCTTTTAGTTGCGCGTTTTCTGCTTGTGCGGCTTGTTCAAATTGATTCTGCTGATAGGCATCAAGGGCGCGTTGGTCTTGGTTTTTAAACACCTCTGGTAACTCAGCGGCGTAAACCTGTTGCTGAGGCAGTAGCATAACAAACAAAACCCCAAGCACTAGGCTGCTTCGGCGAATCAAAAAAAGTGCTAACGGTAGTAAAATAATCAGGCCATAAATACCCGCATCAACACGCCATAAAGCTTGGCTTTGTTTTTCATCTTTAAGCACTTCAGCATTGGCACTAGGTGCGAATGTTTTAATATCTTGATTACTGGTTTGATAAAGCGCAAATTTGCCACCACTATTACGTGCAAGTGCATTTAAGCGACTCACATTTAATTTTGGAATAACAATTTGTCCTTGCATGTCTTTCAAAAAACCACCTTCAGGAAGCTTGATTGGCGCACCTTGCTCAGTGCCTACACCATAAATATTTAAGCGATAATCCGATTCACTTGTAAAGCGAGCAATATCTTCTTGGTCAAGTTGGTCAACACCATCCGTTACTAAAATAATATCGCCTTCAAGGTAACCCGCTTGTTTAAGTAGCTCATTTGCTTTTTCTAAACCATCAATCACATTTGAGCCTTTGCTTGGCATGATATCAGGGCTTAGGCTTGGGATAAGATTAGCCAACGTGCTGGCGTCATTGGTTAGCGGCGAAATAGTAAATGCAGAGCCTGCATAAGCAACCAATGCTGTATCACCTTCTTTGAAAAGCTCAATCATATCAAGTGCTTTAAAGCGAGCTTGAACTAAGCGGCTTGGCGCAATGTCGGTACTGAACATAGAGTACGACATATCCATCACAATGACTCGAGCGTTTTTTGCTTGAAACACTGGCACTTGTTTTTTCTCAAAGCTTGGGCCTGCAGAAAACACAATAGCTAATAAGGTAAACAGCGCAACTAACCAAAGTGGTTGGCTTTGTTTTTTGTGGTTGTCGCTCATTACAAACTGTGCCAAATGGGGGGCTATTAAATCAGCTGGGGCGCTCTTTTTATTGCGCACTAACAACACACTAAAAATAATCAATGCTGGGATTAATAACCAAAGTAGGGCAGGGCGAATAAATTCAAAATCCATACTAGCTCTCCTGCTTAAATTGGCGGATAAAACTGACTAGCATTGCTAAGCTTATTAAGCCAAGCGCTATAAGCAGTGGAATATAAAACAAAGAAATTTGCGGGCGGAACGTTTGCTCATCGCTACTAATAGGCTCAAGTTTATCAAGCTCTTGATAAATTTGTTGTAAACCAGCCACATCTTTTGCTCTAAAGTATAAGCCGCCGGTTTGCTCTGCAATACGCTTTAATAAGCTTTCATCAAGGTTACCACCATTCATGCCACCCATATTAAATAGGCTAAAACCACGTGGGTTATCTGAGCCAACGCCAATGGTATATACTTTGATACCTTCTTCGCGGGCTAACAGTAGCGCATCTTCTGGATCGAGGTTACCAGCGGTGTTTTGTCCATCAGTTAATAGCACAACAATACGATTACTTTCATCTTTGTTGGCAAAGCGTTTTACCGATAAACCTAATGCATCACCGATGGCTGTTGCTCGGCCAACTAGGCCAATTTGTGCTTCGCTTAGCATTTGGCTCACAGTTTTAACATCACGTGTAAGTGGCGTTTGTAAAAATGCCGTATCGCCAAATAAAATAAGACCAAGGCGGTCACCCTGACGCTGCTCAATAAAGTCACTTAATACAGCTTTTACCATGGTTAGCCTATCGACATATTGATTCTGATAGGCCATATCTTGCTCGGTCATTGAGCCAGATAAATCCACTGCAAGCATAATGTCGCGGCCTTCATTAGGCAGTGTGATAGGCTCATCAAGCCAAGTTGGGTTTGCTATTGCAACAACCAGTGAACCCCATACTGCCCATTCGAGTAATGAAACTTTACGGCTATGTTGCTGCACTGTTTGATTATTCAAGCCAAGCTTAGCAAAGCCTGGGATACGTAAACGTAACTGCCCTTGCTGCTTTAGCGGCATAAAGCGGCTTAATAACCAAGGAAGTGGTAAAAGTACAAAACACCATGGCCAACTAAACTCAAACATTGATTGGCTCCTTGAGTTTAAAGTTGTGGATGGCGCTGCGTAATTTAGCCCCAAGCTCGGCATTATTCGTTTGCTGTTGATAAAGTGGCATTAGTTCATCGTAACTAAAGTTGTCGCCACTAAGCTTAGACAAGCTTTCTGACCACTTTGCTAAAGGCTGAGAGGCAAGCTGGTTGTTGTAATAATGACGAGTTAAACGTTTTAAAATAATGTGTAGCTGTTGTGCGTCATCATCAGCCACTGTTTTACTTAATTTAATGGCTTGTTTTTTGGCTTTTTTAAACTGCTGGTTTTTATATAAAAGCACTAAGCCGACAATTAATAACGAACCAACTAAGGCGATGATAAGCCACCAAATTGGAGCAAGTGGCCACCATGCAACCTCGGTTGGTGCAATGACATCATGTAAGCCATCTAGCGGATTTTTTTGCATTGTTACTTTCTCACTAATTGCAGCTCAAGTGGGGTGGCTGCACTGAATGAAATTAAACTAAGCCCAGATTTTTGTAAGCGTTTTAATCTATTAGAAAACGACTCTTCAGCAGACTTAGCAAAACGCTCGCGAAATTGCTTATCCATTAACGGTAAAGCCAGCTCTTGACCATTAGCCGACACGGTCACAGTTTGCTTAAAAGCCGGTAACTGATGCTCGAATGGGTCGCTAATATGGCAGCCAATTAACTCACAGTGTCTGCTTAGCATCTCAAGCTGTTTGAAGCTTGCTTCATCAAGGGCACTGAAATCAGAGACGATATAAACCAAGCTTCCTGGTTTTGCTAAATGATTAAGGCGTTTAAGGTTTTCGCTAAATAAGCTGGTGGTTGTTTTATCTATATTAGTCAGTGCTTGGCTGTGAATATCACATAAATTGTGACAAAGCTTTAGCACTGCTTTTTCGCGCGATGTAGGCTTTAATTCGTGATGGCTATGCTGATTAAACACCAGACCACCAATCCGATCACCGCGTTGACATGCTGACCATGCAACTAATGCGCTAATGTGCGCTGCTTGCACTGACTTTAATAATAACTTTGAGCCGAACAGCATTGAGTTTGAAAAGTCAGTAAATACGAAAACAGGGCGTTCTTTTTCTTCTTGAAACAGCTTAGTGTGGGTTTCGCCAGTACGTGCGGTAACACGCCAGTCGATAGAGCGTATGTCATCACCGGCTTGGTAATGCCGTACCTCGGCAAACTCCATACCGCGACCTTTATGAGGCGCAAGGTATTGCCCAGCTAAACTGTTTTTGATTTTTACTTTGGGCGCAAGTTCTAGCAAGCGAGCTTTGGCTTTGTAATACATCAACTCTTTGAGTGATAAGTTTACGCCTTGACTATGGCTTGCCGCTAACCACGCCGCTGTATCAAATTGGCTCGACATAGCTTATGGTACTGCCACCAATTCTAAAATACGGCTGATCACATCGTCTTTACTAATGCCATCGGCCTGCGCTTCGTAGCTCAATATAATACGATGACGCAACACATTGTGAAGCACAGCTTGGATATCATCAGGGGCTACAAAATCACGACCTTCAAGCCAAGCATGAGCACGCGCACACTTATCAAGGGCAATCGTTGCACGTGGGCTTGCACCATATTCAATCCAGCGGCCAAGTTGCTCATCAAGTTCAGACGCTTCACGGGTGGCAACAATTAATTGTACTAGGTACTTCTCTAGTGGTTCAGCTAAGTACAAACCCAAAATGGCTTTACGGGCAGCAAAAAGCTCACTTTGACTAATTTGTTGCGTCGTTGCTTGTTTATCAGAGATGGCCTCGCCACGGGTTAAGCGTAGGATATCTAATTCGTGTTCAGCACCCGGGTAATCAATGCTTAAATGCAGTAAAAAGCGGTCAAGCTGAGCTTCTGGCAGTGGGTAAGTGCCTTCTTGCTCAAGCGGATTCTGCGTTGCCATAACCATAAATAGGTCAGACAGTGGATAGGTGTTTTTACCAACAGTTACTTGGCGTTCGGCCATTGCTTCAAGAAGTGCTGATTGTACTTTAGCTGGAGCACGGTTAATTTCGTCAGCCAATATTAGGTTATGAAATAACGGGCCTTTTTCAAATACGAACTCACTGGTTTGCTGACGATAAATATCGGTACCGGTGACATCCGCAGGTAGTAAGTCAGGGGTAAATTGAACTCGTTGGAAGCTGCCTTCAACGCCTTTTGCTAATGCATTTACAGCACGGGTTTTTGCAAGACCCGGAGGGCCCTCAACTAATAAGTGGCCATCAGCCAAAATTGCGATTAACAGTGCTTGAGTTAATTGGGGTTGGCCGATAATTTGCGTGTCTAAGTATGTTTTTAATTGTGAAAATGCGTTAACTGCCATAATAAAAAGACTGTCCTAAAAGCGTGAGTCAAAAATTGTTTTTTATACCGCACAAACGTGAAACGTTCAGTGCTTATCAATCGTGTTTACGCTACCGTGAATGGGGCGCTATCAACAAGTTATAAGGATTCAAAAGTTATAACACAAGTGTTAGACAGAAAATCCTCAAATAGTTCGTTATTTTTTAAGGAATTTTATCCTAGCCTATAAAAATTTTAGCCTACCATATAAATACAGTGTTTTTTTGTAAATCGGTCGAAAAAAGCCTATGGTTGAAAACTTACTATTGGCATTCGTACACGGGTTGTTTTAGAATCAGGAAAAACAAACAGGTCAGACCTGTCAGCGGGAGAGCATAAATGTCTGAGCAAAATATACTTAAAACAGCAAAAGGCGATCGTATCGCAATCGTTAGCGGCCTACGAACGCCGTTTGCAAAGCAAGCCACAGCATTCCACCATGTACCAGCCCTTGATATGGGTAAGTTAGTTGTCAACGAAATGCTTGAGCGACTAAATTTCGATAAATCTGAAATCGACCAACTGGTATTTGGTCAAGTAGTACAAATGCCAGAAGCGCCAAATATTGCCCGTGAAATCGTATTAGGTACGGGTATGCCTGTATCTGTTGATGCTTATTCTGTATCGCGTGCGTGTGCGACAAGTTTCCAAGCCATTGCTAACGTGGCTGAGTCAATTATGGCAGGCTCAGTGCAAGTTGGTATCGCGGGCGGTGCTGACTCATCATCTGTATTACCTATTGGTGTTAGCAAAAAATTAGCGGGTAGCCTTGTTGATTTAAACAAAGCACGCACTTTTGGTCAGCGATTAAAGATTTTCTCAAAACTGCGTCTTAAAGACTTACTGCCTGTACCGCCAGCTGTCGCTGAGTACTCTACTGGCTTATCTATGGGTCAAACAGCTGAGCAAATGGCGAAAACGCATAACATTAGTCGCGAAGATCAAGATGCTTTAGCACACCGTTCTCACACTCTTGCAAGCCAAGCGTGGGCTGATGGTAAACTGAAAGACGAAGTGATGACTGCCCATGTTGCACCTTATAAGAGCTTTATTGAGCAAGACAATAACATCCGTCATAACTCAACAGTTGAAGGCTACGCCAAATTAAAGCCTGTATTTGACCGTCATCACGGCTCAGTTACCGCAGCTAACGCTACACCATTAACAGATGGTGCAGCAGCGGTATTAATGATGAGTGAGAGCAAAGCTAAAGCATTGGGTTACAACATTTTAGGTTATGTACGCAGTTTTGCTTTCTCTGCAATTGGTGTACATGAAGACATGCTAATGGGTCCGGCGCACTCAACGCCAATTGCCTTAGATAGAGCTGGTATCACATTAGCTGATTTAGATTTAATCGAAATGCACGAAGCATTTGCAGCGCAAACACTTGCCAACATGAAGATGTTTGCGTCAGATAAATTTGCACAAGAAAAGCTAGGTCGTAGTAAAGCGATCGGCGAAATTAACATGGACAAGTTCAATGTATTAGGTGGCTCTCTTGCATACGGCCACCCATTTGCGGCAACAGGCGCGCGCCTGATCACGCAAAGCTTACATGAACTTAATCGTCGCGGTGGCGGCTTAGCGCTTACGACTGCGTGTGCAGCGGGTGGCTTAGGCGCAGCCTTTGTATTGGAGAGTGCGTAATGACAGATTCAGTATTTAGTTTATCAGTGGCTGATGACGGCGTAGCCGTTGTAACTATTGATGTGCCGGGTGAAAAAATGAACACCCTTCGAAGTAGTTTTGCAGAAGATTTAAAAACCTTACTTAAAGACGCACAAGAAAAAGCGGTAAAAGGCATGGTATTTATCAGTGGTAAAAGCGATAACTTTATCGCTGGTGCTGATATTAAAATGCTTGATAGCGCCAATAGCCGTGAAGATGCATTAGCGTTAAGCGAAATGT
Source organism: Pseudoalteromonas sp. Ps84H-4 (assembly GCF_024124645.1). Taxonomy (NCBI): domain Bacteria; kingdom Pseudomonadati; phylum Pseudomonadota; class Gammaproteobacteria; order Alteromonadales; family Pseudoalteromonadaceae; genus Pseudoalteromonas; species Pseudoalteromonas sp. Ps84H-4. The sequence goes on along the minus strand of NZ_JAMXSK010000001.1, from coordinate 266,869 downwards.
GCCAGCAAGCATTTTTCGATATGAAAAAGCTGCCTTTCCCAACGGTTAGTGCCATACACGGTGCAGCATTAGGTGGTGGTTTAGAGTTTGCTTTAGCTTGTGATTATCGCGTGTGTTCAGACAGCGATATCACTAAGCTTGGTTTACCTGAAGTACAGTTAGGCTTATTACCAGGGGGTGGCGGTACACAACGTTTACCTAAATTAGTTGGTTTGCAAAAAGCACTTGAGTGGATGCTTACAGGTAAACAAGTGCGTGCAAAGCAAGCGAAGAAAACAGGCTTAGTAAATGATTGTGTCCCGCACAGTGTATTACTAGATGTTGCTAAAGAGTTTGCACTCAAAGGGAAGGCTAAGGTTACTAAACCTAAGCTAGACCGATTAAGCCAATTACTTGAGTCAAACCCATTTGGTCGTAATATTATTTTCAAAAAAGCACAAGAAAATGTGCTGAAGAAAACAGGCGGTCACTACCCAGCTCCTTTAGCGATTATTAAAGCGGTTCGTGCAAGTGTTGAGCTTGATCAGTTAAAAGCATACAAAACTGAAGCTGAAGGTTTTGCCACGCTAGTTATGAGCGATGAGTCAAAAGCATTGCGCGGTATTTTCTTTGCAACCACAGAAATGAAAAAAGAGTGGCGCAATGATGACGCACCAGCAATCGCTAAAGCAGCAGTATTAGGCGGCGGCCTAATGGGCGCGGGTATTGCTCATGTTAGTGCCGTAAAAGCCGGTGTTCCAGTGCGCATTAAAGATGTGGCTGAAAAGGGCATTAGCAATGCAATGAACTACAGCTATAAAATTTTAGATAAAAAGCAAAAGCGTCGTATTTTATCTAAAGCAGAACTACAACAAACCATGAACCGCATTACCGGTACCACCGATTACAGCGGCTTTAAACACATTGATATTGTTATTGAAGCAGTGTTCGAAGATCTTGCTTTAAAGCAAGGTATGGTGGCTGATGTAGAACGTGAGTGCCAAGACAACACGATTTTTGCAAGTAATACCTCGTCATTACCGATTGCGCAAATCGCTGCTGATGCAGCACGTCCAGAAAATGTAATTGGTCTGCATTACTTCTCACCTGTTGAGAAAATGCCACTTGTTGAGATTATTCCACACGCTGGTACATCTGAAGAAACTATCGCACGCGTGGTTAACTTTGCCCGTAAGCAAGGTAAAACTCCAATTGTGGTTAAAGATATGGCTGGCTTCTATGTAAACCGTATCTTAGCGCCTTATGTAAATGAAGCGGCTAATTTACTGCTAGCAGGTGAGCCAATTGAAAAGATTGACCAAGCATTGGTTGAGTTTGGTTTCCCGGTAGGGCCTTTAGCGCTTCTTGATGAAGTAGGGATTGATATCGGTTCTAAAATTGCGCCAATCCTTGAAAAAGAATTGGGCGAGCGCTTTAAAGCACCTGACGCCTTTAATCGCTTAATCGATTCTAAGCGCTTAGGTCGTAAGACTGGCCGTGGTTTTTATCTTTACGACAAGAAAGATAAAAAAGTGGATGAGTCAGTATACGAGCTACTGGGTGTTACGCCATCACCTCGTTTAAACAAGAGCGAAATTGCTAAACGTTGTGTTGCGCAAATGCTGAACGAAGCGGTGCGCTGTTTAGATGATGGCATTATTGCAAGCCCGCGTGACGGTGATATTGGTGCTATTTTTGGTATCGGTTTCCCACCATTCTTAGGCGGTCCATTTAGCTATATGGATAAACTGGGTGCCGCACAAGTGAGCTCAGAAATGGCGACTTTTGCTAACTACAATCCAATTTTCACACCTTGCGATACGTTAAAAGCAATGGCTGAAAAGGGTAGTCGTTTTTACCAAGCAGAAAGCGAAGAGCCGGCAGTTGAAGAAGCTGCGCCTGTCGATCCGGTTGAAGTAACCAAAGAAGTGGTCGAAGACGAGCAAGCGTCAGAAGAAGCTGATACTGAAACAACTAAAAGCTAGTATTTTAATTAATTAGCTAATTTAAAAGCCCTGCTCACGTTGAGCGGGGCTTTTTGCTTCGATATTGGCCATAAGTGGTATTTAACTCGCCATGTCGGTTTGTTATAACTAGGTTTATTTACTAATTGATTAATCACCATGACTCTCACCACTGAGCGATTAACATTACGGCTGTTAAATGCCGATGACTGGCCATTGTTTTATACTTTGCATAATGATGCCCAAGTAATAGCGAAATGCTTTGATAAGCCATCAGAAGCGCAGCTACGCGCTAAGTTTAATGAACGTTTAAAGCCTTGGCAGCCAAATTCGAATTCACCACTGTGTTTAGTGATTGTTGAAACCAGCACAGGAAAAGAAGTTGGCGTGACTGGATTTACCTCATCAACAGTCCCTGAGATACAAGAAGTTGGTTATTTGCTATTGCCTAACTTTCATGGTCGAGGCTATGCCACTGAGTCTTTGCAAGCGGTGCTCGATTATGCCACATCAGAACATGCTGTACGTGAATTTAAAGCGGTTGTTACCGAAGGTAATATCGGTTCAGAAAAAGTACTTGAGAAGTGTGGCTTTCAGCTGATTGAAAAGCAACCTGACGCCTATGCAATTGGTGGTATTTTGTATGCCGATCATCATTATCATTTAAGCTGCACTGATCACAGAGTGTGATCAGTGCAAAACTTTTACAGATGAAGCTCAATCGCTTTTCTGTCTTTTTCTGGCATATTCGCAACCACTAAATTAAACGAATTATCGATCATTCGTTCAATTTCTCCTTGTGGTACGGTGCCATCTAAAATAACCGTATTCCATAAACGTTTGTTCATATGATAACCCGGGATCACAGACGGGAAAATATCACGTAATGCTTGAGCCTCATCAGGGTCGCACTTTAGATTAAGCCACCATACAAGGTTGCCTTCATCATCTGTTTGACCTTCTTTGCCCTCTGCGAGGGTAGCAAACATTTTATGATTAACTTTATAAACATCGACATCTTGGCCAAATGGTTGTGTGATCATCACCAATGGCTTGTTCATTAAATATTCGTGTACTGCGTGTTGATTCATGATCCAATCCTTGAAGTCATTTTTCGTAGTTATAAACATAGCAGCTTTTTCGTAGTTTGGAGACAACTATTGCCATAATTTGCTGAAAAATAGGATAAATCACAGATGTGATTTAAAACTATAAATTTTTATTGAACAAACGCTATTACGTGGTAAATTCCTGTCATCAAAAAACGATAGGAATACACCCATGCCTAAGGCAAGTGAAGTTAAAAAAGGCGCCGCTATTGAGCATAACGGCCGTGTTTTAGTAGTTAAAGATATTCAACGTTCTGTACCGCAAGGTCGTGCAGGTGGTAGCTTATACCGCATGCGTTTATACGATGTAGTAACAGGCGGTAAAGTGGATGAAACATTCAAAGACAGCGACATGCTAAAGCTAGCTGACTTAACTCGCCGTGAAGCAATGTTCTCTTACATTGACGGTGAAGAGTATGTTTTCATGGATAATGAAGATTACACGCCATATAACTTAAACAAAGAAGCGATTAGCGAAGAAATTTTATTCGTTAATGAAGAAACTCAGGGTCTTCACGTAATTGTAATTGATGGTGCTCCGGTTGGTCTAGACTTACCATCAAGCGTTGAACTTGTTGTTGAAGAAACAGACCCTTCAATTAAAGGTGCTTCTGCTAGTGCGCGTTCAAAGCCTGCACGTTTAACTACGGGTTTAACGATTCAAGTTCCTGAGCATATTTCTACAGGCGACCGAATTCGTATCAACACCGTTGAGCATAAATTTATGGGCCGTGCTGAGAAATAATGGCACTCACTGATAGAAACCGGCTAGTTGCCGGTTTTTTTGTGTCAAAAAATAGTATTTCAGTGTTTTATTAAGCGACAGAATAAAAGTTTGCTCCTACAAAGGCATTGAAAAAGGGACAGAAAAGCCGCATCATTAAGGGCTTACGAAAACAATAATAATGCTAGTTGTCGATTAATGTTAAACCACGGATTGGAAAACAGAGAATATATAAAACTTCCCGAAGGCGTTGATATCGCCATAACTCCTGCTGGCGTTGTTGCCCGAAGCTACGCTTACCTTATTGATTTTATTATCCGAGGCCTTGTTTTAATTGCTGTGAGCAGCGTTTTGGCATTTTTAGGCGATGCAGGGCAAGGGCTTATTTTAATTGCTTACTTTGTAATTTCTTGGGGGTACAACATTCTTTATGAAATGGAGAATGGCCAAACACCCGGTAAAAAAAGACTTAAAATTCGTGTTGTGCAAGATAATGGCTTACCCGCGAGCTTTTCGCAAATAGTGGTGCGCAACTTATTACGCCCCGCAGATATGTTACCGATAGGCTATTTCTTGGGTCTTGTGGTTATGTTGTTTAACAACCGTTTCAAGCGAATTGGTGATTGGGCTGCTGGTACTATGGTTATTTATGAAGACGAGTTAGAAGCGCGACCAGAGCTGTCGAAAGGCCAAGTGCATGTCCCTACAGTAAGTTTAACTACCGAAGAGCAACTTGCAGTGCTGGCTTTTGCTGAGCGTCATGACGAGTTATCTGATGCTAGGCGCCACGAACTAGCGCGTATTCTCGCAGAGTCATTTGCGACAGATGAAAACAATATTGAGTGGCACTTGCTCAGTTATGCGCGCCATTATGCTGGACAAGTCAATGATAATACAGATTACCCACCGCAAGAGGGTAAACCATGAAACAAACTCAATTTGTAAAGTCGAATAGTGAACGCTGGGATGAATTTAAGACTTTGTGTGAACAAAAAAGTACAGAGACTTTACCTATTCACTTTCCTAATTTGTATCGAAAAGTGTGTAATGACTTAGCCATTGCGCAAAGTCGTCAATACAGCCCCGTGTTGATTGAGCAAATCAATAGACTCGTGCAGTTAGGGCAAAAGCGACTTTATTTATCGCGTAGTAATCAATTTTCTGAATTATGGCACGTAGCACGCACAGCATTTCCTCGCGCCCTATATGAAAACCGTTTAATGCTTGGTATTAACTTATTGGCATTTTGGGGATTGGCTCTTATTGCTTTTATTTGGGTGACACTTGACCCTGATGCCGTCTATACATTTTTAGGGCAAGGCGCCGTCCTTAATATCGAACAAATGTATAACCCCAGTGGTAGCGTACAATCGGCTGAGCGAGGCGCATCACAAGATCTCATGATGTTCGGGGTCTACATTTACAATAATATTGGTATTGCATTTCAGATGTTTGCAGGCGGTGTGTTGTTCTGTGTAGGCGCTGCCTTTTTCTTATTATTCAATAGCTTTTATTTTGGGGCTATTGCCGCTCATATTGTTAATGTTGGTTTTGAAGGGCCGTTTTTCTCATTTGTTATCACCCATGGCTCGTTTGAGTTAACCGCTATCATCATTGCCTCAGCGGCAGGCTGTCAGATTGGTTACGGGCTTTTAAATCCCGGCCAGTTTACCCGTGCATATGCGATGAAACAGGCTGCTCAAAAAGCACTCCCACTGATTGTTGGGGCGTTTTTAATGTTGGTGATAGCCGCTTTTATTGAAGCATTTTGGTCACCTCGTGATATTGCTAATGAAGTTAAATATTTAGTTGGCAGCGGTTGTTGGGCTTATGTCATTTTTCGCTTATATAAGGGTATGCGTTATGGAGCTTAATCACCTAAGCTTTAACCCTCGTAAGCGCAGCGCCTACGAAACCTTTGATTTAGCGGTATTACTGGTTAAGCAACACTTTGTAGCATTGGTAGCTATGTATTTAATAATGGCTGTCCCGGTGTTTTTAATGATTGGCCTGTTGTTTAATTGGGGAATAAGTGCTTTTGTTATCTGGTGGCTCAAGCCTCTATTTGAGCGGCCATTACTGGATTACATGTCAAAAGCGGTGTTTAATCAGCCGCTAAGTATTAGTCGTAGCTTAAGGTCAGTGAAACAGTTAAAAATGACCGACATGGTCGCTCATCTAACGATATATAGGCTTAGCCCAAATCGTGCATTTTTTGCGCCAGTTGAGCAACTAGAACGACTTTCAGGTGAACGAAAAACCAAGCGTAAGCAAGTATTGTTTGCCTCAACGAAGCCTAAGCAAACACTATGGATGCTGTTTTGTGTGCATTTTGAATACATTTTGTTGATGGGGATATCGGCACTGACTATCGCATTAATCCCCCAATCGTTTTCTGCCGAAGAGGCTATGTACCAAATTTTTGAATCTCCAGAGTGGCTAGAGATAGCTTTTAACCTTATCTACATAATTAGTATTTCGTTGGTTGCACCTTTATTTGTTAGTGGTGGATTTCTTGCTTATTTACACCGCCGTGTAGAGCTTGAAGGTTGGGACATTGAGCTGGCATTTAAAAACATTCGTACCCGCCTCGCAGGCTTACTCAGTGCTGTTGGGCTATTTATGCTAACAATGTTTACCCTGCAACCATCAACTAGTTATGCTGAGCAAATCGATAAGCAAGCGATAAAAGAGCAAGTCACCGCACTCTATAATGAGCCTAATGTCATCGAAACAGAAACCACCTGGGTGCCAAATTTAGAGCCTACAGAGAGTTCATCACACAGTGATTGGTCATGGCTTATCGATCTGTTTACAGCGATAGGTAATGGGTTTGGTGTATTAGTTTGGCTGTTAGTTGGATTATTATTGGTTTGGCTCGTTTATTACTTGATTAAAAAACGAGGTTTTTTTGCCAACTTAAGCTTACCTGAGCGCACAAAAGTAACTGAAGAGTCAGTGATCCCAACCTTATTTGCAGAGATTAAAAGTAAAGATTTACCATCAGATTTAATAGCTGCTGCACAGCAATGCTTTGAGCAAGGTGAGCATCGCTTAGCGTTAGCGTATTTGCTTCATCATACCCTGAGTTGGGCTCAGCAGCATCACCAAGTGCGCCTGCACCGCTCGATGACTGAACGCGAATGTAAACGTGCAATTGATGCAAAGGTGCCAAATCAAGGACAAGCGATATTTGCCCGCTTATTTTCTGCATGGGTCGCGGTTGCTTGGGGTCATAAAACCCCTGATATCAATTTTGTAGAGTTAACTGCACAAATTACAGCAATGACAGCAAATACTCAGGAGCAAGCCCATGAAGCTTAAGGTTGTGCTAATTGCTCTATTAGTCTTGTTTACCGTGTTTATCGTTGCCTCACTGGCCTCATTAGATTGGGAAAAAAGAGAAGTTGAAATAGGGTTTCATTCAGATGTTGCCAAAGATAACTTCACCATGGCCCAACGTCTTTTAAAGGCCAATGGAATAAGTTGGATCAAAGATAAACACTTGGCTGAACAAGCACAAAGTGAAGAGCTTGCGATAGATCCAAAAAGCATTTTAATTTTAGATGAAGCCGTACTTGCTGACTCTTATCTGCTTGATACTCAGCTTGCTGACTGGGTCGCTGATGGCGGGCGTTTAATTTATGTATTAAATAGGCAGCGCGAAGAGCTAGCAATCGATAATTCAGTGTTCTTTGGGCAGCTTGGCATCAATGTGCTAAGTCAAGAAGATGTCTTTGAGTATGATTTTGCGATGCGCAAAGAGGGAGATAAAAACAGTGTGTTGTCTATTGATGAAAATACTGAGCTCGAACTCGAATTAAGCCGTGCCTTTTACATCGAAAACTGCCCTGGTGTAAGTACAAATACTTCTGAGGGCAAAACCCTAATGTGTGATTTTGCCTTTGGTCAAGGCAGAGTAGTTGTGATGCCATCGTTATTACCTTTTACTAACTATCGTTTGCGCCACCTCGACCATGGCAGTCTATTACTTTGGTTAAGTAAAGGCGCTAAGAGTATTAGCTATGTTCCATACCTGACTTACCCTAATTGGCTTGCAAAGCTTTGGCACTGGAGCTGGCAATTTGTAGTGACTCTAGTGTTATTAATTGTGCTTGCAGTGTGGCATATTACGAGCCGTATTGGCCGAGCATATGCCCCTGATTTTGAAGCTAAAACCAGTTTTAATCAGCATATTCGTGCACTCGCAAATTTTTACTCTGAGCACGGCCATGAAGCCGTATTATTTGCCGCACTCAAGAAAGACTTTTACAGCAAGGTAGAAGCGCGTGTACCAAACTTTAAAATGCTAAGTGCAGAAAAACAGGCGCAGAGTATTGCTAATTTAACCCATTTTGAAAAACAACAGGTAGCGCAGCTATTGGCTAGCAAGTTACCTGACTCAAAAACACAAAGAACAAATTATATAAAACGATTTAAACAGTTAAGGAATGCCTTATGAGCACGGAATTAGACACTAATCGCATGAGCTTAGTTGAGGCCGCTGATGCAGTAAAACAAGTAAAGCATAACATTTCGCGTGTGTTAGTCGGTCAAGATGCCATTGTTGAAGATGTGCTTACCGTTCTTTTTGCGGGTGGCCATGTGCTGCTTGAAGGGGTTCCGGGACTTGGTAAAACATTACTTGTTAGAGCTTTAGCTAAAAGCTTAAGTGTAAATTTCTCACGTGTACAATTTACCCCAGACTTAATGCCATCGGATGTTGTTGGTCATAGTTTATATGATATGAAGTCAGGTGAGTTTAATATCAAAAAAGGCCCTGCCTTTACTAATATCTTACTTGCTGATGAAATTAACCGTGCGCCAGCAAAAACGCAATCAGCCTTACTTGAAGTGATGCAAGAACAACAAATCACTATTGATGGCGAATCGTTATTAATAAACTCCCCGTTTATGGTATTAGCCACTCAAAACCCACTAGATCAAGAAGGGACTTACCCATTACCAGAGGCCGAATTAGACCGCTTTATGATGAAAGTAGAGCTTGGTTTTCCTTCTCATGAATCGGAAGTTGAGCTTTTAAAACTGAATACACAAATAGTTTCTAATGAAAGCAAAGTGGAGCAGCTTCCAGCGGTATTAGATGCCAAGCGTATTGCTGAAATTAAACAGCTTTGTGCGGATATTTTAGTAGACGAGCAAATTCTTAATTATGCCGTTGATATAGTTCGTAGCTCACGAACTTGGCAAGGCGTGCTGCACGGTGCAGGGTCACGTGCCTCAATTAATATCATTAAAGCTGCAAAAGTAATGGCATTGATCAATGGCCGTGATTTTGTTACCCCAGATGATGTGAAGCTAGTCTCGCCAAATATTTTAAGGCACCGTTTAATTTTATCTGCGGATTTAGAACTGGAAGGTGTTTCGTTTGACGAAGTGATCAGTGCTATTTTAGCCAGTGTTGAAGCGCCACGCTCATGAGCCGTATCAAGCTTAGGCCAGCAAAACGTTTAGTTGTGTTAACAGCACTCATTCTGTTGCTTATGCTTGTGTGTGCTATTGCTCAGGTAAATGGCATGCTTTTAACCGCCTTGTTATTGGTGCCAGCTTTAGTTGCAATTGTTGATTGCTTGGCAGCTAAGTCAACGCCTTTACTCGAAGTAAGCGCAGAAACTAACCTAAATATGGCTTTATACAGACGCCAAGATTTAAACGTGTTGATTAAAAATAATGCCAAACATGCTAAGCAATTAGATGTGAGTGTGCATTTAAGCAACGCTATTGAATTGTTAAAGCCAGTGCAAACCCTATTCATTGACGCTAAGCAACAGGCAAAGCTGGTCTTTATGATACGCGCCCATAAGCGGGGGGATGCACAAATTAGTGCGATTGAGCTTAGGGTGGGGTCGCCACTAGGCCTTTGGCAAGCAAATTGGTTGGCAACTCAAGCTACTCAGTTAAAGGTCTACCCAGACTTTAGCCGTGTTACCTCTAAACAGCATTTAAACGGGATCGTGAATAAGCCTATTTCGGGGTTAAAACTCACCAAAAAGCGCGGTGATGGTATTGAATTCCAGCAATTACGCGAATATCGCCAAGGTGACAGCGTCAGGCAGATAGATTGGCAGGCAACAAGTAAACGCCGAAAATTAATTTCGCGAGAGTATCAAGAAGAGCAAAACCAGCATGTAATAGTTATGCTTGATGCCTCAAAAAAAATGGCCGTAGAAGCCAATGAAGGCAGCCACTTTGATCATGCTTTAAATGCATTATTGCTACTTTCTCACACGGTTTTAAAGCAAGGTGATTGGTTTAGTATGCAGAGCTTTAACCAAAACTTACGCTGGTTACCCGATGTTAAAGGCGCGCAGAATGTATCTCGGGTGATGAATCATTTTTATGATTTATACCCAGATAATAGCAGCAGTGACTATTTGGTAGCTGTAAACCAGTTAATTGCTAAGCGCAGTAAACGCTCTTTAGTGTTATTAGTCACCACCCTAGATGAGCAAAGTATTGACGAGTTAATGCCTGCAATAAAGCTATTGCAAAAACATCACTTAGTGGCACTTATCAATATTAACAATCGTGCCGTGAGTGAAGTGCTCGAAGAACCTATAGAAAAGTATGAAGATGCAACCAGTTACTGTGCAGCATTAGCACTACTAAATTCACATAAAGCCAATATGGCTAAGCTGAAAAAGCAAGGGGTGATAGCCATAGACTGTAACCCTGAGCAGCTGTTACCGCATGTGCTTAATACCTATTTGAATGTGAAGCACTCAGGGGCGTTGTAATACCCGAATATCAAGCGGCAATAAAAAAGGCATTGAATTCAATGCCTTTTTTATTAATTAACGAAACCTATGAAACGATTACTTTTGATTATCAATGGCCTCATTAATTTTGTATTGGAAATAAATCGCATAAAAGAAAAACGTGAGTATGCCACTTAAATGTACCGGCTCATTGCTGCCTTCATTAATTAACTCTTTGAGTGAAGTACGTAGCGAGAAAATGAATACCAGACCAACAATTAAAGAAATAATAGAAGCAATAGCAGACAAGGCTTCAGAAATATCGGTGAATGCCAAAACAAAGTTGATTACGTAAATAGCAACATAGCCATAAATTAAGTTTTGATTTACCTGATGTTTAGCAAGTGCGTTTGCTTTGTTTGCGCGGCTTACTAGCCAGTATAAGGCGTAGATACCTAATGTGATAAGACTCAAAAAGAATACGCCCCAAGCGGAGAAGCGCTCAAAGTTTAAAATAGGTTTATTGCCACTTGTATTTGCTTGAGTTAGCTCTGCTTCAGGTGCTTCATATACATTTGTTGATTCTTCAGACACAACGGATCCTCATTTTTTTGTTAGTTCCTTGATTACACCAATCCGCAATAATACTTAATCATTTTGAGGGATTAAACTTGTCGCTATCTGCGTTAAAAATTTCTGATTTAGAACAACAAAATAACGAAATTTTTGCCTTGCTATCAACGAGGTTTTATTGCCTCAAAATAGACCACTTAATTAAGCGAACTGGTATTAGTTTGTTCCTATATTAGTAAATCGTAATTATTTAGTACACATTAATTGTTGCTTTACCTAGTAAAAATAATAAAAAGTTCGTTGTATAAACACGCGTTATGCAGACTATATAAAGTGTGAAGTTCCAAAAGCTGTGTGAATTATGTACACTGCCGCTGATTTTTAATGAGGTGTTGTGTGCTATTTGTTATTTTAAGCTGTATGTTTGTTTTGGTGATGTATTTAGAGTCGTTGTCTAAAGGGATGCCAGTAAAGCGTTGGATGCTTCTCGGTGGAATGCTTGGCCCAATTGCCTGGTGTTTGTTTAACGTACATTATCGACGTGCCTTTATTCGTCATATCGGCCGCCAATCATGTGGCTGGCGACCTTAGGCCTCTACGCTTCTTAATAAACTTGGCGCAGACTTATCGAGCTGGCTTTTTAAAAATTCTGTAAATTCTGGCTGTGATAACGGTTTAGAATAGAAATAACCTTGTATTGTTTGGCACTTCAATTGCTCTAACATTGTCACTTGGTCAGCTTGTTCAACCCCTTCAGCAACTACATGTAAATCAAGGTTATGGGCAATGGTCACAATCGAGTCGACCATGTTGCGACCACGCTCTGATTGCATATCATCAATAAAGGCTTTATCAACTTTTAAGGTGTTAAGCGGAAATTGCTTTAAATAGGCCAATGATGAGTAACCCGTACCAAAGTCATCCATTGCTAGGTGAATACCACGAGCGCTTAGTGAGCGCATAATTGTTATCGCTTCTTTAGGGTCATCCATTACCGTACCTTCGGTAATTTCAAGTTCTAAGAAATAAGATGGCAGCTCATTTTTTTGTAAAATTACATCAATGCGAGTGGTCAAATCAGGCAAGCTGAATTGTTTCGCTGATAAGTTAACCGCAACTCGGCCGTTAAATAAGCCTTGATCAATCCAGTTTTTTACATCACGACATGCTTTGTTTAATACCACTTCACCGATTTCGATGATTTGCCCGGTTTCTTCTGCAATAGGGATAAATACGCCCGGGCTTATAATGCCTTTTTTCGGAGTAATAAAACGAACCAGTGCTTCCATACCATCTAGTTTGCCAGTGCGAATATTCATTTTCGGCTGATAATAGACTTCAAAATGATCTTCTTTTAAACCGTAGCGCATCAAGTTTTCGATTTGTAGCCTTTTGACGGCTTGGCGGTTCATAGTGTCGTTGAAAAATAGGTAACTATTCCCTTTTTTCTTGGCATGATACATGGCTGTATCGGCATTCTTAAGCAATAACTCTGGGGTATTACCATCTTCAGGAAATAACACAATACCGACGCTCGATGTGATCACCAGCTCATGGCCTGCCATGTTGAATGGTGTAGCTATCGCCGCTAAAAATAGCTTAGCCATACGAGTAATGGTGTGTATGTCGTTGGTACCCGACATGACCAGTGCAAACTCATCTCCACCTAGGCGATAAAATACGTCTTTTTCGCGGGTAAGTTTATTCAAACGCATCGCAAGCTTAGACAGCAAGCTATCGCCAAGTTGATGACCAAGTGAGTCGTTGATCTTTTTAAAGTTATCTAAATCGAAAACTAACAGGGCATGATGGTTATCTTGCTTAGCGAGCTTCTTTAAATTCGTGAAGAACAGATTTCGATTAGGTAAGCCTGTTGTGCGGTCACGGTTTGATAAATTATGAAGTTGCGATTCGGCTTTTTTTCGTTCAGTTTGATCTGAGAATACAACCACATAATTACAAATTTGATTGTGCTCATTTTTGATTTCATCAATTGAAATTTCAATGGGCAGTAGCTGTCGCTTGGCGTTTCTCAGTTTGACTTCTTGTTGCCAATGTTCAGTGGCTTTAACAGTTGCTTTAACTTCATCTACATAACTTTGGTCATAACCATTAAGCATGAAGTCTTTTTTTAGGTATTGCTCGCGGCTGCCACCAAACAAGGTTAAAAAGCTTGGGTTTAAATCGACTAATTTGAAGTTTTTATCGTAAATAGCAATCGCGTCAGTTAATGACTCAACACATTTAGCAAATAAGTTTAAGCGTGCCTCAGTGGACTTTAGTTGCGAAATATCCCGCACGGTGCCAGTCATGCGTAATGGCTGTAAGTTTGCGTCTTTTTCTATAATTTTTCCGCGGTCTAATACCCAGTGCCAACGGTCAAAATTATCTTTAATACGGTAACTTGCTTCGAAAAAAGCAGTGTGTTCTGCAAAATGTTTTTTTAGTGCTTTTTCTACTTGGTGAACATCATGGGGATGGATAAGGTCACGATTAGGAGGGAAGGCGCTGGTATTATTAGTATTCGCGGTGTATTTGTCGTTAATACGTAGCACTTCGCCTGTTTTTATATTCCAATCCCACAATGTATCTCCGCTTCCCTCTACAGTACTTTTTAGTCGATGTTCTGAGATACGGAGTTGATGGCGAGAGCGTTTGAGCTTGAAAATTATAAATAATAGGTACGGCAATAATAACAACATCACCCCACTTGGTATTAATAGCAAAGTTGTTTGCTCAAGTTCTATGGGGCTTGCAGCGGCGCTAAAAACGCTCGCTATACTTATTGTTAGAAAAGCAGAAATCATTGTTATTATTTTTGTCATTAATGCATTACCCTAATTCGCACCAGTTAATTTAATCCAAGCTGACGAATGAGTCAAAGAGAATGCGAATAAAGGGTGGTTTTTGCTGTCTTTTTAGTCTTAGGTTCGCTTAAAAGTTCTATTCTTGGGCGTTCATCGCTGAATATCTCGCACACATATTGCTGCATATCGCTCAGACTTAATGCTTCTAGGGCAGTTAAAAGTTGCTGCTGCATGTTAAAATCACTGTCGCGATTACCTATGGCTAGCCATAAACGCTGTGAGCGAAGACGCAAGTTTTTGTCTTTTTCTGCGATATGAGTCACTAAGCCTGCTTTTGTATCAAGCCATTGTTGCTCACTGATTTGTGAGATCTGTGTCACATAATTTTCAATAAACTGCTTATGACGTTTTAAAATTTCATCAGCGCTATGTTTAGGGGATTGCACATAAAAAGCGATACCAGCGCGGGTATTGAAAGGTGCGTAACCTGCGCCTACCAAATAACCTAGCTGTTGCTTGGTTCTTAATTCGTTGAAGTAATCTTGATTGATGAGGTGGTTCAACAACATCATTTTTACTTTTTCTTCAGTCGCATCAGTTTGAGCTTGGTAATAAAGAACCATCGCATGGTCATTACAATTTAAACAAAAGCGCTGCTGCGACACATCCGTAATAGTAGATAGAGGTCTGGTTAAATCAATAATGGTATTGCTGCCAGCGAGGTGCTCAGCGATTTGTTTTTGAAATTTCAATGCATCGCTACGCTGCCAATTACCATGCAAAAAAGACTCTACATGCAATGCTTTGAAAAACTCTTCTCTAAAGCAATTAAATTGATGAAAACTCGTATCTTTTAAAGCTTGTGCAAGCGCATTTGGTTCTGGGTTCCAAGGCATTATCTGTGCACCAAGGATACTAAATAATTCACCTACAGGTTTGTTTTGATTGCTGTTTCGCCAATGCCTAACTAGTTGCTTTTTATATTCTGCAAAGCGTTTTGCGCAGATCTCAACATTAAAGAGTGCTTCAAGTAACTCATTAACCAGCTCTAACTGACTCGATGAAAGGCCTGCAGTATGTAAGGTCAAACCGCCTTGGTGAGAGGTTAAATGATAACTAAGGCCTGCCAGTTCTGCTGGATAAAATTGTTCAGCGACACTGTCCATAAATAAGTCGGCAAACAAACGTGTGAGTGCCATATGCTTAACATCTTTTATCGCAAAGGAAGAGTCCATTGCTAAATAAAAATGCCCTTTTGCAACACGAAAGGTTGCATCTTGCTTAAACCAAAAATCAAAACCTTCTTGTTTTACAAGTAATTCTGGTGTTTTTGTTGGCGCGTCTAAGGGGAGTAACTCAACCTCTTTATTAAGGTAAGGATTCGCGCTTGGTAAGCACATTTTAGGCAGGGGGGTGTTTATTTCGCCGAGTGCTTCTAACCAGCAAGGAGAAATATCCTCAATTTTATAAGGCGTATTGTACCATGCTGTCGTATGCTCAGGTTCGACACCTGGGTGAATTAACACTAAGCGCATATTGTCTGGCGTAAGCCATTGCATAGCAATTTCATGGGCACACTGATTAAAGCCTTCCATAAGGTAGTCACCCTGAACATAGTTAGCTTCATCATAATGCTGCATGTTAATGCTTAAATTACTTACCCAATCAATTAAGCGTGCTTTTTCTTGATTATCAAAGGCGATTTGCAAAAGGTTCTTTTTATCTTGATAAAGACGCGGCAACTTATCGCAGTTTTGGTTAATTAAGCAGATATATTCAAACACCATTTCGACGATATCTTCATAGTATTCAATACCTTCATCTGTCAACGCCATGCTGATGTTAAAGTCTTTGAAATTACTGCCATTGATACCACCACCTGCAGAAAGCGCGTTGATCCAACCTTGCTCTTTCAAAATTGAATACAGCGACCCTTTGCCTTCATAGCCGAGTAAGTGAGCAATAAAGCTCACCGTTTTGTGACGATAAAAGTCATCAATGTTCGGCATTGCAAAACTTATAATTAGCTTTTGCATATGCTTGTGTGGCTCAATATGCAGCACTTTACCTAAGTCTTGTTTGCGATAAAGAGGCTGCTCAATGATCGCCTTACTTTTTTGCTGCCCTTTAATGGCGCTGAAATATTGGCTTACCCAGTCGCTCATCGTGGCAATATCTTCGTTACTGCAAATGACTAAAGTCATCCATTGTGCTTGGTAGTGGCGGTCAAAAAAGGCACGTAATTCATCGCTAATACAACCTTCACGATCTGCAAGTGTTTGTTGGTTACCAACCGAGAACTTAGCAAAAGGGTGAGCAGGATTAACGGTTTCTTTATGGGCTTGGTAAATACGACGGCCATCGTCTTTTATTTTTAATTTAAACTCTGCATCAATCGCATTTCGTTCTTTAGCAGTTTCGTTAGGGCTTAATAATGGCGCAATAAAAAAGCGACTAAATTGAGCCAGAGCTTCTGAAAATTGTTGGTTATTGATATCAAAGAAAAAGCAAGAATGCTCAGTGCCTGTCCATGCGTTGGTACTGCCACCTGACTGTGAAACAAAATTAGAAAACCCGCCTGACTCTGGGTACAGATCGGTACCTAAAAAAAGCATATGTTCTAAAAAGTGAGCGAGCCCTTGTCTATCAAGAGGATCGTCAAAGTGACCAGCGTTTATCGCCATAGAAGCCGCGGATTTTGTTGACTCAAGGTCTTGCACCAAGAGCACTTTTAGACCATTGTCCAGTGTTAGGGGCTGATATGTTCTGTTATCATTGCGGCTGATATTCAAAAGATGCTCCTGAAAGAATGCGTTAACTCGCTAACAACAGATGATAACTTCAGGAAGGCTAAAAATGGCACAGCAATGAAAATCTACCTGAATATCAATAAGCGGATGTTTAATGTATCTAGTGATGATATTCTAATATAGCTAACAATCAAGCAAACTGGCTACTGTTTTATATTCTTTAATCGGTTGATTTTTTATGAAAACAATCTTAATCATGCGCCATGGCGAAGCAACGCCAATGCAAGCAGATGATGCAGCAAGACAACTGACCGAAAATGGTCATCAAGAAGCCAGTAGAATGGGGCAATGGTTAGCAACACATTATAAACCAGATGCTCTGTTGGTGAGTCCTTACATTCGCGCTCAACAAACCGCTACTGATGCAACGCAAAATATTTCGTTACAATTTAATGAAACTTGTAGCGATATTACGCCAGATGGCGTGCCACAAGTTGCTGCTGATTATTTAGAAACCCTCATTGCCATGCACCCTCAGTGTAATACTTGGTTAGTGGTAGCGCACATGCCAATAGTCAGCTATTTAGTTGATCAGTTGAGTCCTGGCCACATGCCTATTTTCAATACTGGCGCAGTCGCCGTAATTGAATATGATGAGCACAATCAGCGCAGTTACTACCATAGTATTCACTCACCAAATAACGTCGAAATATAACAGTGGATTTGCTAAATTAGCGCCACTGTTAATTTTTTAAGTCCTTACTATGACAATTGAACGCTTACAAACGGGTGCGCGTATGAGCCGCATCGTTAAGCATAACGGCACTGTTTACTTGTGTGGCCAAGTGTGTGCTGATGCTGAAAAAGATATCACTGAACAAACTCAAACTATGCTTGATAAAGTTGAAGCCTTACTCATTGAGGCTGGTAGTAGCAAAGAGCATATGTTAAGTGCCACTATTTATCTGAAAAGCATGGAATATTTTGCCAAGATGAACGCTGTTTGGGATGCATGGGTACCTCAAGGCCATGCACCTGCTCGCGCTTGTGTTGAGGCAAAAATGGCGCGCGATGCTCTGCTTGTAGAGATATCTGTTGTTGCAGCCGTTAAGTAACGAGCAGCGTATAGCGCAAATGATTGCTCGCTTTAATGAGCAATCAGGGCGCGCAGTTGTTCAATTACCAAGTTGGCATTTTTGCGACAATGAGCAAGATGCCAATGACTGCGCATTGCTGGTTTTAAAGGGTGTAAAACAAGCAACAACCCCTTCACTTTATTGGTTTAAAGCCAACAATGAAGCCCTTCCTGAAGTGGGTGATTTGGCCATTTTTACCAATTGGCTAGGGCAGCCGCTAGGTATTATTGAAACTGTCTCTGTAACCATTACCGCATTTAATCAAATAAGCGCAGATTATGCCGCGCTAGAAGGCGAGGGCGACAAAAGCCTTGAATATTGGCAACGCGTACATTGGGACTATTATCAGCGAGAATTAGCTGGCACAGGCTATCAATGTCACCCCGATATGCCTTTAGTGTGTGAACAGTTTAAGTTAATTTTTAAGGAGTGAGCATGAGTTCAAATCCTGTGGTTCTTATCACTGGCGGTGGACGAGGTATTGGTGCCGCGACAGCAAAGCTGTTTGCTAAACATGGCTATGATGTGTGTATTAATTATAAGTCAGATCAAGTAAGTGCAGAGCAGGTAGCCCAACAGCTAAAATCCCTTGGTGTGAATTCGTACTTATTACAAGCTGATATCGCAGATGAGCAGCAAGTAATCGCCATGTTCGCCAAACTCGATGGGCTGGTTGCGCGCTTAGACGTGTTAGTGAATAACGCGGCGATGATGATGCCGCAAATGCCGTTATTAGAAATGGATGCTAAGCGAATCAACGCTATTTTAAGTTGCAATGTCACAGGGGCATTTTTGTGTGCGCGAGAAGCAATTAAGCGCATGGATAAAGGCAGTATTGTGAATGTGTCATCGGGTGCGTCGCGAACCGGCTCGCCAAATGAATATTTAGACTATGCTGCATCTAAAGGAGCACTTGATACCTTCACTATTGGCCTTGCCAAAGAAGTAGCGAGTAAAGGCATTCGAGTTAATGCGGTAAGGCCTGGTCTTATTTATACCGATATGCATCGTGATGGTGGTGAAGTAAACCGCGTCGATCGTTTAAAATCTAAATTGCCGCTGGGGCGTGGTGGAGAAGCTGATGAGGTCGCTTCAGCGATTTACTTTTTGGCAAGTGAGCAAGCATCATTTACAACAGGCAGTTTTATAGATGTTTCAGGTGGTTTATAAAAACTAAAGTAAAATAGTTAACCAAACACTAAAGCTCACTACACTTAACACCGTTGAAAGCACAACGCTACTTGCCAGTGTCGCCTGATGTTGTTTAATTTGATTAGCAATTAAATAAGCGTTTACACCTAAAGGAGAGGCGCTTAATAGAACAAGTACTTTCAGCAGAGATTGCTCCAAATTAAAAATGTGGCTAGCAAAAAAGTATACAGCACAAGGTAAAACGGCAAGTTTGATGATGGTAGCAATAACGGAGGCCTGCCAGTTGTCTGCAACTTTATAGAACACCAAATTTGCCCCTAACACGAATAACGCACACGCAATGGCGGGTTTAGCAAGTAAGCTCAGGCCATTTGCTAAATTATCAAAAAGTTTAAAGCCAAGTAGGTTAACAGCCAAGCCGCTACTGATACTCAACACGACTGGGTTCAGTAGCATGTTTTTAGCAAACGCTCGCCAAGAGAATGTTTGCTGCGACTTAGCGCTGAGCAAAAAGGTGAGGGTAAACAATAATGCGCTGTGAAAAGTGATGATCATAAACACAATGCCGACCATTTGCTGTCCAAGAGCAGCAATAATAATAGGCAGACCTACCAGTACGGTATTTGAGTAACTACTGCCAAGAGCAAATACAGCGTGACGCGATGGTGCAGATTGCGTTGCTATAAAATACCGGTCAATCACATAGCCAAGGGCATAAATAGCTAATACTGGAATATAAAAACTTAAAAAGCCGGCAACAGAAACACTATTTTTTAAATCGGCTTGTGCCATATTCAAAAATAGAAAAGCAGGCACGCTAATGTAAAAGGTAAACTTGCTTAACCCTGCTATGTGCTCTTTCGATAAAAACTTGCTACGCGAGCTGATGTAACCACTTAAAACGATAAAAATCAGTGGAAAAATAATCGAAAAAATATGCACATTAGGCCTTATGACAAGAAGACGTTAGCGTCTGAACTCATCACTTTGTGGAAGATTAATTAAAATAAGTACCGCACCTTTACCGCCAAACTCAAGAGGTGCTTGATGCATAGCAATTACATCAGGGTGTTGTACTAAATATTGTGGCACTTTGTGTTTGAGTATGCGCTCACCAATACCATGCACAATACAGGCACAATAGTAGTGCTGTTTTTTACACTCATGAATTAATCCAGCCAGCTCATCTTTGGCTAACTCTTTATTTAAGCCATGTAAATCAAGGGTTAACTCAGGCGGGTAATCTCCACGGCGAAGTTGCTTTGCTAAAAAGCTATCGTGACCTGGTTTGACATAACTGACAGTGCCATGAGTGTCGATGTCTGGTACATATTCATCAGAAAAGAAAAATTCTGCCTGATGTTGCTTTTTTTGCTGGGAAAATTGCTTCGCTTGTGACACTTTAGGCTTATTGGTGAATCGAATAGTGTCTTGTTTAAAGGCTTTGGCACCACTAATACTCTGACGAAATAAATCAATATCGTCAGGGCTAATGTGATTGTTGGCGTGGGGATCTTTTTTCATGGCGGCAGTCTAAACAAAAAAACGCTAAAAATCGAGTAAAAACCAACTGAAAAGACGGTACAATACGCGTCAGAATAGACTTTGAAAGTTAAGGAACATACATGAACCATTTCCAGATTGAAGATGCAATTTTAGACGAGGCAATTGCAGAACTTTCAACGTTGCACGATTGGTTACGTTGGACAACCAGTCAATTTGCCAGCAGTGGTATTTTCTTTGGGCACGGCACAGATAATGCGTGGGATGAAGCAGTTAGCTTATTATTACCCGCATTAAGTTTGCCTATCGACGCGCCAAAAGAGCTAATGCATGCGCGTTTAACCAGCACCGAGAAGAACCGTTTAGCTGAACTAATTGCAGAGCGTATTAATGATTGTACGCCAGTACCATACCTGACCAACATAGCATGGTTTGCAGGTATGCCGTTTTATGTCGATGAGCGCGTGTTAATTCCACGCTCGCCATTTGCAGAGCTAATTAACAACCGCTTTGCACCTTGGTTAGAAGAGCCAAGCTCAGTAACGCGCATTCTTGATTTATGTACCGGCTCTGCGTGTATCGCCATTGTACTTGCACAAGCATTTGAAGATGCTCAAGTTGATGCGGTTGATATTTCTTATGAAGCGCTCGAAGTTGCTGATATTAATATTAGCGATTACATGCTCAATGACCGCGTACTACCAATTCAGTCAGACGTGTTTAGTGGCGTTCCGGGTCAAAAATATGATCTGATCGTAGCAAACCCACCTTATGTCGATGCTGAAGATATGGCTGATTTACCGCGTGAATTCCACCATGAACCAGAACTTGGTTTAGCATCGGGTCATGACGGCCTAGACGTAACGCGTACAATTTTAGCTGAAGCCGCTGAACATCTAACTGATAACGGTTTGTTATTTGTCGAAGTCGGCAACTCTATGGTACATATGGAAGCGTTATATCCAAATGCACCGTTTGAGTGGGTTGAGTTCGAGCAAGGTGGATTAGGTGTGTTTGTGATCAGCAAAGAGCAACTAGTTAAGTATTTTGCTGACTAACGGCAGATTTTAAAAGCCGAGCCTGAGGGCTCGGTCTCAGTAGTCATTAGGAATGAGGAAAGTTAATGGCAGGTAATAGCATTGGACAACTATTTAAAGTGTCCACCTTTGGTGAGAGCCACGGCGTTGCATTAGGCGGCGTTGTTGATGGTACACCAGCAGGCCTTGAAATTTGCGAGGCCGACTTACAAATTGATTTAGACCGTCGTAAACCGGGGCAAAGTCGTTATACAACGCAGCGCCGCGAAAGTGACGAAGTAAAAATTCTTTCAGGTGTATTCGAAGGTAAAACCACAGGCACTAGCATTGGTTTACTGATTGAAAACACCGATCAACGTTCAAAAGACTACGGCAAAATCGCTGAGGTGTTTCGTCCAGGTCATGGCGATTATACCTATTGGCATAAATACGGTATCCGTGATTACCGAGGGGGAGGTCGCTCTTCTGCCCGTGAAACGGCTATTCGTGTAGCGGCAGGTGCAATTGCTAAAAAATACTTAAAACAGTTTCATGGTATTGAAATTCGAGCATGTTTGAGCCAACTAGGACCAATCAAAGCAGAAGACTACAACTGGGATGAAGTAGAAAATAATGCATTTTTCTTTCCAGACACCAGCAAGCTAGAAGCGCTTGATGAGTACATGCGCGACCTAAAAAAACAAGGTGATTCGGTAGGCGCTAAAGTTAAAGTGGTTGCTAAAAATGTGCCTGTAGGCTTAGGTGAGCCAGTATTTGATCGCCTAGATGCAGAGCTTGCACACTCATTAATGAGCATTAATGCGGTAAAAGGCGTTGAAATTGGTGATGGCTTTGATGTGGTTGAGCAAAAAGGCTCTGAGCACCGTGATGAATTGACTCCTGATGGCTTTACATCAAACCACGCGGGTGGTGTACTTGCAGGTATCTCTACAGGGCAAGATATCATTGCCTCTATCGCACTTAAGCCAACCTCAAGCATTACCATACCGGGCAACAGCATTAACACCAGCAACGAAGCGGTAGAGATGATCACCAAAGGACGCCATGATCCCTGTGTAGGCATTCGTGCTATTCCTATTGCTGAGGCGATGATGGCGATTACTTTAATGGATCACTTATTGCGCCAACGTGGTCAAAACCCACATGTAAGCCACGGACATGGACCAATCAAAGGTTCGATTTAAGCGCAGTCTTAAATAAAGTAAAAGCAGTTAATAAGCGCGATGATTAGTAAAATCATCGCGCTTTTTTATGCCTGTTAGAATTTTAATAAGGGGAGTAGGCTGTGTTTGCTATCAGTCCACATTGCCAGCTCGCTATGTGGGTAGCGTTTAATAGGCGACAAATCACTGATAGATACGCGATTTAAAAAAGCCTGATTATCAGTTAGCACCACCCAGTCTGAGCCTATGTCTGATGGGCTATGGCCTTGATAGCTAAACTTTAACATTGCCTTATTAAAATATTGGCTATGTGCCTGTAATACAGGCAGTAAGTCGATATGATTATTTGAGATATGCACAATCAATACGCCATTTTCATTGAGCCTTTGCCAATAAAGTGACATTGCTTCTTGGGTTAGCAAATGTGTAGGAATTACATCACTGGTAAATGCATCAATAATTAAGACATCAAATACTTCGTTCGCATTATTTTTTAGCGCAATACGACCATCCCCTAAGCTGACTGTGAGCTTGGCTTCACTGTTTTCTAAATATGAGAAATAACGCTTTGCCATCTCGTACACAGCAGGGTTTAACTCAAAAAAGTGAATACTATCCTGTTGGTCTGCAAACCGAGCTAAAACGCCTGCACCCAAACCAATCACGCCAATGTTTAGTGCGCTGTTTTGCTTTAGTATGGCAAGTGATTTAGCGACACCAGTATGCTGGTGGTAATAACTTTGCCCCAACTGTTGGTTTGGATTTAGTGGCTCTGAGCCATGAATCGTGGTGCCGTCAATTAAGCGCCTTTCTTTTATTGATTGAGTGTTTATATCTTTTACCGCTAAATAGCCATAAAAATTGCGGCTAGTGGCAATGTTATATTGGTTAAAGTTTACCGCTAAAAAACAATAGCATGCTAACCAAGTAACTGAGCTGGTCATGAGAGTGAATTTGAGCTGGTTTGTCTTTGTTTTAGCTTTTGTTTGGTAGTAACACACAAAACTAAAGATAACCGCTAATGTAAGTAAATACTCGTCAATCTGGACAAATAGCAATGGGGCAACGAGCGTACTGAAAAGCGAACCTAACACACCGCCAAGGGCGATATAAAAATAAAAAACGGTAAATTGCTCGTTTTCAGGGGCTTTGTTTCTCAGCTCACCATGACAGACCATACCGGCGGTTAATAGAATAAAGCTGTAAATTATAAGCTGGGCTAGGGCATTGAATAAGCTGCCAAAATAAAACATCAGCAGGCCTGCAAAAGCCGAAAATATAAACGCATATGCCCACACATGACGCTGATAATTTACTTTGTTGGCAAACGTGTAACTAAAGGTGAGCAAGTAAATTACAAGAGGTAACGACCAAAGTAATGGCATGGGTGGAATATTAGTGCTGATCATATGCGTGGTAGATACCAACATGGCCGAGCTTAAGGCACTTAATAACAGCCATTGACCTTTACCTTTTAATAGCGTGATATGCCTAGTCTGAATAGATGCTCTTGATAAATCGGGTGCTTTTTTTAGTAAAAATATTACAAGAAGTGCTAATAACAAGCAGTAGCTGATGTGTCCAAATAGCCAGTAAGTAGTTTGCTGCTCTAAAGAAAATAGTAATTCATAAACGAGTGGGTAGCTCATTAACGCCATTAAAGAACCCAAGTTTGAGATGGAATACCAATGGTAAGGCACCTGTGCTGAAGCAGTTTGCACATACCATCTTTGTAAAAGAACGCTGGTAGCGCTCAGTAGAATAAATATTGGACCAATTTCTATAAATAAATTAACAAACACCGCAAGCGTAGGCGGCCAATTTGTGAGATTTGGTGCTGCAAATTCTGTCACAACAATGAGTGTGGCAAAGCTGACTAAAACTATATGGGTGACTACCTGCAACTTAATATGAAAGCGACCCATACCATGCGCATAGAAATAGCCAATAAGTAACATGACTTGATAAAACACTAAACTTGCTGACCAGATAGAAGCACCACCACCAAATTGTGGTAGAAGTTGCTTTGAAAGCATCGGCTGAATTTGAAAAATTAAAAAAGCACTGATGAAAATAGTGAGCGTTGATAAATATTTATACATTGTTTTTATTACCTATTTTGAGATAGCAAAAACAATCCAATAGCCAGAGCAAAGTGACAATGGAGTAACGCTTGAGTTTCTCTTAAGAAAACCTTAATCTTTGATTCGTAAATATTTATTGGAGAAGTAAGTGGCGCGTTATCGAATCGGCAAATTTGCAATTGATGAGAGTCGATGTTTAATTTCATCGCAAGATTATGAGCAAATAGTCGAGCCAAAGGTCATGGATGTATTACATACCCTTTATTTAAATAAAGGTGAAGTTGTAAGCCAAGAAGTAATCTTTGCAAAAGTGTGGCCTAATGCTACCTACAACCCAAGTTCTGTACAGCGTTGTATCGCATTGCTACGAAAAGCACTCCAAGAAGATGCCAAAAATCCGCAGTATATAATTACACACCCTAAGCGCGGTTATAGCCTTGAAAAAGTAACACAGGGGCAAAGCAAAAAACTAAAATCGCAACATCTTGGGTTGCTGTTTGTTTTACTAGTAAGCCTTATCGCTATTGCGTGGCAACTAGTCCCTAAGCAACAAGATAATGCTCACTTTACCCAACTGATGCCACTCACTTCGAGTGAACTAAATGAAGCTAATTTGTCACTTTCACATAGTGGTAAGTACCTTGCTTTTGTTCGAGGTAATAAAGGAAGTCAGCAGATTTGGATTAAAGAGCTTGCGACTGAGCGAGAGGTGAGGCTAACTGAAGATGCTGCAAGCTACTACGCTTTGGGGTGGTCGACCTCCGATAATGAGATTGCGTTTGTGAAAAGCGCAGAGCAGAAACAATATCTGAACACATTAAGCATTGATTTATCGAAATTTCAGCCATTAGAACAAGCGACGGTGAGTGTTTTAAATGACACCGTTCTGACCAGTCACCATATCGATTGGCATGCTGATAAGCTGCTCTATTACATAGAAAAAGATAAACTAAACAACGATACTCGACTGGTTTCACTCAACTTAGAGTCTAAACAAAAGGCACATTTACTAGCCGCTACACAGCAAGATTGGTTACTCGTTAATGCGTTATCGAAAGACGGCCGTAAAGTCGCAATGGGGATTGAAGCGGGTCAAAACAAATACCGTATTGATGTACTCGACCTTGCCAGTAAAAAAATACAAACTATTGCTATCATAGAAAACGGTATTCAAGGGTTAAGTTGGCACCCGAACAATCAAGCGCTATTGATTAGTCAACGAAATCAGCTTATTAATCTAGAGCTAGATGGTGAGCTTCAGCTAATTTCATTTAATAATTATCAAATAATTCGTGATGCCCAGTATACACCAGACGCTGAAGCCATTTTGATGGAGTTAGTGAATGTTGATGTAGATATTGTTAGCCAAACACGCGCCACCCCTGACAAATTGACCAAACTCGTTGATACCTCATCAATCGACTTTCTACCCGTGTTTTCGCCAGACTCAACGAAATTTGTTTTTGAGTCACATCGTTTTGGATTAAAACAATTATTTTTATACGATAATGGCAAGCAAACGCGCATTTTTGCTAATCCTGATAACCATGAGTTATTTGGCATTGTTTGGAGCCAGGACGCACGACAGGTGTACACCGCAAGTAAAGATACATTGTTTAAAATTGATTTAAGCAGTGGCACTTATGAAACAATTCCTCACGGCAATCATTCTTTCTATTTGAGAGAAATGTATCACAATCAAGACGCGATTTTAGTTTCGTATCGAGCAGAGGATGGACAGACGTTTCATCCGGCTAAATTCGATTTAACAAGCCTAAAGTTGACAGCATTCACAGGCTCAGGGAAACGTTTAAGCTGCTATGGCATGGATTTAGATGAGCAAGACCAGATCTATTTTTCAAATAGCAACGAAGTGTTTCGAGTTAATAGCCGAGGAGATATTGAGACTGTTTGGCAAGCAGCTAACAATGACATCATTGGTATATCTGTAAGCAACCAGCAATTAGCGGTCACTATGGAGCATGCTGATACTATTAATTTCCAGCGTATCGATTTGGCAACCGCTGCAACAGAAAGTTGGCAATTAACTCAACCTAAGCAACATATGCTGATCAATAGTGCCCATGATTTAACAGAGTTTTTATACCTTACAGAGCCTAATAGAACTCGTAAGTTAGTAAAGCTTCTTTAGCTTGATATGGTCTTTATGTCTTAATCAACTCCACAAGCTGCTTAAGCTGTTCATGACTGAGAGGGTTGTGGGCGTGATTACCGTATAGCAGGACGATATCAATGACAGGCAGTACCGGAAGTGAGTTATCGCTGATTTCTTCCACACCCGATTGCATGCTTATTCGTGCCATACTGCCAATTGCCAGTCCTTGTTTAATCAAGCCATGTAATGCTCCCGCTGAGCCACAACAGGCAATAATATTAAAACGACGCTCGGCTTTTAATAGACCCTCAATACTAGCTTGGTGAAACTTACAGTCTCGTTGAAACAAGGCGATAGGAAGTGGGGTTGACTCTTTAATCTCAAAAGCAGGATTTTTCACCCACACACCTTGACTTGATTGCAATAAGTAGCCTTCTTCGCTGTCTGGCGAGCGAGTGGCAATTACTAAATCGAGCATACCTTGGTCTAGCTTGGCTCTAAGCTCAGTACTTGGGGCGCAGCTTATTTGTAAATCTAGCGCATTAAACTGTTGATGTAAGGCACCAACAAGCTCTGGTAGTAAAGAGTGGGCATAGTCGTCAGGACAACCTATGCGTACGCGCATATTGCCTGTGCCTGCTTTTAATTGCTTAAACGCTTCATCATGAAGCGCTATCAATTGTTTTGCATAGCTTGCTAGCTGGTGGCCTTGATGGGTTAGCACCAGTTGACGACCTTGCTTTTCAAATAGGGGGTTTGCAATGTCTTGTTCAAGCTTTTTCATTTGCATACTTACCGCAGATTGGGTTCTGCAAATCTGTGCTGCAGCGCGGGTAAAACTGCCTGTATCAACAAAGGCACAAAAAGTCCTGAGGGCATCAATATCCATAATGTATCAACTTTACTTATAGGTAGCATAAAAACAATTGGCGAGTAATTACCCAATTGCTGTTTTATAGTGAGCCTAATCTAAACGTTAAAGGAAGCGCAATGCAATTATTTATTGGTAATAAAAATTACTCAACTTGGTCATTAAGAGCGTGGTATTTACTGAGTAAATTCAATATCTCTTTTACAGAGCAACAGTTGGTTTTAGATACGCCTGAGTTTTATGAAGCATTAAAAAGTAAGTTTCCAGTGCAAAAAGTGCCGGCACTTATTGATGCTGAGTTAATCGTGTGGGATTCACTCGCTATTTGTGAATATATCAATGATGCTTATCTAAATAGTGCAGCTTGGCCTAGTGAAATAGCCCAAAGAGCAAAAGCGCGCAGTCTAGCTGCCGAGATGCATTCTGGGTTTGCTGCACTTCGCAATGAAATGCCGATGAACATTCGCGCTAAAAGGCATGTTGAATTATCAGAGCAAGCTAAAAAAGATATCGCACGTATCGATGAGATTTTTTCGGCTCAGCAGCAGCGTTATCCTAATGCGTGGTTATTTGGCGAGTTTTCTATTGTTGATGCGATGTTTGCACCTGTGGTGTTGCGTTTTAAAACCTATCAGGTGGAGCTATCGAGTGCAGCACAAGCTTATTGCCAGTATGTGCTAGCATGCCCTGTGTTGCAAACCTGGATCAATCAAGCATTAAAAGAAACCGATATTGTTGTATGTGATGAGGCAGGAAAAGAGATTTCATAACATAATTACGGAGTATTTCATTAATACTTCGTTTGTCCCTACTTATATTGTGCTGGTTAAAATGTGTTATTTTTATACAAAATAACTAGTTCAATTCTAATCTCTTCCTTCTATAATAGAGTTGTTGCTCTTTAATTCAACACTTCTCATTCTCCCTTTTGTTGTAGGCACATTTATGGGCGTTTATGCTGCAAAGTTATTAAACAAAGATATGACTATTAACCGTTATGCTTGTCAGTTCAAGTCGAAACAGGTTGAGTTGTTGTTTATACAAAGTAAATTGGTGCAAGATAAAAAGCTTGCTCAATTTCTTGCATGTATAATCGCCGTTGTGACTATGCTCGTCACTTTTTTCGATAAGATGATTATTCAGCCAGATTTCTGGCCTGATATTGCTTTGATTGGCAGAACTATCACTGTATTTGTATGCGTTAGCGCTGCTTTTGGTATTAGTTTTGTAAAGTCACCGAAGCAGTTAATAAAGATGGTCATCGCCTTTATGATATTTATGTTTTTGAATATGCAATTTATGGTTATCACCTATGAGCGTCATTATATATTGCATATGTTTTTTGATGTCATTGTATTGATTACATTTTACTTCTCGACTTTGCTCTCCTTGAAACTATCAGCGCTATTAGGTGTGTTTTATAGCTGTTTGGCTATTTCCGTTATTTATTTTAATAAAGATATAAATTTGCATTCTTTTTATGTGGTTATTTTAGCTCACATAGCGGCTAATTTAGCGGGATCGATCATGGCTGCCCATGAACACATTATTCGTCGTGAGCTATTTGTACGTAATACGCAATTAGGTCAATTAGCTCAAGAAATGAAAAAGCAGGCCTTGAAAGATGCGCTTACACAGTTACCTAACCGCAGAGCGTTTGATAATACTTATGAGCATTACCAAAAACTCAGTAAAGAAAATCAATATAAATCAAAACAAGTATGCGTTGTTTTAGCTGATATTGATTACTTTAAACGTGTTAATGACACCCATGGGCACGAAGTTGGCGACGCTGTGCTAGAAAAGTTTTCAACATTCCTTACAAAGTCTTTGAGAGCTTCTGACGATGTTTATCGTTTTGGAGGAGAGGAGTTTGTAATTGTGTTGCCGCTTTGTTCTGTTGAAGATGCGACGATAATTGTCAATAAAATGATTGAAACACTGAATGCTGAGCCGTTACATCTAAATGATATGTCTTTATCAATAAGAGCAAGCTTTGGTTTGACAGTTATGCGTGAGGAGCTTCAAAAGTCTGTTATTGCTCGAGCAGATTCAGCGTTATACGAAGCCAAAGAGGCTGGTCGCAATCAACTGGTCGTCAAAATCTAGCGAGTCTGTCTAAATAAGTTGTTTTAGATTTCACTTTTATTTTTATTTTATACCTAGATAGGTATATTCAGCATGCAAGGAGCCGCAATATGCTACCAGGCCAACCTAAGGGCTTTAAAGTTTCAATTCGCGTCAGTGTGTTACTGGTGTTTGCCTTAGCAAGTTTATTAACAGGCATTGTGGCAATTAGTCTCCATTATTACTTTAGTGAAAAGTTTGTACTGCAGACAAAAACGGACCAATTTAAGCAGACCAGCCAACAAATAGCAGACCATATCTCGAGAATAAATCATCGGGTTGATAATACGCTCAGCGTAATGATCCATGATACTCGACTCTTTTCTGAAGATAGCAAGGATAAAGACACCTTGCGTAATGTGTTGATAGAGGTATTAAGTCGACATGCGGATTTTTACTCATTAATTCTTGCGCATCAAAATGGTGATATGCTGCAAGTAATTAATTTAAAAGGTGATGCAACCTTACCCGCTAGTTTTCAAGTCCGGCCTTTGGAGCGCTGGTTGATTTATAAAGTCTCCGGGCAAGGTGATGCTCGCAAAACCGTAAAGTTATTCTTGGATGAAAGCCTTTCGGTTATTAGAGTCAACGAAGAAAAAACTGACTATGATCCTCGTACCCGAAAGTGGTTTAAGGAGGCCTCTAGTGAGTCAGTCTCAAAGTCTGAGCAGTATGTTTTTAATCTATTAGAAATGCCGGGCTATACCTATTCAATACAGTCAGAAGACACAGGTGATGTACTTGCACTTGATATAGCCAGCTCCAGTTTGAGCCACTTTCTTGTAGAGCAACAACTTAAAATGCAGTACTTAGTTTCTTCTGAAATGTATGTTTACCGGGGTGATGGCGAAATCATCGCAGCAAGTCGTAATCAAAGTCAGCAACGAACATTCGACGACTTATCTGCGCTTATTCGACTTGATGAGCAACAACCTGGGCTTGCCAATAAAAAGCAACAGTTCGGTAAAATGCTTGATGTGCACGAAAATGGTCAAGAAAAATATATGTTTGTAGTGCCATTGCCACTTAGTGGCGATATGCACTCTGATGAAGTGGATTACTTTACAGTGCTAGTTGCGAAAGAAGATGTGCTAGCAATTATTAAAGAGAAAATCAGAATCTCAATTTTAGTCACAGGGTTATGTTTATTGTTACTTTTGCCCGTATCGTGGTTTTTTGCATCTTCGATTGTTAATCCTATTTTGAAATTGGTGGGCGAAAATAAAAAAATCCAACAGCGTGATTACAATGAGGTTTCTACACTTTCGAGCCATATTCTAGAGATTCATTATTTAGCCAGTTCTATGGTTGATATGAGTCGCTCAATTGAGCAGCATGAAAACTCGCAAAAAGCGTTAATGGAATCTTTTATTGAGCTTATAGCGCAAGCAATTGATGATAAATCACCTTACACGGCAGGGCATTGTGAGCGGGTGCCAGAGCTCGGCATTTGGCTTGCTGATGCAGCATCAGATTCAAAGGATGAGGCGTTTTCTGAGTTTAGTTTTAAAACCCCAGATGAACGACGAGAGTTTCGTTTAGCAGCATGGTTGCATGACTGCGGTAAAATTACTACGCCAGAACATATTGTTGATAAAGGCACTAAGCTTGAAACAATTTACAACCGAATTCATGAAGTTCGTATGCGCTTTGAAGTACTGCTGCGAGATGCAAAACTAGACTACTACGAAAAACTGCTTGTAAACCCAGAACAAAAACAGCAGTTACAACAGCAATTAGACGCTGAGATTGAAAAGTTGCATGCAGATTTTAGCTTTATTGCGGCATGTAATGTCGGCGGAGAGTTTATGGATGAGTCGCAATTAAATCGTTTACATCAGATTGCCAGCATCAAGTGGTATCGTCACTTCGATGCTAGTCTTGGTTTATCGCCACTTGAAGAGTTGCGCATGGTAAACCTTAAAGATCAAACTTTGCCTGTTGAAGAATCACTATTGAGTGATAAACCAAGTGATTTAATTCCTCATGAAAAGGCCGTTGATTACGAACCTGATTTAGGGATAAAAATGACAATCCCTGAGTATAAATACAATCTAGGTGAGATTTATAATTTATCTATTTCACGCGGTACGCTCACTGCTGAGGATAGGTTTAAAATTAATGAACATGTTATCAGTACTATTCGCATGCTTTCTAATGTTCCTTTTCCGAAAGAGCTTGCTCGGATCCCACGCTATGCCTCGACGCATCATGAAACATTAAAAGGTACTGGATATCCTCGCCAATTAACTGCAAAAGATTTATCAATACCTGAACGAGTGTTAGTGCTGGCTGATATTTTTGAGGCTCTAACTGCGACAGATAGGCCGTATAAAAAAGCCAAAACTCTGAGTGTTGCCGTTGATATTTTAGCGAAGATGGTCGATGACGAGCATATTGATCGTGATGTATTTGAGCTATTTTTAACCTCAGGCATATACCTAAAATATGCAAAACAGTTTTTAGATGAGTCGCAAATCGATTCGGTCGATATTCAAAAATATCTAAGATAATTATTTGCTTATGCTTTAGGCTAATATTGCAGTGTTTTTGTTTGTAATACAAAGTTATTGGTGTATACATATTATACAAGCTAATATTATTTACGAACAAAGCATTGCAAGGAGATGCATAAGTGCTGGTATCTGCTTTTCAAAAACTCAAACAAAAAATTCGTTTTTCGATTCGTCTTACCGTTGTTGCTGTGTTCGTATTAGCAACCTCACTCACCGCGTTAATTGCCATCAGTTTGCAATATTATTTCAGTGAAAAAATGGCGTTAGAAGCCAGTGTCAAAAACTTTAATTTAGCCACAGGCTCTGTCGCTGATTACCTGACCGGTGTGAACGAAAAATCTGAAAACACTTTAAGTGTGATGGTACAAAACGGTAGTCTTATCAGTGCCAACAATGAAGATAAAAGTGAACTGAGAAATGTCATGAGTGAAATCATGCAGCTCAATCCATTGTTTTATGCTTTATATGTGGGGTATGAAAATGGTGACTTTTACGAATTAATTAATTTAGAGAGTAGTGAAATAGTTCGCCAACAGCTGCAAGCCATCGAAGCTGATCGCTGGGTGGTGATCCATATTACCGATGAAGGGGCAGATCGAGTTCAGCACACTCATTATTTTGACCAGCAATTTAATTTACGCATCTCTCAAACAAAAGGTACCAGCTATGATCCGCGAGAGCGTTTGTGGTTTAAGCAAGCAAACTCTACCCGTGTCAATAAAACCAAACCATACTTCTTTACCCACCTGCAAGCACCAGGGCAAACCTATTCGATAAAGTCAGCAAGCGAAAATAGTGTGTTGGCGTTAGACGTTAGCTTATCGAGCATTTCAGAGTACCTAAGCAAACAGCAAAGTAAAATGAGCAGCCAGTATTTAAGTGAGCTGTATATTTATAATAAAGAGGGTGAAATTGTCGCCTCTAACCAACAAAAGCATAGCTTACTTCTGCCAACGCTTGAAAAACTCCCTCTGACTGAGGCCCAGCAAAGTGTCTTGGCTAAGTACCCTTATTTAAGTGTCTCAAACGAAACTAATTGGCCGCCAATGGATTTTAGTGTTGGCGGTAACCCCAAAGGCTATAGCATTGATTACATTAATGGCTTGGCCAATATGCTCGGAATTAAAGTGACCTTTATCAATGGGTTTACTTGGTCTGAGTTTTTGAATCAATTTGCTAAAAAAGAAATAGATGTTATTCAGCCTATTTTTAAAACGCCTGCCAATGAGCCGCTTGGTATTATGAGCCAAACCATGGCAACCTTGCCATTTAGTATTATTACTGCACAAGGTACGCCCCCAGTTGTTAGCATGAAGCAGTTGGCGGGTAAGCAGCTTGCAATTGGCGAAGGTTGGTCGGTGATCAAAGTGATCAAAGAGCACTTTCCCGACATCGACATTGTTGAGCTGCCAAGTACAAAAGCGGTACTTGATGCGGTAAGCCAAGGGCGGGTCTTTGCAGGCCTAGATAACGAGGCGGTGTTCAAATACACCCAAAAGCAGTTTTTTATTGATGGGGTTCAATATAATCAGCTTGATAGTTACAGCCATGACCTTTTACCCGATACGCTGCATTTACTGTTTCACCCGGAGGATGCAGCGCTTAAAGATTTAATTGATATGGCAATAGAGCAACTGCCAGATTCGTATATTGCAGCACTTGAGCGTAAATGGTTAGGAAGCGACCCCAATCAGCAACCACAAGTGATTGGCACCGTGCCTTACCCTGAATTTTTAACCTTAATTAAAGATAAAACAAACTTTGCCCATTTACGTTTGATGACTCTTAATGGGGTTGAAAAGTACGTATATATCACCCCGCTTTCTGAGATGGGCGATAATAGCGATTTCCTAGCGATAGTGGTGCCCAAAGAAGGTGTATTAAGCTCTACTCGCGAGAAAATTAAGCTGTCAATTTTAATCACTGCCGCATGCTTAATTATGGTTTTACCCGTGTCGTGGTTTTTTGCCTCACCTATCGTTGCACCAATTAAGACCTTAGAGGGCGAAAACTTAAAGATTAAACGGCGTCAATTTGACCAAGTTTCTACGCTAAAAAGCAGTATTAAAGAAATTAACAACCTATCTCGCTCTATGGTGCAAATGAGTCAATCGATTCAGCAACATGAGCAAAAGCAAAAGGCCTTAATGGAGTCATTTATTGAGCTTATCGCACAGGCTATCGATGATAAGTCTCCCTATACAGCAGGGCACTGCGAACGGGTACCAGAGCTTGGCATTATGCTAGCCAAAGCAGCTTCAAGCTCAAATGAACATGCTTTTAAAGAGTTTACGTTTAAAAATAAAGACGAGCTAAGAGAATTTAGTCTCGCAGCGTGGCTACATGACTGCGGTAAAATTACCACGCCAGAACATATCGTAGATAAAGGCACTAAGTTAGAAACAATATACAACCGTATACACGAAGTGCGTACACGTTTTGAAGTACTTTGGCGAGATGCAGAAATCGCTTATCTAAAAGCATTGCAAGCCACACCCGAAAAGCAGCCAGAGCTTGAGGCTGAACTTACTAAACGCCAAGCAGAGCTGCGGAGTGATTTTTCGTTTATCGCTACCTGTAATGTAGGGGGCGAGTTTATGGATGAAGCTAGCCTTGAGCGTTTAGAAGCGCTCAGCACTATTACTTGGCAGCGCTATTTTGACGATAAAATAGGCCTTTCACCAGTCGAAGAGCTGCGAGTTCATAGCAATGATGAGCAACTCCCTGTAACTGAAAAGCTACTTTCAGATAAGCCTGAGCATTTGATTGCCCACGATAAACCAATTCACTATGATGAACGGTTAGGGATAAAAGTAGATATTCCTGAGTATAAATATAACTTAGGAGAGTTATATAACTTACAGGTTCAGCGCGGTACATTAACAAGTGAAGACCGATTTAAAATTAATGAGCACATTATTAGCACTATACGTATGCTCGATAATGTGCCGTTTCCTGAAGAATTAGCCCGTGTGCCACGTTATGCCTCGACTCACCACGAAACTTTAAAAGGCACGGGGTATCCGCGTAAGTTGTCTGCGGATGATTTATCGATACCTGAACGCGTGTTGGTGCTTGCTGATATATTTGAAGCATTGACCGCAGCCGACAGACCCTACAAAAAAGCCAAACCGCTGAGTGTTGCCATTGATATTTTAGCGAAGATGGTGGCCGATCAGCATGTTGATGAAGATGTATTCAAATTGTTCTTAACGTCAGGTATTTACCTTGAGTATGCAAAGCGCTATTTAAACCCAGAGCAAATCGATGATGTTGATATCGCAAAATACCTGTAACTGAGGGCGGTTGCTTTTACTTTAGGCTGAAAAGTCCGTACAATTCGCCTCGTTTTTAGTGACGCTTTTAACGAGACGAATTCAAGCCGTATGCATCAGATTGCTGACTTAATCACTATTTTTGAAAACACCTTTTATCAAAGTCATAATACACGTTTGATAAAAGGTGATGATGAACCTATTTACCTGCCTGCTGATGAGCAAACGCCTTATCATCAAATTGTATTTGCCCACGGTTTCTATGCCAGCGCCTTGCATGAGATTGCCCATTGGCTGGTGGCAGGAGAGGCACGTCGGTTAAAAGAAGATTATGGTTATTGGTATTGCCCAGATGGCCGTGATAAACACCAGCAAGCTGAATTTGAAGCGGTTGAAGTAAAACCGCAAGCCATTGAGTGGGCGCTCAGTACAGCAGCGGGTTTCGATTTTAATGTATCGGTTGATAATCTTAATGGCGAGCAAACCTGCCGGTTTGATTTTCAGGCGCGGGTTCATCAGCAAGTATTGGATCTATTAGCATCTGGCTTTAATCAGCGCACAGAGGCGTTACTTAAAGCATTGAGCGATTTTTATAACACCCCATGGCCATTATCCGCTGCACAGTTTACGTGGCAGCGCGATTTTCATAGCAACCCAGGAGTTTTAGCTGATGCAGTTTAAATTAGGTTTAATTGTAAATCCGGTTGCCGGCTTAGGCGGCAGTGTCGCACTCAAGGGCAGTGATGGGGCAGATACCGCAGCAAAGGCAATGCAACTTGGCGCAGAGCCAAAAGCAAACTTACGCACCCGAGCGGCACTTGAGGTTCTGCTTGCACATCAAGATAAGTTAACCATTTACACTGTAAACGGTGAAATGGGTGAGCAAACGGCAAGCCAGCTTGGTTTTAATACTCAGGCCATTTACCAAACCAATGAAATCACTACTCCTGATGACACAGAGCAGGCAGCCAAGCTATTGGTCGAGCAAGGTGTCGATCTTATTTTATTTGCTGGTGGTGACGGCACTGCTCGCAACATTTGTCACGCAGTTGGTGATAGCACTCCTGTATTAGGTATTCCTGCAGGCTGTAAAATTCATTCTGGGGTTTATGCTATTACCCCAAAAGCAGCTGGGCGTGTTGTTGAGATGCTAGTTAAAGGTGAACTTGTCAGCCTTAGCGATGCCGATGTGATGGATATCGACGAAGAAGCATTTCGCGAAGGCACGGTAAAAGCTAAGCGCTATGGTGAAATGCAAGTGCCTAGTGAAGTACGTTATGTACAGGCAGTTAAAAATGGCGGTAAAGAAACCGATGAATTAGTGCTTGCCGATATTGCGGCTTATGTTGTTAGTGAAATGGATGAAGACTGTTTATATGTGATGGGCAGTGGTTCAACCGTGGCTGCAATAATGGAAGAAATGGGCCTTGAAAATACCTTGTTAGGTGTTGATTTAGTGGCTGATCAAGAGCTCGTTGCACAGGATTTAACGGCTCAGCAATTACTTGAGCTTACCGAAGGTAAAGCGACTAAATTAGTGATTACCTTAATTGGTGGCCAAGGCCATATATTCGGCAGAGGAAATCAGCAATTAAGCCCTGCACTTATTCGTGCTATTGGTCGTGACAATATTATTGTAGTGGCGACTAAAACTAAATTACAGGCCTTAAATGGCCGACCGCTGATTGCCGATACCGGCGATAGTGAGTTAGACGATGAATTAAGTGGTTATATACGCGTAACCACCGGTTTTAATGACCATATTATGTATGCAGTGGGTCATCAAGATGGGCTGCACCCAGAGGAGAAGTAACAATGAGTTTAGTAAGTTATATTGATGCAGCGCAGCAATATTTTGATGATTTAGTTGATAAAGCGACTGACGACGAACTGTTTGCGGGTGGCTATTTACGTGGTCACTTTGACTTAGCGGTAGGTTATGCACAAGTAGAAGAATTAAACTTGTCAATTGAGGAACTTAACAATCAAGTAGAATCAAGCTTAGTTAAAGCTTACCGCAATGGTGAGCTAAACGAAGAAGATAAAGAGCTTGTTGTGCGTCTGTGGGATGAAGTTAAAGCGCTAGCAGCTTAACTTAGTATCTAAACTAAATTTATAAAGCGACCTGTGTCGCTTTTTTTACAGCTAGACCTTAGCATTATCAGTAAAGCTATTAACTTAAAATTTACCTTATTACTTAGATACGTTAAGGTTAACGAGAATTTTTTCTAGGGAATTTGAAAATGAATAACAATAATGATGTGCAAGCACAAAGCGGTGCGATAGCACGTTTTCTAAATACGATTGAAAGGGTGGGTAATAAACTGCCCGATCCGGCGATTATCTTCTTAGTCGCTATGCTATTAATTTGGTTTTTATCTTGGCTCTTTTCGGGCACCACATTTGACGCTATAGACCCACGCACAGGCGAAGCCATCGTTGTAAATAACTTACTTGCGGGTGATTCATTAGCCACCTTCTTATCGTCGATGGTGAAAACATTTACCAGCTTCGCCCCGCTTGGTGTGGTACTCGTTGCTATGTTAGGTGTCGGGGTTGCTGAGCATTCTGGCTTCATCAACACTGGCCTTAAGTTAATGCTAAAAGTAACACCAAAACAGCTTTTAACGCCTTCTATTATTTTAGTGGCGATTGTCAGTCATACCGCCACTGATGCCGGTTATGTGTTAGTTATCCCATTGGCTGGGGTTATTTTCTATGCGATGGGTCGTCACCCGCTTGCCGGTATTGCTGCAGCGTTTGCTGGGGTAAGTGGTGGCTTTAGCGCAAACTTTATTCCATCAGGCATTGACCCGTTACTACAAAGCTTTACGCAAAGTGCAGCGCAAATTATTAATCCTGATATGGCAATAAACCCGCTTAACAACTGGTTTTTTACCTCGGCTTCGAGCCTATTTATTATCTTATTAGGCTGGTATATCACAGATAAAATCATCGAGCCGCGCTTACAAAACACGCCACTTGATGGTGACACACAAGATTTACCTGCCTTTGACGAAGCGCGCAGTGATGAAAAACGAGCGTTTTATATTGCAAGCACAGTGATGATTGCAGGCCTTGCTTTACTTTGGTTTGTTTCGGCCCCAGCCGATTCAGCAATGCGAAGCAGCGATGGCTCATTAACTAACTTCCGCTCACCGTTAATGCAATCAATTGTACCGCTTATTTTCTTACTGTTTTGGATCCCAGGCGCCGTCTACGGTTTTGCAGTGGGTACCTTCAAAAGTTCTAAAGATATGATAGATGCCATGAGTAAAGCCATGAGCGGTATGGCTTACTATATTGTTATGGCGTTCTTCTGTGCGTTATTTATTGCCGCATTTAGTAAATCAAACCTTGGCGCATTACTTGCGATTGAAGGTGCAGAGCTACTTAAAGCAATGGCACTGCCAAGCTCAGTCACTGTGGTAGGTATTATCTTTTTAACGGCGTTTGTGAACCTATTTGTTGGCTCAAGCTCAGCAAAATGGGCGCTGTTAGGGCCAATCTTTGTTCCAATGTTGATGCAACTGGGCATTTCACCTGATTTAACGCAAGCTGCGTATCGTGTAGGTGACTCAAGCTCGAATATCATCACGCCACTGATGCCATACTTCCCACTGGTTGTAGTGTACTGTCAGAAGTATGTAAAAGGCACAGGTATCGGAACATTAATCGCGATGATGTTACCTTATTCAATCGCCTTTTTAATAGGTTGGAGTATCTTCTTACTTGCGTACTGGGGCTTAGGTATCCCACTAGGTCTACAATCAAGCTACGCATACCCAGCCATTGGTTCATAATGATTAAGTTTTAAAGCCTCAGCAATCCAGCTTGAGGCTTTAAAAACTGCGGTCTGATAGCTGACAGCTTTACTACAGACACAAAAAAACCTTGTCACTCGCATGACAAGGTTTTTTTATTGCTTACAGCTTACATTAGTTAGCTGTGAAGCTCACTGGACGACGCTCTTTACGAGGGCCACCACGTTTTTCACCACGGTCTTTGAAGTTACGCTTTTTATCACCACGGTCACCACTTGGGCGTTCTGCGCGAGGAGCAGCAGGACCTTGATCTTGCGTTAGCGTCATATTCATCGGACGTTTACAGATAAATACCTTTTGGAAGTGATCAAGCACATCTTTTGGCATGTTCTGTGGTAACTGTACTGTGCTGTGGCTGTCGTGTAAGCGAATATCACCAATAAACTTGCTTGAGATATCAGCTTCGTTAGCAATCGCACCAACAATGTTTTTAACTTGTACACCGTGCTCGCGACCTACTTCGATACGGTAAGTATCCATAGGACCCATGCTGCGGCTATTGCGCTCGCGCGGTTCACGAGGTTTACGCTCGCGTGCAGAACGCTCACCACCACGATCACCACGTTCGTTGCGACGACGGTCGCCACGTTCGCTGCGTTCGCCACGCGGTTGAACTTTAACTTCTTCAACCTTGATTGGTGATTGTTGCTGCGCTAAACAAAGTAACGCACCTGCTAAGTCTTCAGTACTTAACTCAAGTTTTTCAGCCATGTTAGCAGCTACTTGATTAAAGAACGTAATGTCTTTGTTTTCAAGCGCAATTGTTAACTTGTCTTGAAGTGCTTTAATACGCTTTTCTTCAACGACTTTTGCAGTTGGCAAGTCAACTTGTGCGATCTCTGATTTCGTATGACGAATGATATTTTTAAGTAAATAACGCTCGTTGTGTTTTACGAAAAGAATCGCTTTACCTGTACGACCTGCACGACCTGTACGGCCGATACGGTGAACGTAGGCTTCAGAGTCTTGCGGGATATCGTAGTTGATAACTAAGCTTAAACGATCTACATCAAGACCACGTGCAGCAACGTCTGTTGCAATAACGATATCAACTAGGCCGTTTTTCAAACGATCTACTGTACGTTCACGTGCTTGTTGGTTCATGTCACCATTAAGTGGTGCCGCAGAGAAACCTTCGCGCTCAAGTAATTCAGCTAACTGTACCGTGTCGTTACGCGTACGTACGAAAACAATTGCACCATCGTATTCTTCAGCTTCTAAGAAGCGAACGATTGCTTTGTTTTTGTGTACATGTGCATTCCAAAATACTTGCTCAACTGTTGATACAGTTGAGTTACGAGCAGAAATATGAACTTGCTCAGGCTCATTCATGTACTTGCTGCTAATATTTTGGATTTGCTTAGGCATGGTCGCAGAGAAAAGACATGTTTGCTTTTCACGTGGCGTTTTCTCCATGATGCTTTCTACATCATCAATGAAGCCCATGCGTAACATTTCGTCTGCCTCATCAAGAACAAGGGCTTGTAAGCTCTCAAACTTGATAGTGCCACGGTTAATGTGGTCAATTAAGCGGCCCGGCGTTGCAACAATAATTTGCGCGCCACGACGAAGTGCACTTAGTTGGATGCTGTAGCTTTGGCCACCATATAGGGCTAAAACTTCCACACCACGAGTATGCTTAGCATATTGTTCGAATGCCTCAGCTACTTGGATCGCAAGTTCACGCGTAGGCGTTAAAACAAGGATCTGTGGCTGCTTCACAGACGGGTCAATATTATTTAGTAACGGCAGTGCAAATGCTGCTGTTTTACCTGTACCCGTTTGCGCTAGTCCCAGTACGTCCTTTCTTTCTAGCAATAACGGTATACATTGAGCTTGGATTTCAGATGGAGTCTTGTAACCCAACTCTTCAACTGCTTTAAGGATTGCAGGAGAAAGATTTAGAGATTCAAACGTGACTGGTTCTGACATTAATACGCCTCAACGAATTTAAAGAGGCGCGCATTGTATAGGAAATACAAGGCAATTGCTTGTATAAATTACAACTAATTTGTATGTGGTTGATGTTGGTCATAATTTAATCAATTTAAATTTGCAAAAATCAACCACGTTTACAATTTATTGATATAACCCTAAATTTTCTTTAGCGTATGCTTCGAACTCAGTGAAGCCACCAATATGGGCTTGGTCAATAAAAATCTGTGGTACGGTTGGGCAAGGTTTGCCAGCAGACTGCTCTAAATCTGCTTTGCTGATGCCTTCTTTAATGATGTCGATATAGCGGTATTTAAAATCATCACGCTCATTAGCTAGTTTTTCAGCAACGTCTTTTGCACGTACACAGTATGGGCAGCCTTCACGGCCAAAAATTACAGTTAACATATCGCTCTCCTCGATGGTTTATCTGGTTATCATCTTAACGAATTAAATGAATAAAAACAGTGCATAAAATCGATTGTACTGTTCTATTTTTTCTCAGCAAATGTGATTGAGCTAATCAAGTGTGCGGATTCTGAGGCCGAGTTCTGTTGAGTAACCCATAGAATGCGCAGTGATAGCCAGCTGCTCATCAATAACATAATAAGTTGGGTAGGCACTGATTTTATAATCTTGGCCTGTACTTTTACTGCCAAGTAACACAGGCATGGTTAATTCGAGTGAATCAGTAAACTGTTTTACTTCAGTAATATTCTCATAATCGAGGGCAATCGCTATCGCATTTAACTTACCTTGCTGATAGGCAGTTTCTAAATTTGGCATACTGTAGCGGCAAATTGAGCACCATGGCGCAAAGAAATACACCACTGTTTGCTTTCCTTGCAATTGCGCAATAGTCATTCGCTGTGTCGGGTCTTTTAACGTGGCCAAATTAAAATAGGGGGCAGGGGTTTTATCAGTTGAGAGTAAATTTCGCTGCTGAAATGTGGTCACGGCATACACAATGACTGCCATTAACACGACATTTTTTAGCACACTTAAAAATTTTTTTAAAAAAGTTGGATTTTTTTTCATTGTTATTTTGTACGTGGTTAGCCCTTTAAAATCAACTTATTCAGACCAGTTTGAGAGCACTTAACTTTCATTTAATTTAAAAAAATTGCAATTTTTTTTTGCTAAAAATCTTGAAAAGAATTTACCCGCCCATAAATAGTTTAGTGAGGACGCCTGATGGGTCCCAAACAAACTAAAGTAATTGAAATATATAGTATTAATTTAACTTTGTTAGCACTGGTTCAATAGAAGAGTACTAACAAAATATCGCTTAAATATGAGGATATAATTATGCGTACAGTAGACTTATCACCACTTTATCGTTCATTCATCGGTTTCGATCATTTAGCATCATTAATGGATGCGGCAGCTCGTACAGACAAGCAGCCAAGTTTTCCTCCGTATAACATCGAAGCACTCGATAAAGACAAATATCGTATCACTATGGCTGTTGCCGGTTTTAGTGAAAGTGAATTGACCATCGAGTCAGAAAACAACACATTAAAAGTCAGTGGCACAAAAGCTGACAAAGAAGACAATGCAGAGCGTAAGTTCATTCATCAAGGCATTGCTGAGCGTAACTTTGAACGTAAGTTCCAATTAGGCGACCACGTTAAAGTATTAGGCGCTGACCTTGAAAACGGCTTACTAAGTATCGATTTACAACGTGAAATTCCAGAAGCGCTGAAACCACGTAAAATCGAAATTGGTAATGGTAAATTACTCGAGAATAAGTAATTTTATACTTATCAACAAAGCATTGTTTCCCTAGTTATTTGTTAGTAATAAGCCGCCTCAATTGAGGCGGCTTTTTTATTACAGCTTTTCTAAATTATTTAAACACCATTTGGCTCGCTCAAGCGTCGCTTGCTGAAGAGCTTCATCTTGTTTATACCAGTTTTTATAGATCATACCGATCCGTGGGTTTTGCGATAACTGTTCCTCATGCTCTAACATAAAGTGCCAATATAAACTGTTAAATGGACACGCATCGTCAGTGGTTTTCTCTTTTACTTTGTAGCTGCAGTGTTTGCAGTAATCACTCATTTTATTAATGTAATTGCCACTAGCAGCATAGGGTTTAGTGGCAATTAACCCACCATCAGCAAACTGACTCATTCCCCGAGTATTGGGCATTTCAACCCATTCAATAGCATCGATGTAAATACCTAGATACCATGCATCAACTTCAGTTGGCTCGATTGCGGTCAATAAGCAAAAATTCCCAGTGACCATTAAGCGTTGTATGTGATGGGCATAAGCTGTTTCAAGGCTTTGTTTGATGGCATGCTGCATACAATTCATGTTTGTTTTACCATGCCAAAAATACTCTGGTAGAGAACGCTGTGCATTTAAGTGATTTTTTTCACTGTATTGAGGCATATTCTGCCAGTAAATCCCTCTTACATATTCGCGCCAGCCAAGGATTTGTCTAATGAATCCTTCAACTTGCGCAATATCTATATCATCAGTATGTTGCTCGTAGGTGTCTAACACTTGTTTAATGACTTGCATCGGATGTAGCATCTTGGTGTTAAGAGCAAATGACAAGCGGCTATGATACAAAGACCATTGATGCTGTGAATTGCAGGTCATTGCGTCTTGAAATTGGCCAAAATGGGGCAGCAGGTTTTCATAAAAAAAACGCAGCAGTTGTTTGGCATCATTACGTGTAGTTGGCCACAGCAAAGTTTTTCCGCATTCACCGAAGGTATTTACTTTATGTTTTTCGATACGTTTTAAGATGTGGATCACGTCATGGCTAAAACATAATGGAGCTGGGATTTTATCAAGGTCGTTTTGTTTTAACTTATTTCTGTTTTGCTGGTCAAAATTCCATTGCCCGCCGCAAGGTTGATTATCGTCGTCTATGAGAATATTAAAGCGCTTTCTCATTGCACGATAGAAAAATTCCATTTTGACGTGTTTATCTTTTTTAAAGTGCGTACTTATATCTTCAAACGGCAGTAGAAAGTGCTCTGTATCATAGCCTTTGACGTCTAAATCACTTTGCTCAGCAAATTCTGACATTTGTTTTTTTAGTCTGAACTCATCAGGGTATTGATATTCAATAGTGCTGCACTGATAGTGTTTGGCCAGTCGGGTCAATAATTCACACAAGGTGCTGTCATCTTTTGTATCATCAAGCGTAAGGTGTAGGCAATTTAACCCGACTTTATCAAGCGCCTTAGCAAAGTTTTCCATGGCTGCGAAAAATGCAGCTACCTTTTGGATATGGTGCTTCACATAGTTTGTTTCTTGTTTTAATTCGGCAACAACATATAGTATATGTTGTTGATCTTGCTCTTTGTACCAGCTGTGGTTGGCGTTTAGCTGGTCGCCAAAAATAAATCGGATGGTAGAAAATTGCACGCTGTCTATACCCAGTCTGAGGTAAATTATTCTTTACGACGTGAACCTGAATATCGATCTATTATAGAGTATGAATAGCAATTAGGGTGTTACCATTTAATTGATGTGCACCACTACGGAAGGTGAAATATGAATAATAATGTCATTCAATTAGTAATTGCCATCACAGGGGTGTTGGCAAGTTCAATTGCAAATGCGGCCATTTACAAGTGCGAGCATGA
Source organism: Pseudoalteromonas sp. Ps84H-4 (assembly GCF_024124645.1). Lineage (NCBI taxonomy): Bacteria > Pseudomonadati > Pseudomonadota > Gammaproteobacteria > Alteromonadales > Pseudoalteromonadaceae > Pseudoalteromonas > Pseudoalteromonas sp. Ps84H-4. The sequence goes on along the minus strand of NZ_JAMXSK010000001.1, from coordinate 221,894 downwards.
TGGTACTGTTGAATTTAGTCAGCAACCATGTGGTGTTGATGCAAAGCTGATAGTTATCGAAGACCATCAGCTTCAAACTAACCCTAACTCAGTACCTAAACCTGTCGCACTTGCTAAGCAAAATGATGAGCTTGATAGATATATTCGTTTGAAACAAATCGCTGTGAAAAAGGCTGAGCATTTCGATAAGATAGATACCTTTACCGCGCGATTAAATAGTGAAATAGCTGCATTGAATAATCAGGCAGATGAGTACTTTCGCTCTTCATTTGGAGCAAAAAAGGCAGCCGCAGTTGCTGAACAAATGACTGCTGTTTCAGAGCGTTATAATTTATTAATCGATAATGAACAACGTAATATTGATAGATTAAATGCAGAGCAAGCTAGCTTAGAGTCAACGCTATCAAAGACTGAAAACACCGAGATTGATAGCTATATTCGCAGTGAACAGATCAAGCGAAAAATGACTGAACACAATAACAAGATAGACAGCTATTACGATGAATTGAATCAACAGATAGTCAAATTACAACAGCAAGCTGATAAACAGGCAATTAATCTTAGTAATGTGAATAAAGATTATGCGTTGTCCGCCAAAATGAGTGCAGTAACTAAAAAGTACAATACTCTAATTGCAGTAGAACAACGCCAATTAGACAGATTGAGTAATGAGCTGGTTAAATTATGAGGTTCGTCTTACTGCGAAATTGTCTTGCAGTGGTATGACATTGCTGTATGAAAACAAATAGCACTTAACGATATTTGCAAAAAGGAGAGTTGCTAATTGCCACGCATCTTTAAGTTGTTCACTCATAGGTTCTTGCATTGATTCAACGGTTTTCATAAAAGCATTCGTTAAATTATCTATATCTTGACTTGTTACGTTTAAAAAACTGAGGTTGTTGGCTAAGTATTCTATGAAAGGTGTTACTTGTTTCAAATCATCTAAGTGCATGACAACTTTATTCAAAGCACAAAAAAGCAGATAACTACGCCTATTAATACTTTCTTGACTGGGCAGGGTCATGTGTAAACTGTGCTTATTTGCCAGTGTGTGGAACTGTAAAGTAAATTGATGGAAATTAGGTTTTAAATGTTTAATGTTTTGCTGTAAAAGCCTTTTTTGTGCAGTGGATAAACTCATCGCAGCTCACTTATATAGTCTTGGCTATAGGTTGTTCTTATTATATGACTTAATATAGACCAGATTTAATAAAACAATAAATTTTATGACAATGCTGTCATAAAATTTTTAGGTAAAAAATAGTCTAACTAATTCATGCTGGAAGGTTGCTAATTGAGCGCTACATGCTTATAATGGCCGCCATTGAATTGAGGTGTTAATACTCGATTAGATGATATTAAGTAATTTACTTTAATATCGATTGGCGCGGGATGGAGCAGCCTGGTAGCTCGTCGGGCTCATAACCCGAAGGTCGTCGGTTCAAATCCGGCTCCCGCAACCAACTACATACTAAGGCATTTTAAATGCGCTTAGTGTGCTCAGTAATTAATTTACTGTATGAAGTCGCGCATTCTGGGTAATGCGCGTTTTGCGTTTAGGCTATCTAGTTTAATTTAGTCAGATATTTGACTCGCAACCAAGCTTGGCCCTAGGCCACACAGTTTTATGCTTTAGGTGTGACGCCCCGCTTGGTTCGGGGCGTTGTTGTATCTGGTCTAGCATGATGTGTTTTAATCATCATTAAACTCAGTATTTCAGGGCTTTATGCCCTTTTTTTGTTTGTATGGAGGATTTTCGTGACAAAACTTGAGCAAGATTTAGTAACCATGCTCTCACCAGCCGTAGAAATGTTAGGCTTTGAGTTACATGGTCTTGAGTTTGTGCAAGCTGGTCGCCACTCTACATTACGTGTTTATATCGATCACGATGCAGGGATTACGGTTGACAATTGTGCCGACGTAAGTCGTCAAGTTAGCGCAATTTTGGATGTCGAAGATCCAATTACAAATGAATATGATTTGGAAGTGTCGTCTCCTGGTGTTGATCGTCCATTATTCAAACAAGATCATTACGAGAAGGCGCAAGGAGAAGAAGTACGCGTGCGTACTAAGCTTCCACAAGATGGTCGTCGTAACTTTAAAGGCGACTTAGTATCAGTTAGCAGTGATATGATCACACTTTCGGCAGATGGCACTGAGCATATGATTATGCTTAGTAATATCGAACGTGCGAACATCATCGCAAAGTTTTAATTCGAGTGCGAAGGAATAGGGCAAGCGAGGCATAACCCATGGCAAAAGAAATATTATTGGTTGCTGAAGCCGTCTCCAATGAGAAAGCGGTTCCAAAAGAAAAGATTTTTGAAGCGTTAGAGTTCGCATTAGCGACTGCTACAAAGAAAAAACACGATGGCGAAATTGATGTTCGCGTAGCAATTGATCGTAAAACAGGTAATTACGATACATTCCGTCGTTGGAAAATTGCAGAAGTTCTTGAAGATGGTTCATTAGAACATCCTTACAGCGAAATCACATTAGAAGCAGCACAAGTTGAAGACCCGTCTTTACAACTTGGTGATTACGTTGAAGAGCAAATCGAATCAATTAAATTTGACCGTATTACAACGCAAATGGCGAAGCAAGTTATCGTACAAAAAGTACGTGAAGCTGAGCGCGCACTTGTTGTTGAAGAATATAAAGATCAACAAGGTGAATTAGTAACAGGTGTTGTAAAAAAAGCAACACGTGACGCTATTATCCTTGACCTAGGTAACAATGCTGAAGCGGTTATTTACCGTGACGACATGCTACCGCGTGAAAACTTCCGTCCGGGTGACCGTATTCGTGGTTTACTTTACGAAGTAAAACCAGAAGCACGTGGAGCACAATTGTTCGTAACACGTTCTAAGCCTGAGATGCTAATGGAGTTATTCCGCATTGAGGTGCCAGAGATTGGCGAAGAAATGATTGAATTACGTGCCGCGGCGCGTGATCCTGGTTCTCGTGCAAAGATCGCTGTTAAATCAAACGACAAACGTATTGACCCTGTGGGTGCGTGTGTTGGTATGCGTGGTGCACGTGTACAAGCTGTTTCTACAGAGCTTGGCGGTGAGCGTGTTGATATCGTTCTTTACGATGACAACCCAGCTCAATTCGTTATTAATGCGATGGCACCAGCAGAAGTTGCGTCAATCGTAATGGACGAAGACACGCATTCAATGGATATCGCTGTAGAAGCAGATAACCTAGCGCAAGCAATCGGTCGTAACGGTCAGAACGTACGTCTTGCTAGCCAATTAACTGGCTGGGAATTAAACGTAATGACAGTTGATGAAATGCGTGAAAAGAATGAAGCTGAGTCTGATAAACTAATCAACTTATTCACTGAGTACCTAGATATTGATGATGAGTTTGCAACATTACTTATCAACGAAGGTTTCTCAACACTTGAAGAAGTTGCTTACGTTCCAGCATCAGAATTCTTAGAAATCGACGGTTTAGATGAAGAAACAGTTGATATCTTACGTTCACGTGCAAAAGACGCGTTAACAACAAAAGCGCTTAAGACAGAAGAAAGCCTTGAAGGTGCAGAGCCTGCAGAGGACTTACTTGCACTTGAAGGTCTTGAGCGTCACCTTGCATTTGTTATGGCAAGTAAAGGTGTAGTAACACTAGAAGATTTAGCAGAGCAAGGCATTGATGAGTTAGTGGATATCACTGAACTTTCAGAAGAAGAAGCTGGCAAGCTAATTATGGCTGCGCGTAACATTTGTTGGTTCGCAGAAGAGTAATTTATTAACGGAGGTATTACACACTATGGCAGAAGTAAATGTTGAAAAACTAGCCGGAGATATTGGTACAACTGTTGATAAACTACTACAGCAGCTTGAGCAAGCCGGTATTTCTAAAAAAGCAGGTGATATGGTAACTGAGTCTGAAAAGTCGACGTTACTTGACCACTTGAGCAAGCAGCATGGCGGTACGGGTTCTGAAGGCCCAGCCCGCATGACTTTGCAACGTAAAAGCAAAAGCACGCTTAGCGTGACTGGCTCAACAGGTAAAGCAAAGTCTGTCCAAGTTGAAGTACGTAAAACTCGTACTTATGTTAAGAAAAGCGCCATTGAGCAACAGCAAGAAGAAGAGCGTTTAGCTGCAGAAGAAGCTGCCCGTAAGGCAGCAGAGCTTAAAGCCCAGCAAGAAGCTGAGGAGCTTAAAGCGAAACAAGAGGCAGAACGTAAAGCGAAAGAAGAAGCTGACCGTAAAGCCAAAGAAGAGGCTAAACGCAAAGCTGAAGCTGAGCGTAAAGCGAAACAGAAGCAGATGACCCCAGAGCAAAGTGCTAAGTCTGAAAAAGATCGCGCCGAAGCTGAGCGTCTGCAAAAAGAAGCAGAAGAGGCCGCATTGAGAAAAGCTGAAGAAGAAGCGAAACGTCAAGCAGAAGAGGCAAGAAAGCTAGCTGAAGAAAATGAAGCTCGCTGGAAAAAGGAAGAAGAAGAGCGTAAGCAGCGTGAAGAAAACGCTGATCACCACCTTACAACTTCAACTTACGCACGTGAAGCAGAAGATGAGTCTGATGCACGTGAAGAGCAAAGCGCTCGTCGTAAGAAAAAGAAAAAAGGACCTCAAAAAGAGAAAATGCCTGTTGGTCCTAAAGGCAAAAAAGGCAAGCTTAAAGCACCAACGTCTTTACAACATGGTTTCCAAAAACCAACGGCTGACGTGAAAAACGAAGTTCGTATCAGTGAAACAATCACTGTTGCAGAGCTTGCATCACGTATGGCGGTTAAAGGTGCTGAAGTTGTTAAAACAATGATGAAGATGGGTGACATGGTTACCATCAACCAAGTGATCGACCAAGAAACAGCACAACTAGTTGCTGAAGAAATGGGCCACAAGGTTATCATCGTTAAAGAAAACGAATTAGAAGAGAAAGTACTAAGCGACCGTAGCGAAGAAGGTAAAGCCATTCCTCGTGCACCGGTTGTGACAGTAATGGGTCACGTTGACCACGGTAAAACGTCAACACTTGATTACATTCGTTCAGCAAAAGTTGCTTCTGGCGAAGCCGGTGGTATTACTCAGCACATTGGTGCATACCACGTTGAAACAAATGGTCACATGATCACATTCTTAGATACTCCGGGCCACGCCGCGTTTACATCAATGCGTGCTCGTGGTGCGAAAGCAACAGATATCGTTATTCTAGTTGTTGCTGCGGATGATGGTGTAATGCCACAAACTAAAGAAGCGGTTCAGCACGCCCGTGCTGCTGGCGTTCCTTTAATCATCGCAGTTAACAAGATGGATAAAGAAGGTATCGACCCAGATCGCGTTAAGAACGAGTTAGCTCAGTTAGACGTTATCCCTGAAGAGTGGGGCGGTGATACGCAATTTGTACACATCTCTGCAAAAACTGGTTTAGGTATCGATGACCTACTTGAAGCTGTATTAATGCAAGCTGAGATCTTAGAACTTACTGCACCAGCAGAAGGCATGGCTGCAGGTGTTGTAATTGAATCACGTCTTGATAAAGGCCGTGGTCCAGTTGCGTCAATCCTAGTTCAGTCTGGTACGCTTAACCAAGGTGATATCGTACTTTGTGGTCTTGAATATGGCCGTGTACGTGCGATGAAAGATGAGAACGGTAAAGACATCAAGTCTGCAGGTCCATCTATCCCAGTTGAGATTTTAGGTCTATCTGGTATCCCTGCTGCGGGTGATGAAGCTACTGTTGTTAAAGATGAGCGCAAAGCGCGTGAAGTAGCACTTTATCGTCAAGGTAAATTCCGTGAAGTGAAGCTTGCTCGTCAACAAAAAGCGAAGCTTGAAAACATGTTTACTAACATGACGGAAGGCGATGTTTCAGAAGTTAACATCGTACTTAAAGCTGACGTACAAGGTTCGATTGAAGCGATTGCTGATTCACTAACTAAGCTTTCTACTGATGAAGTTAAAGTGAAGATTGTTGGTTCAGGTGTAGGTGGTATCACTGAAACTGATGCAACGCTTGCTGCGGCATCTAACGCAATCGTTGTTGGCTTTAACGTACGTGCTGATGCTTCAGCTCGTAAAGTGATTGAGTCAGAAAACCTAGACTTACGTTACTACAGCGTAATCTACAGCCTGATTGAAGAAGTTAAACAAGCGATGTCAGGTATGCTTGCTCCAGAATTTAAGCAAGAGATCATTGGTCTTGCTGAAGTTCGTGACGTGTTCAAGTCACCTAAGATTGGTGCAATCGCAGGTTGTATGGTTACTGAAGGTATCGTTAAGCGTAGCGCGCCTATCCGTGTACTTCGTGATAACGTGGTTATCTATGAAGGTGAACTTGAGTCACTACGTCGCTTTAAAGATGACGTACAAGAAGTACGTAACGGTATGGAATGTGGTATCGGCGTTAAGAACTACAACGATGTTAAAGTTGGCGACCAAATCGAGGTATTCGAGACGGTTGAAGTACAACGTTCACTTTAATTTCGTTTAAGTCACTATTTTAAATGGGGGCCTAGCCCCCATTTGTGTATTCGTAATTAAATTAACTTATTGTTTAACATCAATAAGTTATTATTTTAGAGTGAAATGAAATGAGAGAATTTTCTCGCACTGATCGTGTTGCTCAGCAAATTCAAAAAGAGATTGCTGTTATTCTTCAACGCGAAATCAAAGATCCACGCTTAGGCATGGTGACAGTGTCTGCGGTTGAGGTATCTCGCGACTTATCTTATGCAAAAGTATTTATCACAGTGTTTAATACTGATGATGAAGATAAAGCCAAGCAAAGCGCTAAAATCTTAAATGAAGCAACGGGTTATATTCGTTCTTTATTAGGTAAACGCATTCGTGCGCGCATCATGCCTGAGTTACGATTTGTAATCGACAACTCGCTAATGGAAGGTATGCGTATTTCAAACTTGGTTGACTCAGTTATTCGTGAAGATAATGCCAAGCATGTAAACGAAGATGATAGCGAAGAAGGCACTAAAGACTAATGGCTAGACGCAGTAAAGGTCGTGCTATTGACGGCATTTTATTACTTAATAAGCCGCAAGGTATTTCATCAAACAAAGCATTGCAGCAGGCAAAGGGTATTTTCTTTGCACAAAAAGCAGGCCATACCGGTGCGCTTGATCCGCTCGCGACGGGTATGCTGCCAATTTGTTTTGGTGAAGCGACTAAGTTTACCCAGTTTTTGCTTGATACAGACAAAACTTATGTTGTACGCGCAAAACTTGGCGAGCGAACTACCACCTCTGATTCAGATGGTGAAATCGTTGAGACGCGTGAAGTATCAGTTACGCGTGAGCAATTAGCTGAGCAAATTGCCAGTTTTATAGGTGAGTCGGATCAATATCCTTCAATGTATTCAGCGCTTAAATACCAAGGTCAGCCTTTGTATAAATATGCGCGAGAGGGCATTGAAGTGCCGCGCAAGTGTCGAAAAATTAATGTATTTAGTTTAACGCTTGATGAGTTTGACGAAGCGAACAACGAAGTACAAATGACGGCGCATGTGTCTAAAGGTACCTATATTCGTACAATTGTTGACGACTTAGGTGAAAAGCTAGGTTGTGGTGCGCATGTTATCATGTTACATCGCAGTGCTGTGGGCCATTATCCTAGTGAGAAAATGGTCACTCTTGAGCAACTTGAAGAAAAGCTACAACAAGCAAAAGCAGATGATTTGGCACCTTCAAGCTACCTAGATGAGCTACTTTTGCCAATGGATACCGCACTGGTTGATTTACCTGTGATTGAAATTACACAAGAGCAGGGCGTGGCGTTCAGCCATGGTCAAACAGTGGTAATTGGTAAACCTGTGCCTGATGGCGTGGTAAAAGTTATGGCTGATGGCGTGTTTATTGGCACTGGTGAGCGTCATAAAGATGGGCACCTAAAATCAAAGCGCGGTTTATCAAATCAATTGCCTGAGTAAAGATTACCTTGTAGTTATTACTAAAGCTGGTAGAATACGCCCGCTCAATCGTTTTGGCTGAATTAGTGATCGGCTAAAACACAATTTAAATTAATTTTTGGAGTTACTATGTCACTAAGCAATCAAGAAAAAGTTGAAATCATCGCTAAATTTGCACGCGCTGAAGGCGACACTGGTTCACCTGAAGTACAAGTTGCACTTCTAACTTTCGATATCAACAAGCTTCAAGGTCACTTTGCTGATCACAAGCACGACTTCCACTCACGTCGTGGTCTTTTACGCAAAGTAAGCCAACGCCGTAAACTGCTTGATTACCTTAAAGGTAAAGACATTGCACGTTACACTGCGTTAATCCAAGAGCTTGGCCTACGTCGCTAAGAACTAGATTACGAGAAAAGGGGCTATATAGCCCCTTTTTTTGTGCGCTTATGAAAGGTATACTAGCGCACATCTTAGTAGGCAAATCTGCTAAGTGATTGAAAAAACATCATTGCCAATTGTAGTACTTAATTAATTTTTCTTAAGTTTAATTAAGTACTGTAATTGGTACTTTGATGGACTATTTTTTACCAATTCGGAGCACTGCTCTGAGTTGCTTTTACATTTAAAGGACATTTTTAAGTGCAAGCAATTATTAAAGAATTTCAACTAGGTCAACACACTGTGACTCTAGAAACAGGTGCTATCGCTCGTCAAGCTGACGGCGCAGTACTAGCAAGCATTGGCGACACTTCAGTATTAGTTACTGTTGTTGGTAAGCGTGATGCACAACCAGGTCAAGACTTCTTCCCACTAACAGTTAACTATCAAGAGCGTATGTACGCTGCGGGTCGTATCCCTGGTGGTTTCCTTAAGCGTGAAGGTCGTCCAAACGATGGCGAAACACTTATCGCTCGTCTAATCGACCGTCCGATTCGTCCACTTTTCCCAGACGGTTTCGTAAACGAAGTACAAGTAATCGCGACAGTTGTTTCTGTTAACCCAGAAATCCAACCTGACATGGTTGCTATGATTGGTACTTCAGCAGCACTTGCTATCTCTGGTATTCCATTTAATGGTCCTATCGGTGCAGCACGTGTTGGTTTCATCAACGGTGAATACGTACTTAACCCAACACTCGCTGAGCTTGAAGAAAGCCAATTAGACCTAGTTGTTGCTGGTACTGATAACGCAGTACTTATGGTTGAATCAGAAGCTGAAACACTATCTGAAGACGTCATGTTAGGTGCGGTTGTTTATGGTCATGAGCAATCTCAAGCTATCATAAACGCAATCAACGAGTTCAAAGCAGAAGCTGGTAAACCAGCTTGGGATTGGACTGCACCAGAGAAAAACGTAACTCTTGCTGAGAAAATCTCTGCAATCGCTGCTGAAAAAGTAGGTGAAGCTTACCGCATCACTGACAAAGTAGCGCGTAAAGAAGCACTTGGTGTTGCGAAAGAAGAAGTTGTTGCTAAATTAACAGCGGAACTTGCTGAAGGCGAAGAGCTAGATACACAAGAAGTTGGCAAACTATTCGGTTCTTTAGAAAAAGAAATCGTTCGTGGCCGTATCATCGCTGGTGAAAAGCGTATCGATGGTCGTGAACCAGACATGGTTCGTGCACTAGATGTAATGACGGGTGTTTTACCACGTACTCACGGTTCTGCAATCTTCACTCGTGGTGAGACGCAAGCACTTGTGACTGCAACACTTGGTACTGAGCGTGATTCACAGTTAATCGACGACTTAACTGGTACTAACAAGCATCACTTCATGCTTCACTATAACTTCCCTCCGTTCTGCGTAGGTGAAACAGGTTTTGTAGGTTCTCCTAAGCGTCGTGAAATCGGTCACGGTAACCTAGCTAAACGTGGTATTGCTGCGGTATTACCAACACTAGCTGACTTCCCATATTCAATCCGTGTTGTTTCAGAAATCACTGAATCAAACGGTTCATCGTCTATGGCATCAGTATGTGGTACATCACTAGCACTTATGAACGCTGGTGTACCAATCAAAGCATCTGTTGCTGGTATTGCGATGGGTCTAGTTAAAGAAGGCGACGATTTCGTTGTTCTTTCTGACATCTTAGGTGATGAAGATCACTTAGGTGATATGGACTTTAAAGTAGCGGGTACTTCAAACGGTATCACAGCACTACAAATGGATATCAAGATCGAAGGTATCACTAAAGAAATCATGCAAATCGCGCTTAAACAAGCGAAAGCTGCACGTTTACACATCTTAGGTGTTATGGACGAAGCGATTTCTGCTCCTTCTGAAGAGTTATCTCAGTTCGCACCACGCATCTACACAATGCAAATCCCTGCTAAGAAAATCGCTGAAGTTATCGGTAAAGGTGGCGCAACTATCCGTCAACTTACTGAAGAAACTGGCACAACGATTGAAATCGAAGATGACGGTACAATCAAGATCGCTGCAACTGATGGCATGAGTGCAAACGAAGCTATTAAGCGTATTGAGCAATTAACTGCTGAACTAGAAGTAGGTGCAATCTACACTGGTAAAGTTGTACGTATCGTTGATTTTGGTGCGTTCGTTAATATCCTTCCGGGTAAAGACGGTCTAGTGCACATTTCACAAATCAGCACTGAGCGTGTTAACAACGTAGCTGACCACCTAAGCGAAGGCCAAGAAGTTAAAGTTAAAGTTCTTGAAGTAGATCGCCAAGGTCGTGTACGTTTAAGCATCAAAGAAGCAATGGAACCAGCTGCTGAAGAAAAAGCTGAAGAGCCAAAAGACGCTTAATGATGATTGAGTAGCCAGTTATTTGCTGGTTATAAGAAAAAGGGGCTGTTTAGCCCCTTTTTTTATGCTTTAATGAAACCTATTAGCTTCGATTTTGTCTACAGAAAATTCAGGTATTAAGGAATTTAATGATTTTTAAACACTTAGCATTGACCGCAGTGGCTATTTTTTCTTTAAGTGCGTGTCAAACAACCTCACAACCTGAGTCAGTTCCGATTGTTAATGTTCCATTTACTGCGCCGCTACTGCCTGATTTCCGCAATGAAATTACGATTGCGCGCTACTCTGAACTTTTAAATCGTGCAGATTTGAGTGCAGAACAACAAGCCAAACTTTATTATGACCGCGGTGTATTATTTGACAGCTTAGGCATGTCTACACTGGCACGTATCGATTTTAACCGTGCGATTAAGCTTAAACCTGATTTAGCTGAGGTGTATAACTTTTTAGGTATTCACCACACACTCATGCAACAGTATGAACAAGCTTATGAGTTTTTTGATTCAGCACTAGAGTTAAATGAGCAGCATGAATATGCTTATTTAAACAGAGGGATTGCGCTCTACTATGCTGATCGCCCGTTACTTGCTCAAGATGATTTGCAACAGTTTTTAAATCGCTCACCAAGCGACCCATACCGTGTACTTTGGCTTTACTTAGCTCAATCAGAAGCTGATAAAGCACAGGCCTTAATTGACTTAAAAGCAAATGCACAAGGTGTTGACGAGTCTCAATGGGGTTACCAGTTACTTGCACTGTATCTAGGCGATGTCAGTGAGTTTGAATTCTTGTCTGGTATCATCGAAGGGGTTACCTCTGAACAAGAGTATGCACACCGCTTATGTGAAGCCTATTTTTACCTCGCTAAGATGCATCAAGCGGCAGGTGATAATTACTTGGCTGCTGATTACTTTAGACTTGCCCTTGCCACCAATGTGCATGAGTTTGTTGAATATAAATACGCTCGCTTAGAACTTGAGTTAATGGCTGGTGAAGACGCGAGCTAGTGTTTATTTGCTGGTTATTACTTTACTGAGCTTGGGCTGTGTTTCAAGCTCAGTATCATTGTTTTCTCCGAGTTACGTTTTTTACGCTCAGAAGAGACCTTCCCAAGCCGTTGCTATTTATCACCTAGCGCCTAATGCCCTCAACACGCAATTGGACACACTTTCAACCCTGCAATTACGAAGGCTCGCTGAACTTAAAAATATTAATGCAACCTATCAACTTGCCATGCGATTTTTACAAAAGGGTGATTACTCTGCTGCGCAATTATGGTGGCAAACTCAGTTTGATAGCTTCAGTCCTTTACAGCAACAACGCTTAGCTGATCATCTGGCAGCGGATCAACAATGGCAGGCTATTTCTATGCTGTGGCGTAGCGGCCAATTACCAAATGGTAATGCCAAACAATCTTGGTATTTACGACAAAGCATGGCAACAGCAAATATAAGTCCTCAATATGCTGAACAACATCAATTTGTGTTATCGCTAAATGATTTGAAAGCACAGCCACAGTGCCATTTTAATGTGCTGATGATGACTGATCACGCTGATGGAATTGCTACGCTGAAGTTGTTTAAGCAACGTTACGAGTCAAAGCCAGAACCTTCGATCAACAGTTTTTGTTTTAGCGAAGTTGTTTATGTAGCAGACCAATTTCAATGTAACAGCAGTGATAATGTGCTGCAGTGTGATTGGTATCAGGCAGAAGATTACACGTGGCCCGCTGGATTTGATTTTATTGTTATGATGTCTGAACAGGGCAGTGCTAACGTGCGTGGCGGAATAATGCATATTAATTCAACACAGCCTTATGCTGTATTTTTACATGAGTTGATGCATTTTAATGGCTTTGAAGATGAATACACATTGCCAACTCAAAAGCAGCAGTGGCTATGTCAGCAGCAGGGTCATGTTGCACCCAATTTATTTATAGCGCGTCAGCTTAAACCTCCAGTAGGCTGGCAAAAGAGTATCGCTTGTAATAATAATTTGGCTTATAAGCCAAGCCCTGATTGGTCAATTATGCAGTATCAGTTAATGGGGCTGTCTGAACAGTATCGACAACTTTGGCAAAAGCAAATTAACCAGCCCTTAACAAAGCCTGTTCGATTTTTAGATTACTTTGCTTTTTTGGGCTTAAAACCTTCAATTACAATGGCTTCAACTAAACATAGTTTTTCTGACTAATCGTCAATTTATTGCTATTTTAGTATGTAAAGTGGTTAAAACTTGTGCGAATAGGTGTGGCTGCTATAGACAAAATAGCCCCTGATCAGTATAACTATACGCATTGTAAGCTTTTTTTGAAGCCAACTTTTAACCATCCAAATGAACAGTACGCAACTAATTATAACTAGCAGCAGTATTGATATTCTTATGACACTAAAAGGCTCTTAATTATGACTTTGCTCTGGATACCCCTGTTATCCTTAATCGGCAGTGTTATTTCATCCTGCACCTCAAAAATAACGCGTAATCAAAGTACCGCTTTGACTATGCTAGCGCCTTTGCTTGCCCTTGGAATAGTATTCTCGTACACACCTGCGGTATTTTCTGGTGAAATGATTCGCTACAGCGCAGAGTGGATCCCGTTATTAAACATGCAAGTGTCTTTTAGACTTGATGGTTTAACCTTGCTTTTTTTATACATGATCTTAGGTATTGGTACCTTAGTGATTTTCTATGCGCGTTATTATTTAAGTAATAACGACTCCCTGCCTAAGCTTTATTGCTACTTAATGCTATTTATGACCGCGATGGTCGGAATAGTAATGTCGAATAATGTTATCCAGCTTTGGCTATTCTGGGAGCTTACCAGTATTAGTTCCTTTTTGCTTATTAGCTATTGGTGGCATAAATCTGAAGCCCGTAAGGGCGCGCGCATGGCGCTTGCTATTACAGGGGCGGGCGGTCTTGCGCTATTGGCAGGCTTATTATTGATTGGTGACATCGTTGGTAGTTATGATCTGGATGTTATCTTAGCGAGTAAAGCACTCATTCAATCTCATGCGCTCTACGAAGTAGCATTAGTATTGGTGCTTTTGGGAGCGTTTACTAAATCGGCGCAATTCCCGTTTCATTTTTGGTTGCCGCATGCAATGGCTGCACCTACACCTGTGAGTGCCTATCTACATTCAGCTACCATGGTTAAAGCTGGTATCTTTTTGCTTGCCCGTTTCTACCCAGCATTAGCAGGCACTGATACGTGGTTTATCTTGGTTGCTATGACTGGTCTTGCTACTTTATTGGTTGGCGCTTATATCGCATTATTCAAGCATGACTTAAAAGGTTTACTTGCTTATTCAACCATCAGTCATTTGGGTCTTATCACGTTATTACTTGGCTTAGATACTGAACTTGCCACGGTTGCAGCGATTTTCCATATTATTAACCATGCAACGTTTAAAGCCTCATTGTTTATGGCAACCGGTATTATTGATCATGAAACGGGGACTCGTGACATGCGCAAACTAAACGGTATGTGGCGCTTTATGCCTTATACTGCCACGCTTGCAATGGTTGCTGCGGCTGCGATGGCTGGTGTGCCATTGTTAAATGGTTTCTTATCGAAAGAAATGTTCTTTGCTGAAACCTTGCATCAGCAAGTACTAGGTTCGATGTCGTGGCTCATTCCGGTTTTAGCAACTGTAGCTGGTGCTTTATCGGTCGCTTATTCTGCACGTTTTATTCATGACGTGTTCTTTAATGGTGACCCGATTGATTTACCTAAACAGCCACACGAACCACCACGTTACATGCGTGTGCCAATCGAAATTTTAGTGGTGTTATGTTTATTAGTGGGTATGTTCCCTCACTTTGCTGTGAGCGATATTTTAGCGTCTGCTTCGTATGCGGTACTTGGTGATGCAGCTCCAGATTATAAGCTCTCGGTATGGCATGGCTTTAATTTACCTTTATTAATGAGCTTTATTGCTACTTGCTGCGGTGTGCTTATCTATGTGCAACGTAAGCACCTGTTCCATTTCCAAGCTTCATTACCGACATTAAATGCTAAAAAAGGCTTTGAACGAGGCCTGTATTCTGTGATCAAATGGTCACAAGCTAAAGTTAACCGTATTGAAAATGGTTCATTGCAACGATACGCTTTTGTAATGATTGCGGTTGTTTTGATGTGTGCTGGTTGGCCATTGTTTGAGATGCAACAACTTGCGGGCACAAGTGAATTAACACCTATTGATTTTCATAACGCCATTGGCGCGGGTCTGTTAATTATCGGTGCGCTTGTCACTGTTATTTGGCATCGTTCGCGAATGATATCTTTGATTATGATTTCAATTGTAGGTCTGATGGTATCTGTAGCTTTCACTCGATTCTCTGCGCCAGACTTAGCACTGACTCAGTTAACAGTTGAAGTTGTCACTGTGATGCTACTGATGCTCGCATTATTCTTTTTACCGCAGCGTACCCCTAAAGAATCTAGTTCATTGCGTGTCTTGCGTGACTTAGGGATTTCCTCAGCTGTTGGTGTTGTTGTGGCCAGTATCTGCTACGCGCTGTTGACCAGACCGCTTGAATCAATTTCTGATTTCTTTATTGCCAATGCTAAAACTGGCGGTGGCGGTACTAACGTTGTAAACGTGATTTTAGTTGACTTCAGGGGCTTTGATACCCTTGGTGAAATAACCGTACTGGGTATTGCCGCATTAGGTATTTATAAATTACTTATTAATCTGCCATTGTTTATGCCGGCAAGTGATAGCGAAGGGCGCCCATGGGCTAGAGAGCGTTATCCAATCTTACTGTCGAGTATTTCGCAAAGTTTATTACCACTGGCATTATTGGTGTCTGCTTATATTTTCTTACGAGGTCACAATTTACCGGGTGGTGGTTTTATTGCAGGTCTAGTAACGGCGATTGCGTTTATTTTGCAATATATGGCAAATGGTTCACACTGGATTGCAGACAGATTTGATGTGAATTATCGCAAAATTATTGCATCAGGTATTGCCATTGCATTGTTCACAGGTGTGGGGAGTTGGTTCTTTGACCGTCCATTCTTAACAACGTGGTTTGATTATTTTGATATTCCGTTAGTCGGCAAAACAGAACTTGCCAGTGCTATCGTATTTGATTTAGGTGTGTATTTAACTGTTGTAGGTGCAACGCTGATGATTTTGGCAAGTTTAGGTAAATTGACTGCCGATACACCCAAGCGAGAGGTAAATATTTAATGGAAGTATTGTACGCATCATGCGTGGGCGTGCTGGTTGCATGCGGGATTTTCTTAATATTAAGAGCACGTACCTTTCCGGTTGTGCTTGGTTTAACCATGTTATCGTACGCGGTTAACCTATTTTTATTCTCGTCAGGTCGCTTAACGATTAATAAAGCTGCAGTACTAGGCAGTGCTAGTGAGTATGCGGATCCATTACCGCAGGCACTTGTGCTTACCGCTATAGTTATCGGTTTTGCGATGACCGCCTTTGTGGTTATTTTAGCTATTCGTGGTCGTGCTGATTTGGGTAATGATCATGTTGATGGTCATTTATTAAAATCATCTAAGGAGCAAAAATGATTCAGCATTTAGCTTCTTTACCCATTTTAATCCCTATGTTGGCAGGCGTTATTTTATTAATGCCACCGTGCGGTAAAAACTTACATATTCGTCGTGTAGCTTCCGTTATTTTATCGATAGTTACGTTGCTAATAAGTGCTTATTTGCTATTTCATGTTAATACTACTGCATCATTGGTTTATGCTATCGGTGATTGGTCAGCACCTTTTGGTATTGTGCTTGTGGCTGATAGGCTCTCTGCATTACTGGTGCTACTAACCAGCCTATTGGGCGCGGTGATTGTGCTTTATAGCTGTGCAGGTGACGACAAAAAAGGCAGCTTTTTTCACCCGCTAGTCCATTTTTTAATTCTGGGTGTGAATGGTGCTTTTCTAACTGGTGATGTGTTTAACCTATTTGTATTTTTTGAGGTGTTACTGATTGCCTCTTATTCGCTATTGATGCATGCCGGTGACAAACACAAAACACGAGCAGCACTGCAGTACGTGATATTAAACCTAATTGGTTCAAGTGTATTCTTAATCGCGTTAGGTATTCTATATGGTGTCCTAGGAACATTAAATATCGCTGATTTAGCACAAAAAGTCCCTTTACTAAAAGGTGATGATGTATACCTTGCGAAAATAGGTGGTTTGTTACTGATTGTCGTGTTTGCACTTAAAGGCGCGCTCTTACCTTTACATTTATGGCTACCGAATACTTACGCAAGTGCAATGCCATTGGTAGCTGCATTATTTGCGATTATGACAAAGGTAGGTGTCTATGCCATGCTGCGTGTATACACCGTTATATTTGGTGAGAATGCAGGTGAGCTTGCTCATATGGCACAGCCTTGGTTGTGGGGCTTAGCACTGGCGACAATTGTAATGGGCGCTATTGGTGTTTTAGCTAGCCAAGATTTTCGTAAGTTGATTGCCAACTTGGTGGTGGTGTCGGTTGGTACTCTCGTTGCGTTGGTGGCCATTCAAAATGTCTCTGCCACAGCTGCGTTACTCTACTATTTAGTTCATTCAACTTTAATTTGTGCTGTCCTGTTTTTATTGGCTGATTTAATTGCGCAGCAGCGCGGTAAGGTCGCTGACCGCTTAGTGGCGGGGCGTGCAGTTGCTCAGCCATTCTTGTTAGGTATTTGTTTTGTTATTGCGGCACTTGCCGTGGTGGGGATGCCACCATTGTCAGGTTTTGTCGGTAAAATTTGGATTTTAAAGAGTACTCTAGATAGCGAAAAAGCCATGTTGTTTTGGCCTATTTATATTTTATCTAGCTTGGCACTGTTGGTTGCGATATCGCGTGCTGGTACAAGCCTTTTTTGGGATCACAAATATAAAGATAGTGAAGCAATTGAGGGCGTAAAAGCACACCCTTTACAAGTGACTGCGGTCATTGTGCTGTTAGCATGCTCACCGTTAATGGTTATTTTTGCAGGGCCAATATCTGAATATATGCTAGCAACCTCTGAGCAATTGTTTGATATAAACCAAGGCATTCAGAATGTATTACAAGGAGGCCAATAATGCGTTTAGAAGCTCGTTTTCGTTGGCTACCGACTCCATTTCGTAGTGTATTACTTTTTGTTGTCTGGTTATTACTCAATAATAGCGTGTCGCCAGGGCATCTGCTGTTAGCTACTTTTTTTGCTATAACAATTCCGTGGATCACTTTTCCATTTCGCGATCCACAGCCCCTTATTGTTAGACCAGGATTGGCGTTTAAGTACTTACTTTTAGTGTTGTACGATATTGTCACTGCCAATTTACAAGTTGCGCTTTTAATACTCGGGCCGACTAAAAAGTTGCGTCCGGGCTTTATAAAAGTACCACTTGATTTAAGTCATGAAATGCCAATCACTATTTTGGCAAGCACTGTGTCACTAACCCCAGGCACTGTGAGTGCAGAGGTTTATCCTATTCCTGAGTCACTCGAAGAGGGCGAAGAAATTGAGCAGCGCTATTTACTGATCCATGTGCTCGATTTAGCAGATGAACAGGCGTTAATTAATACTATTAAGCAGCGCTATGAAGCACCGCTTAAGGAGATTTTTAGATGCTAGATACCGTATTTTTAATTGTCTATGCGATGATCGCCATCTCGTTATTACTAAATTTATGGCGCTTAATAGTGGGTCCATCGGTACCTGACCGTATATTAGCGCTAGATACGATGTTTATTAACACTATTGCGCTGATAATTCTTTATGGCATGAGTATGGATACCGGGCTTTATTTTGAGGCCGCTTTATTAATTGCCATGCTTGGTTTTGTTAGTACCGTTGCAGTATGTAAATATTTGCTGCGCGGCGATATTATTGAATAAGGTAACAAATAATGAGTGAATGGATTGTATCAATCTTACTGTTAATTGGTGGTTGCTTTATTTTGATTGGTTCGATTGGCTTAGTGAAAATGCCAGACTTTTTTATGCGTTTACATGGGCCAACTAAAGCCACTACTTTAGGAATGGCATCATTACTTATCGCTGCAATGGTGTATTTTAGCTATCACCATGATGGAGTGAGCGTTAAAGAGATCCTAATTTCAATTTTCTTACTGATCACCGCACCTATCAGTGGTTACATGTTGATTAAGTCAGCTATTCATCACAAACTTCGCGCTAAAGAAGGTACCAAGGGCTTAGACAACGTCGAGGACGATTAAAAACTAATCGTGCTAACAGGGTGAAGTACAAGGGTGCTTTTATTGCGCGAGCAGATCGCATAAAATGCCCCGTCATTTAGCACAGTAGGTAAATAGGTCATTATGCGAGTAGCACTTGGAGTAGAGTACAACGGCGCCCGTTACAGTGGTTGGCAACGTCAATCACATGTCAATAGCGTACAGCAAGAAGTAGAAACGGCGTTGTCGCGGATTTGTAATCACCCAGTCGAAATCGTATGTGCTGGCCGCACTGATGCTGGTGTTCACGGCACAGGGCAAGTGGTTCACTTTGACACTCATGCAGAACGTGAAATGGTTGCATTCACAATGGGCATGAATACCCTGTTACCGAAAGATATTTCTATTCGGTTTGCCGAGCCTGTCAGTGAAGATTTTCATGCTCGTTTTAGCGCCACAGCTCGTCGCTATCGTTACGTTATTTATAATTACACCTATCGCGGTGCAATCATGAGCGAAGGGGTGACGCATTTTCATCACCCACTCGATGAAACTAAAATGCAAGAAGCCTGTCAGTATTTAATTGGTGAGCATGACTTTACCTCTTTTAGGGCACTGCATTGCCAAGCGAATACAGCAAATCGTACGATTCACCATTTGTCGGTAAAACGCCAAGGTGACTATGTGATAATTGATATTAAAGCGAATGCATTTTTACATCATATGGTACGAAATATTACTGGCTGTTTGATGGATATTGGTCTGCATAAACATGAACCAGTCTGGTTAAAAGAATTACTTGATTTAAAAGAACGCGCTAAGGCAAGTGCCACAGCAAAGGCTGCTGGTCTTTACTTAGTGGATGTGGATTACCCTGAACACTTTGGTATTCCTAAAACACCATTAGGACCTCTGTTTTTACCTTATTCAGATAGTTAACTGAAAGTGCTGCACTACTAAGACCAGTTTTTTATATCGTCTACGGGTAATTCATGTTTTAATTGAAAAAATCTGTCTGTTTAATTACTAGAAGTAGTGCATCGAGCATACTTGATTAAACAGACTGCGACACAGAACAGCATTTAAGAGAGTTGCAAATGAGTTGGTTAGAAAAAATCTTACCTAAAACGACTAAATCATCAGGTCGTAAAGAAATCCCTGAAGGGGTTTGGGCTAAGTGTACAGACTGTGATTCAATTTTATACAAAGCAGAATTAGAAAAAGCACTCAACGTATGTCCTAAGTGTGATCATCACATGCGTTTAAGTGGCCGTAAACGTTTAGAAAACTTTTTAGATGATGCTGATCGTCACGAAATTGGTGCTGAACACGAACCAAAAGACGTATTAAAGTTTAAAGATTCTAAAAAATACTCTGACCGCATCACCCAAGCACAAAAAGCAAGTGGTGAAAAAGACGCACTTGTTGCAATGAAAGGCCGTTTAAAAGGCATTCCTGTTGCTGCTGTTGCATTTGAATTCTCATTTATGGGTGGTTCAATGGCGTCAGTAGTAGGTGCACGTTTTGTTGAAGCTGTTGACCAATGCTTAGAACATGATATGCCACTTATCTGTTTTTCTGCATCGGGTGGTGCACGTATGCAAGAAGCCCTTATGTCATTAATGCAAATGGCTAAAACAAGTGCTGCGCTTGCAAAGATGAGCGAAAAAGGTTTACCGTTTATTTCAGTATTAACTGATCCAACAATGGGTGGTGTATCTGCATCGTTGGCAATGCTTGGTGATGTGAACGTTGCAGAGCCTAAAGCATTAATTGGTTTTGCGGGTCCTCGCGTAATCGAGCAAACAGTACGTGAAACGCTACCAGAAGGTTTCCAACGCAGTGAATTCTTGTTAGAGCATGGTGCAATCGACATGATTGTTGACCGCCGTGAAATGCGTGACACCCTTGCACGTATCTTAGCGAAATTTATGAACTTGCCTTCTACTGAACAAGAGCATAGAGTAGCGTAAATTTCAGCTTAACTGATTAAACGCTATGACAGAAATCCTTCCTAGCCAATCATCAAGCCTTGATGATTGGCTTTGTTATTTAGAAAGTGTACATCCAGCCAATATCGAAATGGGGCTAGAGCGCGTAGAGCGTGTGGCAAACCAAGTCGGCTTACTCGATACATCAAGCAAAATAATCCTTATTGCAGGTACGAATGGTAAAGGAACGACAGCTCGTTGCTTAGAAAGCTTACTGCTTGCACAAGGTTTTAGTGTCGGGACTTATGCTTCTCCGCACCTTATTCGTTACAACGAGCGCGTGCGTATTAATGGCCAAGAGCTTGATGATCAATACCATGTTGATGCTTTCGATATGCTCGAAAAAGGTCGTGGTGACACACCACTGACTTATTTTGAATACGGAACACTGGGCGCTTTAGCTATTTTTAAACGCCATGCGGTTGATTATGTACTCTTAGAAGTGGGTCTTGGTGGTCGTTATGATGCTACTAATATAGTCAACCCATATGCTTGTGTGATCACTACAATAGATTTAGACCATAAAGAATACCTTGGTGATACTCGTGAGTTAGTTGGCTACGATAAAGCAGGTATATTCCGTACCAATACGCCCGCAATCGTTGGCGATTTAGCTATTCCACACACAGTAACTGATTACGGTAATGAAATTAACGCCGATATGGTGTTATCAGGTCGCGACTTTAAATTCACAGAAGACAGTGAAGGCTTTAATTGGCAATATAAAGCCAATGACTGGCGTTTAGCTAAACCTGCGATCCCTTGTCAAAATGCTGCCACAGCATTGACTCTACTTAGTAAGCTTGATTTATTACCAAACGAACAACAAGTAAGAGACTGTTTAGCAAACTTAACGGTTGAAGGTCGCTTTCAGCAGCTAAGTGAGCAACCACTTATTTTTACTGATGTAGCTCATAACCCAGAGTCGGCTCGTTATTTAGCACGTAAATTAAGCGTGTATAAAGATCAAGGGTTTAAAATTCATGCATTAGTCGCTATGCTTGCAGATAAAGATAAAGTGGCTGCTATGTCGGCTGTGGCCGATGTAGTTGATGAATGGTCGTTGGCGAGTTTAGACTGTTTTCGTGGAGATACCGTCGAAAACCTTGCCAGCGCATTAGCAGAAACGCCATCAACAGCGCCTAGCACCCATTATAAGAGTGTTGAAGCTGCATTAGATGCAATGTTACCAAAGCTAGATAAAAGCACCTTATTGATTGTGTTTGGGTCATTTATAACTGTGGCTGCTGCTATCAATTACTTTAAAGAATAGAGAGGAAATCGGTGAACGCAGGGTTTATTAATCGCTTAGTAGGAACCACCATTGTGGTTGTAGCGGCTATTGTTTTCATTCCAAATATTTTGGACGGAGAGAAAGTTCATCATGCAGAAAACTTTAAAGCGATCCCTGACCGCCCTGAGTTCACTACGATTGACTTACAACAAGCTATAGACAATAAAGTGGCATCAGCTGAGCAACCCGCCGAAGTTGCTGTTGAAGATGTTAAAGCTAATGATGCCGAGTTAACGGCAACAGAACAGCAATCATTTAGCGATGCCCCGAAAATGATTGAAGCATCAATAGATGAGCCTGTGAGTAATCAAGCTGAGCCAAAAGTTGCAGTGCAAGAGCCTGCAAAGCCGGTCGCTAATACTCCTGAGCCAACCCGTAAGCCAGAAGAAAACCTCACCAAAATGGCGTATGTTATTCAATTGGGGAGTTTTTCTCATGCACCTAATGTGAAATCGCTTCAAGAAAAACTAAAAGCGAATGGTTTCAAAACTTTCACGCGCCCGATAAAAACCCCGAACGGCACACTGACAAAAGTCTTTGTAGGTCCTTCACTTAACAAGAAAGAGTTAGAGAGTAAGCTTCCTGAGTTAAAGCAGTTAACCAAGCTAAATGGTAAAGTTACTCAGTTTGAAATTACGAAGTGATCTGGTAAAGGATACCCAAACCACCTGTAGATCCATGATTCAGCGCTATCACAGGGCTTTCAATACACGGCGTGGCAATACAGGAATGTAGGTACCTTTCAAGTTGCCACAACACAGTAGTAGAAGCCCTGTGAAGCGCCCGAAGGGCATGGCTAAAACGCATTTACTCTGCGTTATTGATTTTGCTAATGGGTACACCATTACCTACAATCAATGCCTTGCCTAAATACGTTTTATCTCATGCTGAATTCTTGCATCTACAGGTGGTTCTTATACCCAAACCACCTGTAGATCCATGATTCAGCGCTATCACAGGGCTTTCAATACACGGCGTGGCAATACAGGAATGTAGGTACCTTTCAAGTTGCCACAACACAGTAGTGGAAGCCCTGTGAAGCGCCCGAAGGGCATGGCTAAAACGTATTTATTCTGCGTTATTGATTTTGCTAATGGGTACACCATTACCTACAATCAATGCCTTGCCTAAATACGTTTTATCTCATGCTGAATTCTTGCATCTACAGGTGGTTTGGGTATAGAATGCGCCCCAAATTAACGACTAGTTGGTTCTTATGATCTGGGTTGATTACGCCATACTTGGCATTATTGCACTATCCACTATCATCGGTTTAATACGTGGCTTTATAAAAGAAGCAATGTCTTTAGCGGTGTGGGCTGGCGCATTTATCATCTCTAGTTTGTTTTACCAATATTTAGCATCCTTCCTAACAAGTATTTCAGAACCCCTTTTAAGAAATGCAGCCGCAATTGCCATATTATTTTTTGCGACACTCCTGTTGGGTGGTTTACTAAACTATATTTTAGGTGAACTTGTACAGCGTACTGGTTTATCTGGCACAGACCGTGTTTTTGGCATTGTGTTTGGTGCTCTTCGTGGCGTGTTGGTCGTGAGCGCGTTACTTTTCTTTCTTGATGCTTTTACCGGTGCACCAAATACGCATTGGTGGGGCAACTCTATTTTGATTCCAGAATTTGGCTTTGTTGTTGAGTGGTTCTTTTCGTACCTCGAAAACAACTCAAGCTTTTTAAATTCGGTAAACCGTTAATCGGCGAGGATAAATTTAATGTGTGGTATCGTTGGCATAGTCGGCACTTCTCCTGTTAATCAGGCGTTATATGACGGCTTAACTGTTTTGCAACACCGTGGTCAAGATGCAGCGGGCATCATTACCATTGAAAACAACACGTTTAGCTTACGCAAAGCCAATGGCCTAGTGAAAGATGTGTTTCATACCCGTCATATGAAACGTCTGCAAGGCACTATTGGTATTGGCCATGTACGCTATCCGACAGCTGGTTCATCTAGCTCGTCTGAGGCGCAACCTTTCTATGTTAACTCGCCATTTGGTATTGCGCTTGCGCACAATGGTAACTTAACAAATGCAGAAGCATTAAAGCAGCAATTATTTTCAGAAGCTCGCCGTCATGTTAATACAACATCAGACTCTGAAATCTTACTTAATATCGTGGCGCATGAGTTAAGTAAGTCAAATAAGCTTAAGTTAGATGCAGAAGATATTTTCACCGCGGTAACCGAAGTTAATAACAAAGTGACAGGTGGTTATGCAACGATTGCAATGATCATTGGCCACGGTATTGTTGCTTTTCGTGACCCTAACGGTATTCGTCCATTAGTTTTTGGTAAGCGTGAAACTGCAAATGGCACTGAATATATGTTTGCATCTGAAAGCGTTGCATTAAAAACTGATGGTTTTGAGTTTGTGCGTGATGTTGCGCCAGGTGAAGCAATTTACGTTACTGAAGACGGTCAGTTTTTCTCGCAAGCGTGTGCAGAAAAAGCTACTTACTCACCATGTATCTTCGAGTTTGTTTACTTTGCGCGCCCAGATTCAACAATTGACCGTATGTCTGTTTATGCAACGCGTGTAAACATGGGTACTAAGTTAGGTGAAAAAATCGCTCGCGAATGGGCCGACAAAGACATCGACGTTGTTATTCCAATTCCTGAAACATCATGTGATGTAGCACTTGAGATTGCCTCAGCTCTTAACTTGCCATACCGCCAAGGTTTTGTTAAAAACCGTTACATTGGCCGTACTTTCATTATGCCTGGTCAAGAGATGCGTAAGAAATCAGTTCGTCAAAAACTGAATGCTATTGACCGTGAGTTCAAAGGTAAAAACGTATTACTTGTTGATGACTCAATTGTTCGTGGTACAACGTCAGCACAAATCGTCGAGATGGCTCGTGAGTCAGGTGCAAAGAACGTTTACTTCGCTTCAGCTGCGCCTGAGATTCGCTTCCCGAACGTGTATGGTATCGACATGCCATCGGCTGCAGAGTTAATTGCTCATGGTCGTGAAGTTGAAGATATCAATGCTAGCATTGGTGCGGATGGTCTTATCTATCAATCGCTAGATGACTTGATTGCGGCGGTTAGCCAAGAGAACCCTGAAATCACTCGTTTCGAAACGTCTGTATTTGATGGCCAGTACATCACTGGCGATATTGATCAAGAGTACCTAAACCACATTGACCGTTTACGTAACGATTCAGCAAAATCAACGCGTGAAAATGCTATGTCTGCGGGTTTAGAACTTCATAATCAAGAAGAAAATAGCGCTGACTAGTCACTGTTTTCAAGATGATAAAAAAGGAGCTTTACAGCTCCTTTTTTGTTTTGGAAAGAAAGGAAATAATAATGAAATCAAGTAAACATGGGGTGAACAATACCGTTTGTCCAGAGTATAGCTGTTGCAGCTAAAATAATTACTAACAGAATAAGCCCGCAAGTAACGACCGAGCTTGCATAAATAAAACCTCTTTCCTCAGGAATATGCATGAGAATAGGCACGCCTGTGTAAAGTAGGTAAACAGAATAGGCCAGTGCAACTAAGCCAACACACACTACAAACCAAAGCTCTGGCAAAAATGCTGCAAATGACGACATGAACACTGGCGTTGCTGTATAAGCGGCAAGTTCTAGCGTTTGTGTAAAAGTGGGTTTAGCACCAAATGTTACTGCCATCCAATGAGCTAGATAAGCAAGCGCAAATACGCCTACTATGAGTGCAAAATACATCGCTACTGCGATCATCAATGCACTATCATGGGTTAAAAATACAGCTTCACCAGAACCAATACTCCATCCTAAGTGAACCGACGAATAGTAGCCCATAATTGAAGGGATACATGCAATTAATAGGATATGAGATAGGCTATAGCGCAAACTCTCATGGCGATTATCAATCGTTTGCCATTCTTCGAGTGGATGGGCGTATAAGCCCCATAAGTGGTTTAAAATCATAATTGTTGCCCCTGTAAAAAAGGAATAGTAGCTGTTTTATTTTTGTACAGCTTTGATTAAGTTATGGTTCAGTAATTAAATCTTGTCAAGAAGCTGAAATAATCGAAACAGTCGATTGAATGTAACTCTTTAGTGCATATAGGAAATTACTTTGCACTGATATGGGTCATGGAATGCAGGCTTAATTATGTGGTAAAATCAAACCAAGATTTTTGATGAGAAGTTATTCAGTGCCTTATTCTGATTTGTTAGCGCCAATTCATTCTTTTTTAAAGTGCGAAACGCCTGATGAGTGGATTGCTGCGGCAACCAAAAAAGAAAACTTAGATGTGGTTTTAATCGATCACCTTATTTGTGAATTAAAAGCAGCTCAGTCTGCCATGTTTTTAATTCGTAAGTACGCGGTTGATAAAGAAAGCAGTGATGCGTTGCTTGAGTGGTTAAAACCATTTGAAACACTTATTTACAAGCGAGAAGGGGATTGGCGTGAGCTTGCAGATAAAAACAAGCTGACTAAATCAATGATCCCAAAATCTAACTCACCTTATGGGCAAGACCTTATCGATAAAATGGTGATGCTTATTAAAGAAGAACTACATCACTTTTATCAAGTTCTTGAGATCATGGATGAATACGGCATTGAATATAAAAGCATTACCCCATGTCGTTATGCCAAAGGGATGCTGCGCCACGTAAAAACTTACGAGCCAGATGCCTTGGTAGATAAGTTAATTATCGGTGCTTACATCGAAGCCCGCTCTTGTGAGCGTTTTGCTAAATTAGCCCCGCATGTTGATAAGCGTTTAGGTGATTTTTATATCTCACTCCTGCGCTCTGAAGCGCGCCATTATCAAGATTATCTAACCCTTGCCCAAGAAATCAGTGAGTTTGATATCACAGAGCGTGTTGAGTTCTTTGCTCAACTAGAAGCCGATCTTATTTTAACACCTGATGAAGATTTTAAGTTTCACAGTGGTGTGCCCGCATAAACAGCTTCCCATCAAGTTCTGTAATAATTTGGTGGGATCTGTGTACTTTTCTATATTTTTTACAACTCCTTGCTGTCGCATGTTGTAAGTGTAAATGCTCACTAACATGTAGTTTTATAAGTGTTTATTCCTACTTAATTTGGTTAATTGGTTTTATCTTTTTGGTTTAGTGTACTATTTTTTAGTTATATTTGATGTTCCCAAATCATAATTGTTTGCATCGTGTGCTTAAAAAATGGAGAAGCCATGCTAGATCCGCAATCAACTTTTAAATTTATAGAGCCAAGCGTAAAACCCCAAAAAAAAGTAACAACTTGGAAAATTTTAACTGTTGAAGATGATGCTGACTATCAGCAAGCACTGTTAAATAGTTTTAAAGCTATCAGTCTTGACAGTGGAGATGAGTTACATGTTTTGACTGCAGATTCTGCTTTAGAAGCTGCGTCAATTCTATCCCAGCATAAAGATATCGCGTTGGTATTTATAGATGTTGTGATGGAAGAGGATGATTCTGGTTTAAGATTGGTCAACAGTATCCGTAATGTGTTGGGTAGAAATGATATGCGTATTGTTCTGCTAACAGGCCAACCAAGTTTTGCACCTGAGCAGCAGGTCATGGATACACTCGATATTGATGAGTACTGGAACAAGTCAGATATGACTGCGGAAAAGCTAAAATCTATTGTTAGCAGTCATCTTCGTACTTATCACTATATTTCGCAAATTTCGAATGCCAAACAAGGGCTACAGCTGGTACTTGATGCGGCAAGAAGCATTAATAGTAAAAATAACATTCACTCATTTTCTCAAGCTGTTTTAGACGAAATTGGCAAAATTTTACAATTATCGAATGGTGGGGGAGTGATATGTGTTGGAAATAGCAAATTAGCTTTAGCTGAGGTTATTTCTTGCAGTGGTTGCTATAAAGGACTTGAAGGCAAAAGTCTTTCATCAGAATTTTTAAGCTCTGAGGTGCAAGATAATATCGAAAAAGCAGTTGAAACTCGCCAGCACGTATTTTCAACGCACTATAGTGTCTTTTATTTTACCACACAGAATGTTGATGTGAATTACTACATCACAATTGTTAAATCTGATAACCAAATAGAAGAACATAATATCTATCTATTGCAGGTATTTAGTGAGAATGTGAGCACTGGCTTTGCAAACATTGCATTAATGAACCGGTTAACAGAGCTTGCCTATACAGATGTTACGCTGAATATGCCTAATCGAAATTGGCTGTTACGTGAAATTGATATGATGAATGCAGAGGAGCTGGCAAATACTCATTTAGTTATCTTTGAAATTTTGCAGTTTGATGAAAAGTCATTTCGTTTTGGTTATGAGTTTTGTAAGAAAACCCATAAAAAAATGCAAAGTAATATTCAGCAACAACTTCAAGCCTATTATCCTCGCATAGCGTTATTTAAAAATGACAGCTTGGGAGTATTGGTTGCTAGCGAGGTATTCAAAGATGAACAGTTAATTGACTCGCTAAAACAGCAATCTTTCGAAATTGACGGGGTAAAGCAATTTTTAAATGTGCGCATTTTGGTTATGCAACTAGATGCGTTTCCTGAGCATTCAGCCGAGCAAATTTTCAATCTTGCAGAATCAACACTTAGTGAAGAAAAGTCGCAAATGGCTGAGCTACTTTGTTATTCTGCTAAAAGCACTGAAGCAATCACACGCCGTTATTCATTAATGCAAGAGCTGCGCACTGCGATTCGTAAAAAACAACTTAAAGTGGCATTACAGCCTAAAGTTAGTTTAAGCACAAATGAAGTGGTAGGCTTTGAGGCGCTAGCACGTTGGCAGCTAGATAGTGGTGCTTTTGTCCCTCCTGACGAGTTTATTGAGCTTGCTGAAACAGCTGGACTAATAAGTGAATTAGATAAGCTTATTTTTGATAAAATCTTACAAATAATATATCAGTTAACAGAACGAGGTTTCACCATACCTATTGCGTTTAATGTATCTACGTATGATTTGTTGTCAGCAAGTTATTTTGATGAAATTCAAGCGCGCTTAGCTGAGCATCAAATATCCCCAGAACTACTTGAGCTAGAAGTGACAGAGACTCAAGCTATCTTTAATTATGAAAAAATAAATGCACGTTTGTGTCAATTTGCTGCGCTTGGCATGAAAATTAGTATTGATGATTTTGGTACGGGCTACTCCTCACTTGAACATATTAGTAGAATTCCTGCACAGGTCATCAAAATAGATAGGTGTTTCGTAGACAAAATTAATGAATCAATATCAAACCAGCATATTATTGAAATGATTATGATGCTGGCTGAAAAATTTGCTTTTCAAGTAACCGCTGAAGGTATTGAAACAGAAGCTGAGCACCAATGGCTTAAACAGTTAGGTTGTAGCTTTGGGCAAGGATATTACTACGCAAAGCCAATGTTTTTTGAAGATGCACTTGAGTGGCTGCAAAGTTGGTCTGAAAAGTAATGGTAGAAAAAGCGGTTTCGCAACTAAATGCGCTGCGTAAAAAGTCCATTATTAAATTAGCTATTGCGCTTGGGGTATGTGTAGCAATTAGCTTACTTGTGTTTTTACTTTTTTATCAAATAAAAAAAACTAATTTAGGTCTTTTGCAAGATAACACTTTGCATGCGACACATAGTATTTTTAGCCGGGAGCTCGGTGATGTTAGAAAAGTAGTAAAGTTACTAGTTGCAGATCAGTCATTAAAGCGCAATGACGTGTCAACGGTATCAGCAGAACAAGTTCGTTATTTAAATAACGTACTAAATCATTTTACTGATTTTGGCTTGGCTGCAGGCACAATTTCACAGATCCGCTGGTTAGATACACAAGGGCAGGAGCGACTGCGAGTTAATTTCAAAGCTGGAATTGCAGAGGTTGTACCTGAGCAACAGTTACAAAATAAACGAAACCGATATTATTTTACTGAGGGAATGCAGCTAAAAAATAATAATATCTACATCTCTCCTATTGATCTAAATGTTGAGTTTGGTGAGGTAGTGACACCTTTTCAGCCAACCTTAAGAGCTTCGTTTCGAACCTTGCCTGATGATTATCTTTTAGATGGGTTAATTGTGGTTAATTTTGATTTATCGTCGACATTAAATCATATCAAGGAGCTTGGTTCTGCGAAGGCTCAGGTGCAATTAATTAATGGAGAAGGATATTGGTTACTTCATCCTAATAAAGCAATGGAATGGGGCTTTATGTTAGCGCAGCCCGATTTAAGCCTGAAAAAAAATGACCCAGCGCTGTGGAACACAATGATTAGCGCGGCGAGTTCAAAACAGCTCGTTATTTCAAAGAGCATGTCGGCTAGTTTCTTAAAAATGAACTTGGGTAACGCTAATAGCCAACCCGTTGAAAATGATATTTTCATGTTAGTGAGTGCTAGTGACGGGGTTGTTGATGCGGTATTTATTCAGTCTTTAGTAACCGCTTTAGTTTTTGGCTTACTTCTTGTTGCTTTATCAATATATTATCAACTGCGTAGTTTTCGTTATCAGAGCAAGATTATTCAAACCTCAATCAACTTGGAAATTGAGCAGCAAGAATTACTAACGGCTAACACTAAATTACAGCGGTATATAAAACAGCAACACGAATTACAGGGAGAATTGATTGAGGCAAAAAGGCTTTCATCGCTTGGTTTAATGGTTGCGGGTGTTGCCCACGAAATGAATACTCCTCTGGGCGGGGCTGCGATTTCACTGTCTAATGCCGAAATGATAAACCAAAAATTACAAAAGCAAATTGAGCAGGGGCTAACTAAAGAGTTTTTAGAAACGAGTATCGAGGGGATCGATGTTAACTTAAAATTGTCTAAAGTAAATTTAGATAAAGCTATTTGTCATGTTAAAAGCTTTAAAGAAATGGCGCACGACAGAACAAATGATAACCATATAAAATGTGATATAAATAAAGTCATTGAAGACTTATTGCTCGGATTAAAGTCACGATTAAAGACCTTCAATGTGACAGTGCAAACTGATATAGAAATTGACAGAGAGATCGTTACGCGGCCAGGTGTCATTTCCCAAATTATTGAGAGCTTAATTGTTAATGCCATTTCACATGCATTCACAGAGCAAGACAATAAATTGATAGTTGTACGGGTGTTCGAAGAAAAATATAATAGCTTGTGTATCACTTTATCTGATAATGGTGTTGGTATTGATGATTCATTACGCAGCAATCTATTTGAGCCCTTTGTAACAACTTCAAGAAAACATGGCCATACAGGTCTTGGGCTGTACTTAGTTTATCAATGGGTAACAGAGATATTAGGGGGGCGAATAAGCTTAATTAGTCGTCACGATTTACCCGCTAATATTGCCACACAATTTAAAATAACTATTCCCTTGAAAGCCCAAGAGACAGTGGTTAAATAGTCAAATTTTACTAAGCAAGCGTTTAATTTTGTTGATCTCGATATCACTGAATTCATAGTGACGTAAAATTTTCTCAAGTCCACCACTGGCAAGTAATTCTTCTACGCCAATTCGTAGGCTATTTTGAAAGTGGAGTGCTTGAGGATGGCTTTTAGCGCTTATTACATGTAAATACTGGCTGGCTAAATAAGGCTTAAGCACACTAACTTGCTTTTCTTTGAATGCGCGCAAACGCTCATTATTAGCTAACCAATATTGGCCGACTTCTTTGCTGCCAGCAACAAGATCAACTCGTCCATTAAGTAAAAGCAGTAAGCTGTCAGCAAGGCTATCTGCGGTAACAATCGTTAGCTGAGGATGGCTTTCAAAGCTATCACTCACTACATAATCTTCCCCTTTACTAATTGTATAAGGAGCAAGCGAATATAAAGATCCCGTATAGAGAATGTCAGTATCGGCACGTTTAAATAATACCGTATTGGCAACGGCTAAAGGGTGTGAATAATAATAATCAGCTGCTCTGGCATGATTATGAAATGCACCGAGTACCGCAACACGCTTATTTCGTTTAGCAAGTTTCAGTGCGCGAGCCCAATGTGTATATTCTATGCTGGCTTTTTGCCCTTGAGTTTTTAATGCGGCAACAATAACTTCATGTAACCAACCAGGCTTACTCTGCTCACCAATAAAATAGGGAGGAAAAGGCTCAGTGACCAACTGCCAGGTTTGGCTATTAATCGAAAAGCTAAGCACTAAACAGCTACACAAGTATATAAATCGGTTCACCTAACATGCCCGTTTTTATTTGATACACAACTAAAGCATAGCTAATAAACTGATGATTTAAAGCGGAGTGTAAATTAGCTCTTGTTTATCTGGAGTTACTCTTAGGTATGACCCTTGTTCATACCAATCACCCAGCACGGTGCGAGTATGGGTCTCGCCATTAACATTATAGTAGTGAACATTAGGGCGGTGGGTATGACCATGGATCATATTCTTAACCTGATGTTTTTTAAACATGGCTAATACCGCATCTTCTGTAACATCTAAGATTTCTAATGCTTTACCAGCTTGGCTTTGTTTTGATTTTTCGCGGGCGTTGCGAGCAATCTTCTTGCGATACCAAAGCGGCATAGCAAGCATTAATTTTGGCCACCACCAACCACGGCTTTTTTTGCGAAACTTTTGATATTCAACATCTTGGGTGCACATTTCATCACCATGCAGGATAACCGTTGGGGTGCCGTATAAATCAATAACAACTTGTTCGGGTAGTAAAGTCATACTTGCGCTTTTGGCATAGCCTTCACGCATAATGAAATCGCGGTTACCATGAATAAAGAACACCTTAGTACCACTTTCACTTACCTGGCTTAAACGTGTGGCAACGCTCACTGAAAGGTCAGTTTGATAGTCATCACCTACCCATACTTCAAAAAAGTCACCTAAAATATACAGGGCATCAACGTCATTATTAATAATCTTGCTATCAAGAAAATCAAAAAATGCCGCAGTGATGTCTGGGCGGTTTTCTGTTAAGTGGAGATCGGCAATAAAATAACTTTGTTTCATGGTTACTCGCAAAAAAGCGGGCAAAGGCCCGCTTAAAAAAGTACTAAACGATTAAATTAGCTAACCGTTACTTTTTCGATAATTACATCTTCAAGTGGTACGTCTTGGTGGAAACCTGCGCTGCCAGTTGCAACACCTTTGATTTTGTTTACCACGTCCATACCTTCAACAACTTCTGCAAACACGCAGTAGCCCCAGCCTTGTGAAGTTTCACTGCTGAAGTTTAAGAAGTCATTGTCGTTAACGTTAATGAAGAACTGCGCAGTTGCTGAATGTGGATCCGGCGTGCGCGCCATTGCTAATGTGCCTACTTTATTCGCAAGACCATTGTTTGCTTCGTTTTCGATAGGGTTGTTTACTTCTTTTTGAACCATACCTGGCTCAAAGCCACCGCCTTGTACCATAAAACCATCAATTACACGGTGAAAGATAGTGCCGTTGTAAAAGCCAGAGTTTGCATACTCTAAGAAGTTTTTAACTGTGTTTGGTGCATCGTTTTCGTGCATTTTGATGGTGATGTCACCAAAGTTTGTGTGTAGTACAACCATGAGGTTTCCTATATCTGGTTTAATAATGGCACTATTTTATAGTAGTTGTCTTTGATTAACAAAGAGCTTGTTTAAAACGATTAACAAAGTGCTTATTCAATTGATAAAGCGCTAGAGCAGCGGCTTTGCAAGTGTTAACATAGAGAATCTCGAAACACCGTTAAGGACATTTTATAAATGGTACAAATTTACAACACACTTACGCGACAAAAAGAGCAGTTTAAACCCCTTGTTGATGGCAAAATCGACATGTATGTGTGTGGTATCACCATTTATGATTACTGCCATATCGGTCATGCACGTACATTTGTAGGGTTTGATGTAATTGTTCGTTACCTTCGTCACATCGGCTACGATTTAAAATATGTACGTAACATCACCGATGTTGACGACAAAATTATCAAACGTGCTAACGAAAAAGGCGAGTCTATCAATGATTTAACGACTCGCATGACTAAAGCAATGCATGAAGACTTTGACAGCTTAAATATGTTGCGTCCTGATGTTGAGCCAACCGTAACAAACCATATGGATGAAATCATCGCTATGGTTGAACGTTTAATTGCGAAAGGCCATGCCTACATTGCAGCTGATGGTGATGTATTATTTGATGTCTCTACATTTGAGCAATACGGTGCTTTATCACAACAAGACTTAACCATGCTACAAGCAGGTTCACGCGTTGAAGTTGCACAAGATAAGCAAGATCCACTTGATTTCGTGCTATGGAAAAAAGCCAAGCCAGGTGAGCCTTCGTGGTCATCACCATGGGGTGAGGGTCGTCCAGGATGGCACATCGAATGTTCGGCAATGAGCTCTAAGCATTTAGGTGAGCATTTTGATATTCACGGTGGTGGTTCAGATTTACAATTCCCACACCATGAAAACGAAATTGCTCAGTCATGCTGCGCAAATAACGGCAAGTACGTTAATACGTGGATCCACACAGGTATGGTACAGGTTAATAAAGAGAAGATGTCTAAGTCATTAAACAACTTCTTTACCGTGCGTGACGTATTGAAAGAGTACGATGCTGAGTCAGTTCGTTACTTCTTAATTTCAGGTCATTACCGTAGCCAACTTAACTATTCGCAAGAAAATTTAGAGCAAGCGCGTTCGTCACTTGAGCGTATTTACACCGCACTGCGCGGGGTAACACCAATCGAATGTGATTTAGCCAGCAATGAATACGTGGCTAAATTCAGAAAAGCAATGGATGATGACTTTAATACGCCAGAAGCACTACCTGTGTTATTTGAGCTTGCGAAAGAACTAAACCGTGTTAAAGACTGCGATGCAGAACAAGCTGGTAAGTTGGCTTATGTACTTCGCAGTGTTGCAGAGGTATTAGGCGTTGCACAACAAGACCCTGAAGCCTTCCTACAAGGTGGCCAAGCTGATGACGAAGTCGCACACATCGAAGCCTTGATTGCAAAACGTAACGAAGCTCGTGCCAGCAAAGATTGGGCAGCTGCTGATGAAGCCCGTGATGCACTTAATGCACTCGGTGTTGTACTCGAAGATTCTGCGGGTAAAACAACATGGCGTAAAGCTTAAGTATCCACCGAGATATTACAAATTGAAAAGGTTGCCAAGAGGCAACCTTTTTTGTTTTTAACTGGGCATAGCTATTGACCTAAACCTTACTTGAGGTTTTATTTTTACGCTACTTTTCACTAACAAGGACTTACATTGAATATCTTACTTGCCATGATCCCTGCTTTTTTATGGGGTACTACCTATGCTGTGACTAAATATGCCACTCCAGATTGGCCGCCATTATTATTAGGTGCATTGCGCGCATTGCCTGCAGGATTATTACTTTTATTAGTTAAGCCTAGTTTACCAACTCGTTCACAGTGGCCAAGTTTATTGACTTTAGGTGCTGTGAATATAGCGCTGTTTTTTGCGTTTATTTTTATCATGGCGGTGAATCTTCCTGCAGCTATTGCTGGGGTGGGGATGGTGTCAGTGCCGGTTGTCGCTTTGCTGTATGCATGGATTGTAAAAGGACAGCGTCCAGCAAGAGTTCAAGCATTTTGCGCCATAGCCTTGGTTGTACTGGCGTGGTTATTGTTTGATCCAGCTTACGTCACATTAAATGTATTGGGAGTGACGGCTTTATTGGGTGCCTTACTTACTATTGTGATTGGTAGCACCTTAGTACAAAGTTTGTCGGTGCATATACATTGGTGGGTTGTGCTTACTTGGCAATTAATCATTGGTGGCAGCATATTATTGCTAGCTGCTTTTATCGATGGAAGTTTGCTAAACCCAGAGCAATACCAAGTGGTATTTGAGCCTATTTCAGCGCTGCAATACTCTGTGCTATTTTGGTTAATCGTGCCCAATACTGCCATTGCCTATACTCTGTATGTTTGGTTATTAGGGCGCATGAGTGTGGCTGAGTTTTCATTTGGCACCATTGCCAACCCAATCGCGGGAATAGTATGCGCTGTTTTGCTCATAAACGAACAATACCAAGACTGGCAATACCTATTAATGTTTATGATGATTGTATTTTCAGTGCTACCTCAGATGCTAAAGCTTAAGCAGTTAAAACTACAAAAAACTTAAAAGCAAAAAAGGCTGCCCATTGGCAGCCTTTTGCAATAATTTAGCTCTTCTTAGCTGTGATATTTTTCACATGCTTCAAGCGTATTTTCAATTAAGCTTGCAACAGTCATCGGGCCAACACCACCTGGTACAGGTGTAATGAAATGCGCTTTTTGTTCAGCAACATCATATTGAACATCACCAACAAGTTTACCTGATTCAAGACGGTTAATACCCACATCAATCACAATAGCGCCTTCTTTAACCCAGTCACCCGGAATAAATTCAGGTTTACCAACCGCAACCACTAATAAATCAGCGCGGCGAACATGTGTTTCTAAATCTTGTGTAAACTTGTGACATACCGTTGTTGTACAGCCAGCAAGTAAAAGCTCAAGCGACATAGGACGACCAACAATGTTAGAAGCACCAACAACGACTGCATGCATCCCTTTATAGCGAACACCTGTAGAGTCGAGTAGGGTGATGATCCCCTTTGGCGTACAAGGACGAAGTGCCGGCATACGCTGTGCTAAACGACCAATATTGTAAGGGTGGAAACCATCAACATCTTTATGAGGAGTAATACGCTCAAGAATTTTTTCAGCATCAAGGCCTTGTGGTAAAGGCAGTTGCACTAAGATACCGTCTACTTCTTTGTCTTCATTAAGTTGGTCAATTAAAGCAAGTAAGTCGTGTTCTGTGGTGTCGCCAGGTAAATCGTAAGACTTAGATACAAAGCCGACTTCTTCACATGCTTTACGCTTAGAACCAACATAGACTTGGCTTGCTGGGTCTTGACCAACTAACACTACTGCTAGTCCTGGTGCACGTAAACCGTTTGCTACACGCTCTGCAACACGTTCAGCTACATTACTGCGTACTTGTTTAGCTATTGCTTTACCATCGATGATGTTTGCCGTCATGGGTGACCTTTCATTGGGGTTAGTTAACTTGATACTGATACATCAAAATATGATCATCCAATAAAGGGGGCGTGGATACACAAATCATGTTTGTTTGATCATATTTATTAATGTTGTGTATTTTCGCAGAAAAGCATCATAGCGCCAAGATGCAATTGTATATAAAGCGATACTTTATAAAAAAGAGTTCAAATTTTAGCTTATATTTGCAATATTTAACCATTATGAACTAAAAGTGACCGATTGAATTATTTTCTTAAAAAAAAGTTTGACCTAACACGGCCAAATCACTATTATGCACCCCGTTGTTAACGAGGTCACTCGCAAACAACAGTAAGCATCGGCGATTAGCGCAGTTTGGTAGCGCACTTGGTTTGGGTCCAAGGGGTCGCAGGTTCAAATCCTGCATCGCCGACCACTTCTTCTTTAAGAAGCGGTGCTTACAGGCAAACTTTTGAAGTTTTCGATGCGCCCGTAGCTCAGCTGGATAGAGCAACGCCCTTCTAAGGCGTTGGTCGAAGGTTCGAATCCTTCCGGGTGCGCCATTTGAAAATATGTAAATGCCGTGGTGATTGTAGCTCAGTTGGTAGAGCCCCGGATTGTGATTCCGGTTGTCGTGGGTTCGAGCCCCATCAGTCACCCCAACTTACTTAAGATATCGGCGATTAGCGCAGTTTGGTAGCGCACTTGGTTTGGGTCCAAGGGGTCGCAGGTTCAAATCCTGCATCGCCGACCACTTTTCTAAAGTGGTCTTAATTTTCAAAGCTTCTCTCAGTATCGGCGATTAGCGCAGTTTGGTAGCGCACTTGGTTTGGGTCCAAGGGGTCGCAGGTTCAAATCCTGCATCGCCGACCACTTTTAAAGATTTATGGTCAAAGAACGATTGGTTTGGGTATATCCAATTCAGTCGCAGGTTCAAATCCTGCATCGCCGACCACTTTTAAAGATTTATGGTCAAAGAACGATT
The DNA here is from genome assembly GCF_024124645.1 of Pseudoalteromonas sp. Ps84H-4. NCBI lineage: Bacteria > Pseudomonadati > Pseudomonadota > Gammaproteobacteria > Alteromonadales > Pseudoalteromonadaceae > Pseudoalteromonas > Pseudoalteromonas sp. Ps84H-4. The sequence continues at coordinate 183,919 of NZ_JAMXSK010000001.1, read as the reverse complement.
GGTTTGGGTATATCCAATTCAGTCTCAGGTTCAAATCCTGCATTGCCGACCACTTCTTAATATCTAAATACCTCCTTTAAATCAGCCTAATTTAACTTTGTTATTTTACTGCGTTCGTTTTTTCAGCACTTAAACGCTGAATGCTGCTATATACGCCAAATAATTGCCCCCTAGACTCGACTATCATAAATATTAGGTTATAATGCCGCGTCTATTGTTTAACATAGTGCCCATAGAGGCAAAGCAGCAATGGTATCTCATGGTTACAATGCGCCGTTTTAAGTTGAATTTTTCAGCATTAAAACTTGCTATCACTCATGGAGATCACCTTGTTTGTAAGGAAGGCGAACAGTCGCCAAAATTGAAGATTGAGGTAAATCATGCAAGTTTCTGTTGAGACGACTCAAGGCCTTGAGCGCCGTCTGACCATCACCGTTCCTGCAGAGAACGTTGAGACTGAAGTTAAAAAACGCTTACAACAACTGTCTAAAACCCAGCGTATCGATGGTTTCCGCCCAGGTAAAGTACCTGCGTCTATCATCAACAAGCGTTACGGTGCAGCAGTGCGTCAAGAAGTTGCTGGCGAATTAATGCAACGCAACTACATCGAAGCAATCGTTTCAGAAAAAATTAACCCAGCGGGTGCTCCAACTTTCGCACCTAAAGCATTAGAAGCTGGTAAAGATTTAGAATTCGATGCAACGTTTGAAGTTTACCCAGAAGTTGAAATCCAAGGTTTAGATAAAATTGCTGTTGAAAAACCAGCAGTATCTGTAACTGACGAAGACCTAGCTAACATGCTAGAAACTCTACGTAAGCAACACGCTTCTTGGGCTGAAGTTGATGCAGCTGCAGGCGAGAACGATCGTGTAACTATCGACTTCGTTGGTTCTATCGACGGTGAAGAGTTTGAAGGCGGTAAAGCTGAAGACTTCCCACTAGAACTTGGTCAAGGTCGTATGATCCCAGGTTTTGAAGACAACATCGTTGGTAAAAAAGCGGGCGAAGAAGTTGTTGCTGAAGTAACTTTCCCTGAAGAGTACCATGCTGAAAACCTTAAAGGTAAAGCTGCTTCTTTCGCAATCACTGTTAAGAAAGTTGAAACTCAAGAGCTTCCTGAGCTTAACGATGAGTTCGCAACTAAATTCGGTGTAGCTGAAGGCGGTGTTGACGCTCTTAAAGAAGAAGTTAAAAAGAACATGACACGTGAGCTTGACCAAGCGGTTAAAGCTAACGTTAAAGACCAAGCTATCAAAGGTCTTTTAGCTAACAACGAAATCGAAGTGCCTAAAGCGCTAGTTGATCAAGAAATTGATGCACTACGTCAGCAAGCTGCACAACGTTTTGGTGGCGATGCTAAAAACATGCCTGAGCTTCCAGCTGAATTATTCCACGAGCAAGCTGTAACTCGCGTTAAGACTGGCCTATTACTAGGTGAAGTTATCAAGGCGAACGAGCTTAAAGTTGACGACGCTAAAGTTGAAGAGTTAATCGCAACTGTAGCTTCTGCATACGAAGATCCAACTGAAGTTGTAGAATACTACAAGTCAAATGATCAACTTATGCAACAAATGCGTAACGTAGCGATGGAAGAGCAAGCAGTTGAAGCTATCCTAGCTAAAGCAAACGTGACTGAAGTTGAAAAAGCATTCGACGACATCATGAATCCACAGCAAGGTGCTTAATAAGTCATTGACTTAAGCTCTCGCTAGCGATTAAATGGCTCGTGTTACTCTGTATATTTACAGCGTACCCGGGCCATTTTAGTTTGTGGTAGCAAGTTTCACAAAAACCGACAATACTAGATGTTATTTCAGAACATTTTTCAGTAAAGATTGAAATAGTGCCGAACCGTTCACATATATTTAAAAAGATTGAACAGTTACTTTAATTAACATTAGTATTAATGTGCTTTCCTTATAGTAAGGATGAGTCGCAGCGGATAAGGAATTAAATAAGAATGAATAGCGGTATGATAGACCCTCTAAACGCATTAGTCCCTATGGTTGTTGAGCAAACAGCAAAAGGGGAGCGCTCATATGATATTTACTCACGTCTTTTAAAAGAGCGCATTATTTTCTTAACAGGCCAAGTTGAAGATAACATGGCAAACCTGATTCTTGCACAAATGCTGTTTTTAGAATCAGAAAACCCAGAAAAAGATATTTATCTATATATCAATTCGCCAGGTGGCTCTGTAACTGCTGGTATGGCAATCTACGATACAATGAATTTCATTAAACCTGATGTAAGCACTATTTGTGTGGGTCAAGCAGCTAGTATGGGTGCTTTTTTGTTATCAGGTGGCGCTAAAGGTAAGCGTTTTTGTTTACCTAACTCACGCGTGATGATCCACCAACCATTAGGTGGTTTCCAAGGTCAAGCATCTGACTTCGAAATTCATGCGCGCGAAATCTTATCGATTAAAGATAAGTTAAACCGTTTGATGGCAGAGCACACAGGTCAACCATTAGAGGTCGTATCACGCGATACTGACCGTGATAACTTTATGACCGCAAGCGAAGCGGTTGAATACGGCCTAGTTGACTCTGTATTTTCTAGCCGCGAAACGAAGTAATCTGAATAGCTAATAATAACGTATTGTTAGCTATCACCCTTTACTATGCGAAAACTGATATTCTTTGATATAGTTAAACATAGTGAATTAGCAGTAGCCCAGTGCTGCTGCCAACGTAATAAATGAGGTAGCTGAATGTCTGACACTCCTACAGACGGCGACAAAAGTAATAAATTGTTATACTGCTCTTTTTGTGGCAAAAGCCAGCATGAAGTTCGTAAACTTATTGCAGGCCCTTCAGTATACATTTGTGATGAATGTGTTGAGCTGTGTAATGATATCATCAGGGAAGAAATCAAAGACATTGCGCCAAAGCATAATGCGTCTGATAAATTGCCTGTTCCAAAAGAAATTCGTAATCACTTAGATGATTATGTTATTGGTCAAGATCATGCAAAAAAAGTGCTGTCGGTAGCGGTATACAATCACTACAAACGCCTTCGCAATCAAAGTATTAATGCAGAAATTGAGCTAGGTAAGAGTAACATCCTATTAATTGGTCCTACTGGTAGTGGTAAAACATTACTTGCTGAAACCATGGCTCGTTTGCTCGATGTACCTTTCACTATGGCTGATGCGACTACGCTAACAGAAGCAGGTTATGTTGGTGAAGATGTTGAAAACATCATTCAAAAGCTACTGCAAAAATGTGACTACGACGTAGAGAAAGCGCAGCGTGGTATTGTTTACATTGATGAAATTGACAAGATTTCTCGTAAGTCTGATAACCCATCGATCACTCGTGACGTATCGGGCGAAGGTGTGCAACAAGCGTTACTTAAACTGATTGAAGGTACGGTTGCGTCTGTACCACCACAAGGTGGACGTAAGCATCCGCAGCAAGAATTCTTGCAAGTTGATACATCGAAGATTCTATTTATTTGTGGCGGTGCATTTGCTGGCCTTGATAAAGTGATCGAACAGCGTAGCCACAAAAATACAGGTATTGGTTTTGGCGCTCAAGTTAAGCAATCGGCAAGTAGCCGTAGTTTAAGCGAAACGTTTAAAGATGTAGAGCCAGAAGATCTTGTTAAATACGGCTTAATACCGGAATTTATTGGTCGTCTTCCTGTTGTCGCTACACTGACAGAACTAGATGAAGCGGCACTTATTCAAATTCTTAGCGAACCAAAGAATGCTCTAACTAAGCAATTCTCTGCATTATTTGCAATGGAAGATGTTGAGCTTGAGTTCCGTGAAGATGCGCTCAGTGCGATTGCTCACAAAGCAATGGAGCGTAAAACAGGTGCACGTGGCTTGCGTTCAATTGTTGAGGGGGTGTTACTTGATACTATGTATGAGTTGCCTTCAATGGATGATGTAAGCAAAGTGGTTATTGATGAAACCGTTATTAAAGGTGAATCAGACCCAATCTTAATTTACCAAAGTGGTAATCAAGATAAAGCTGCATCAGAATAAAGCTTTAATAGATTAATATTTGATCAGTTGAGTATAAAAAAGGAGCCAAAGGCTCCTTTTTTTACAAATATGTTGAACTTTCCCTTACATATCCCCATATACTTGAGTAATCTTTAAAATAAATGAAGTGCGAAGAGAATATAATGACGCTTGAGAGAACCGATCGAGTCGAAATCCCCGTGTTGGCACTGCGCGATGTTGTGGTATACCCGCACATGGTGATCCCGCTATTTGTTGGTCGTGAAAAATCAATAAAATGCCTAGAAGCGGCGATGGACAAGGACAAACAAATTTTCCTAGTGGCGCAAAAAGACGCCTCTGTTGATGATCCGCAGCAAGACGATATCTACCGTGTTGGCACCATTGCCACAGTACTTCAGTTATTAAAACTACCTGATGGCACCGTTAAAGTGTTGGTTGAAGGCACTCAACGCGCGAAAGTAGAAACATTTCTAGACAATGATGATTTCTTTGTAGCTGAAGCGCAGTTTATTGAGTCAAACCATATTGATGAACAAGAGCAGGATGTCTTCATACGCAGCGCAATTAGCCAATTTGAAGGCTATGTAAAGCTTAATAAGAAGATTCCACCAGAAGTACTCACTTCTGTATCAGGTATTGATGAAGCCGCACGTCTTGCAGATACTATGGCAGCTCATATGCCACTGAAAGTGCCTGAAAAGCAAAAAGTACTTGAGATAGCTGATGTCACTGAGCGTCTTGAATACCTAATGGCGCTGATGGAAGGTGAAATTGACTTACTGCAAGTTGAGAAGAAAATCCGTACTCGCGTTAAAAAGCAGATGGAAAAATCGCAGCGAGAGTATTACCTCAACGAGCAAATGAAAGCGATTCAAAAAGAGCTTGGCGAACTTGATGATGTACCCGATGAATTCGAAGCAATTAAAAAACGCATCGAAGAGTCAGGTATGCCTAAAGAAGCGCAAGAAAAAGCGAACGCAGAGTTATCTAAATTAAAAATGATGTCGCCTATGTCGGCTGAAGCAACCGTAGTGCGCTCGTACATTGATACGCTTATCAATGTGCCTTGGAAAAAACGCTCTAAGGTGAAAAAAGACTTAGCTGGCGCACAAAAGATTTTAGACAGCGATCATCATGGTCTAGATAAAGTAAAAGAACGCATTATTGAGTATCTTGCGGTACAACAACGTACTAATAAACTCAAAGGCCCAATTTTATGTTTAGTCGGCCCTCCTGGAGTGGGTAAAACCTCATTAGGTCAGTCAATTGCACGTTCTACTGGTCGTAAATATGTTCGTATGGCCCTTGGTGGCGTTCGTGATGAAGCTGAAATTCGTGGTCATCGTCGTACTTACATTGGTTCTATGCCTGGTAAGTTAATCCAGAATATGACCAAAGTCGGCGTGAAAAACCCATTATTCTTATTAGATGAAATCGATAAGATGTCTTCTGATATGCGTGGTGACCCAGCATCAGCATTACTTGAGGTGCTTGATCCTGAGCAAAATAGTCATTTTGCTGATCATTACCTAGAAGTTGATTACGATTTATCAGACGTAATGTTCGTTGCAACATCAAATAGCTTCAACATTCCAGGCCCATTACTAGACCGTATGGAGGTTATTCGTCTATCGGGTTACACCGAAGACGAGAAGCTGAATATTGCTAAGCAGCATTTAATTCCAAAGCAAGTGAAGCGTAATGGTCTAAAAGAGGGTGAAGTTGAAATAGCTGATAGTGCAATTATTGGCATTATTCGCTACTACACTCGCGAAGCTGGTGTGCGTAACCTAGAGCGTGAAGTATCTAAACTTTGCCGTAAAGCTGTTAAGAATATCTTGTTAGATAAAGACACTAAAAAAGTGACTATCGATGAAGATAATCTAGAAGAGTTTTTAGGTGTACAACGCTTTGACTATGGTAAAGCTGAAGATGGTGACCGCATTGGTCAAGTAACCGGATTAGCGTGGACTGAAGTAGGTGGTGATTTACTGACTATCGAATCAGCTGCTGTTCCAGGTAAAGGTAAACTTACTTTCACCGGTTCACTTGGTGATGTAATGCAAGAGTCGATTCAAGCGGCCATGACGGTTGTTCGGAATCGTGCTGAAAAATTACGTATTAATAGCGACTTCCATGAAAAACGTGATATCCATGTTCACGTACCAGAAGGAGCAACACCAAAAGATGGCCCAAGTGCGGGTATCGCAATGGTAACTGGTTTAGTCTCGAGCTTAACAGGTAACCCGGTACGTTCTGATGTTGCTATGACAGGTGAAATCACCTTACGTGGTGAAGTGTTACCGATTGGTGGCTTAAAAGAAAAGTTACTAGCGGCTCATCGTGGTGGTATTAAAACCGTTATTATTCCAAAAATTAACGAACGTGACTTAAAAGAGATCCCAAACAATGTATTAGAGGGCCTTGAAATTCACCCAGTTACATGGATTGATGACGTTTTAAAACTGGCTTTAAAGCACCCAGTTGAGAGTTTTTCTGTCGAAACTGAAAAAAACCAGTAAAAAACCGCAAAAAAGTGCATTTAGGGGCTTTTCAAATACTAAGGGTATGATAAGTTAAGCACTAGTTTTCAAGCCTAGGCCTTATGTGGCCTAGGGTTGAGAAAAATATAATAAACTGAGCATAAATTTAATTTGCTTATAAATTTTCAAAACAGTGATGTTATTTTTTAAAAAATAATCGCTCTTGATAATAACAATGAAAGAGGATGATATTGTGAATAAATCTCAATTAATCGATCAAATCGCAGCTGACGCTGACATTTCTAAAGCGGCTGCAGGTCGTGCACTAGATTCATTCATCGAGGCTGTTTCAGGCGCTCTTAAAGATGGCGACTCAGTGGCGCTTGTTGGCTTTGGTACTTTCTCAGTACGTGAGCGTGCAGCACGTTCAGGTCGTAACCCGCAAACTGGTGAGACTATCCAGATTGCTGCGGCAAATATCCCTTCTTTCAAAGCAGGTAAAGCGCTGAAAGACGCAGTAAACTAACCAATAAGATTAGTTGGTGAGGATACCTAAGGACACTTAAATAGAATTTAGGTAACTTATCACCAGTTACTTCAAGTGAAAAAGCGTATCTGGTAAGATACGCTTTTTTTACATGAGCAGGGTTGATATCAATCAGCAATCATCCTTGATTATGCTAATTGGTATATTTTGTACCTGATCAGAATAGAGATAGATAAATGCTTGAGAAAATCAGAGAAGGTTCGCAGGGACCTGCAGCCAAAATTATTTTAGGCGCGGTGATTTTATCTTTTGCTTTAGCTGGGATTGGTGGTTATTTAGGACAAACCACAGAGCAACCCGTTGCAGAAGTAAATGGAGTTAAAATTAGCCAAACCGAGTTCAGCCGTGCTTACCAAAATGAACGCAATCGTTTAGAGCAACAGTTTGGTGAATACTTTGCACAAATCGCAGCTGATCCAAATTACATGGCACAAATTCGCCAAGGCGTGATTGACCGCTTAGTACAACAAGAATTGCAAACTCAACTAGCGGCAGAGTTAGGCCTTCGTGTAAGTGATGAGAGTGTTCGTAAAGCTATTTTAGAAATGCCTTACTTCCAAGTTGGCGGCCAATTTAGCAACGATCGTTACTTACAAGTTATTCGTCAGATGAACTTCCAGCCAGACGCTTTCCGAGAGTACTTACGTAAAGACATGACTCGCAGCCAACTTGTTGGTGCAGTTGCTGGTACTGACTTTATTCTTGAAAACGAATTAAATAATACTGTAGCGCTTCAACAGCAAACTCGTAGTATTGACTATTTAGTTGTGTCAAAAGAATCATTACAAGCGGGTATTGAAGTAACAGAGCAAGAAATTGCAGATTACTATGAATTAAATCAACCGCAATTTTTAGCGCCTGAACAAGTATCTGTCAGCTATATTGATTTAAATGCTGCAAACTTAACGTTGGATTCAAGTGTTTCAGAAGAAGATATCAAAGCATACTACGATCAAAACAGCGCACAATATATTGAGCCTGAAAAGCGTCGTGTATCACACATCTTAATTGATAACAGTGAAGACGATGATGCAGCAAAAGCGAAAGCTGAAGAGCTATTAGCACAACTGCAAAACGGTGCTGATTTTGCTGAGCTAGCTGAATCATCTTCGGATGACGTTGTGAGTGCTGAAATGGGCGGTGATCTTGATTGGATCGAACGTGACATGATGGACCCAGCTTTTGAAGATGCAACGTATGCACTTGAGAACAAAGGTGACATTTCTGACGTTGTTGAATCAGAATTCGGCTATCACATCATCAAGCTCACGGATATTCAAAAACAGCAAGTTAAACCGTATGCTGACGTAAAAGATGAGCTTCGTGCTGAACTTGAACGTACTAAGAAAGTGAATGCGTTTTATGAAAAGCAAACTCAAATGGGAGAAATTGCTTTTGAAATTTCTGATACATTAACAGACGCTGCAGACGCAGCCGGTGTTGAAGTACAGAAAACAGAACTTGTGACGCGTAACTCATTACCAGAGCCTTTAAATAACCCGCAAGTTGTTACTGCAATTTTCTCTCCTGAAGTGTTAGAAGATCGTATGAACTCAGAGGTTATTGAAGTGGGTGATGAGCACGCTGTTGTTGTTCGTGTAAACGACCATAAACCAGCAACGACTAAGCCACTTGAAGATGTATCAGAGCAAATTAAAGCAACACTGGTTGCACAGAAAGCCTCTGAACTAGCTAAAGAAAAAGCACGTACTTTATTTGCAGATATCGAAGCAGGTAAGAGCTTAAATGATGTTGCTACTGCCGAAGGTATTGAAGTGCGTCAAGAGTCTGCACTTGCTCGTCAAGCGTATACTGTGTCTCCGGCAATTGTACAGCAAGTATTTAAAATGCCGCATCCTCAGGACACGCCAGTGGTAGATGTTGTTGACCTGAATAATGGTGACTCTGCTATCGTTGCTTTAAAAGCAGTGAATGAAGCACAAAGCACCGATATTAACGAACAACAAAAACAAAACATCACTATGGCTCAAGTGAATAAAAACTACATGGTATTCATTGCTGCACTTAAAGCGCAAGCAGATGTAAAAGTACCAAAAGTTGTACAAGCTGCTGAATAAGTAGCAAAACAACTTAAATAAAAGGCGCCTTATGGCGCCTTTTTTGTTACCGTTGAAGGTAATCGCACTCGCAACTACAAGGAGTATTTATGGAGTATCGCCTAATAGAGCAGTTACCAAGTGCGGAAGAATACTGTGCAATGCGCCTTAAGGCCGGCTTATCAGCTCGTTCATTAGCTGCGGCGAAAGCAGGGCTGCCAAACTCTCTTTATGCTATTTGTGTTCGCAAAGACGATGAGTTGATTGGCATGGGCCGTGTTATTGGTGATGGTGGTTGTAATTTTGAAGTGGTTGATATTGCTGTATCACCTGAATATCAAGGGCAAGGGGTAGGGCGTGTCATTATGAAACATGTAGACCGCTACATTGAAGCTGCCGCTTTTGAAGGCAGCTATGTCACTATGGTCGCTGACAAACCTGGTTTTTACGAAAAGCTTGGTTACAAGTTTGTCGCACCACAAAGCCAAGGGATGTATAAAAAGTTTTGAGCACTATAGATAAACAAACAGCAGAGCACTACAAGTGGGGCAACAACTGTGATGGATGGCACTTAGTAAAGTCCAATACATTAAGTATTATTCAAGAGCATGTCCCAGCAGGTGAGGCTGAAGTAAAACACTACCATAAGCATGCAGAACAATTTTTCTTCGTACTTAGTGGTTGTGCCACCATTGAACTTGATGGCCAAATACACAAACTCACTGCGCAACAAGGTTTGCATGTAAGTGCTGGCCGAGTACATCAGCTAAGCAATCAAGGTACTGAACCACTGCATTTTATTGTTACATCTACACCACCAAGCCATGGTGATAGAATTGATGTGAAAAGCAGCAAGGAAAAAGAGTAAAGTTAATAGAGATATCAACATACTCGCGAAGGGGGGCGTTTAACGCCGAATTAAATTTAAAGTTGACGGCTGACACTTCAATGTCAGCAGTTCAACAATTTCTGTGTCACTTTAGATTGTGGGTCTTGGAAAATTGCTTCGGTTTGGCCGTATTCAACAATCTCGCCGTGATCAAGTACTACGAGCTGGTCGCTGATGTGGCGCACCAGACTTAGATGATGGGTTATAAGCACATAGCTAAGTCCAGTATCTTTTTGTAGACGTAGTAATAAGTTTACCGTTTGTGCGCGCACAGAAGGGTCTAGAGACGATAACGCTTCATCAAGCACTACAACCTTGGGATCTAAAATTAAAGCCCGTGCAAGTGCTATACGTTGCAATTGGCCACTACTAAACATGTGTGGGTAATAATGTTGATGATCTAACAGCAAGCCCACTTTTGCGAGAGTTTGTTTAATTTTTTCTTCTCGCTCATCTTTATTCAAATCAGTGTTGTACTGTAAACAATCGTTCAGCATGTCGCCAATAGTTAAACCCGGATTTAATGACGCCTCAGAATCTTGGAAAATCAAGCGAATGTGGCGGCAGTCGTTATCACGTATGCCATCATTTTCTATAATATTGCCATCGAGCAATATCTGTCCTTTATCGGCACTGTCAGCGCCCGCTAATAACTTTGCAAGAGTACTTTTGCCCGAGCCGGTTTCACCGATAATAGCAATGGTCTCACCTTGGCTTAAGCAAAACGAAATATCTTTTAAAACAGAAAAGCGTTTTCGAGCAAACAAACCTGCTCGCAAGTTAAAACTTTTCGATAACGCTTGAACTTTTAGCAGCGGTTGCATTATTTCATCGCCTTAATTAACGGAAAATGACAGGCATAACTGTGACTATGGTGTTTAGTTAATTTTGGTGTAACCACACACTCTTTTTGCGCTTGCGGACAGCGCGGCCCTAATCGGCAGCCTATTGGTAAATGCTGCAATGTAGGTATTGTGCCTTTAAGCGCATAAAAAGGTTCTTTATGAGCAAGGCCTTGTTCGTAGTCAGGTAAGCTTTTTAATAGCGCTTGTGTATAGGGGTGATGTGGCTGGCTAAAAATACGGTTCGTCGGGCCTGCTTCAACCATTTGTCCGCAGTACAAAACATGCATACCGTGAGACCACTCAATAATCTCTTCAAGTTCGTGTGAGATCATCAAAATCGACATATTCTTTAGCTGATTCAAGCTTTTTAATAGTCTAAATACTTGCGCACGCGTGGTGCTCTCAAGGGCGGTAGTTGGCTCATCGGCTATCAATAGTTTTGGGGTACGCGCAATGGCCATGGCAATCATCACTTTTTGACAAATACCTTCAGAGAGCTCATGAGGGTAGCTGTCGAGTACCTTTTTATGATCTTTAATACCTACCTTGTGGATTAACGCTTTTACTCTGTCTTTACGCTGTTTATTACGTTTTAAGAAAAAGCCACTGGTTGCTTGTGTAGGTAAAGTTTCGGCAATTTGGTCAAATATTTTAGCAGTTGGGTCAAGGCAGCGGCTTGGATCTTGGTAAATCATTGCAATGTCTTGACCAACTAGTTTACGGCGCTGTTCGTTTGATAAACGCATTAAGTCAACACCACGCCAGTGCATGCGATCAGCCGTAATATGCCAACGTTTATTTAATACGCCGACAATAGCTTTAGCGATGAGACTTTTACCTGAACCTGATTCACCAACTAATGCGTGTACTTCACCTTCTTTTAAGGTCAAACTGACCCTATCAACCGCACGAATAACGGTATCTGAGGTGCGTAACTCTATCGTTAGATTGCGAATGTCGAGTAATTGCATAGTTAGTCGGCCTTACGTTCTTTAAGCACTTGGCGTAACCCATCACCCACTAAATTGGTAGACAGTACCGCTAAAAATAATAATACGCCCGGTAAGCCTACAGTCCAAGGGGCAAGGTAAATTAAACCAAGGTTTTCTGCCAAAATTGCTCCCCACTCAGTGGTGGGTGGCTGTGCCCCCAGTTTTAAAAAGCCAAGTGCTGAGATATCCAAGATAGCTGTAGAGAGTGCCATGGTAAAAATAACCACAATGTGTTCGTAAATGTTCGGAAAGATCCCACGAGCAAGAATATGCCAGTTTGAAGCGCCATCAAGTTTAAACGCTGTAATGTAGTCTTTGTTGAGTTCTTCAACAATCAAATTACGTACCGAGTGAATGAACTGTGGCAATAAGGCTAAAATAATCGCCCAAACAGTATTCATAAGGCCTGGGCCTAAAATTGCAATAATAATGATGGCCAGCAACAGCGATGGAATTGATAAGGTAATATCGAGTAAGTGGTTCAAAAAGCTTGAGCGAATACCACGGCTGATACCCGCAAAGGTGCCCACTAACACGCCAATCACAGTAGTAATTAAGGCCGCAACAACCGACAAACCAAAGGTGTAGGTTGCGCCATTCATTAGTCGTGATAACACATCCCGGCCTAAATCATCGGTACCTAATAAAAAGCGCACATCGCCTGCGTCATGCCATGAGGGAGGCAGCAATAGGGCGTCGCTATGTTGTTGATTTACACCATATGGCGCAAGTAATGGTGCCGAAATCGCCAGTAGTGCAAAAGCAATAAACAACCATAAGCCAACAAGGGCTGGGTGATTATTTTTGAATTTCCGCCAAAATCGCGCTAGTGGCGATTTATTCGACTCTTCAGAGAATAAATTAAACTTTGCCATGAGCTTGATTCCGCGAGAGTGGGTCGAAAAGGGTATAGGTTAACTCGGCAACGATAGTTGCTAAAATTACAAACATAGACACAGCCAACAACCCACCTTGAATTGCGGGGTAATCACGTTGATAAATGCTGTCTATTAACCAACGACCAATGCCCGGCCATGAGAAAATAACTTCGGTGATCATTGCAAGGGTGATCAAAGTACTAAACTGTAAACCGATTTGTTTGATAACCGGTAAAAGAGCATTACGAAGCGCATGGTGGAGGATTAATTGTGCACGGTTTAAGCCTTTTGCACGGGCTGTTTTAATGTAGCTTTGATCTAAAACTTTAAGCATAGAGTCACGGGTAAAGCGCACCAGTACGGTGGTTGGGTACATTGCAAGGACAATTGTTGGCAGTGTTAGATGATGTAGCGCATCCAAAAATGCCATGCCGTGATAGGGAAAGTCAGTCGCAATAATATCAATAAGAATAAAGCCAGTAACCGGCTCTATTTCGTAAAGTAAGCCCATGCGACCAGACATAGGAAACCAGCCTAGTTGCAGTGAAAAAACCATGATCAACAATAGCGCTAACCAAAAAACAGGCATCGAATAGCCAATAAGTGTGCCAGAGTTAATCAGTTTATCAGGCCAACGCTTGTAGTAGGCTGATGCTATAATACCGCTTGGCACACCAACGGCCACAGATACAAATAACGCATAAAGGCTTAATTCAAGTGTGGCAGGAAATAGGTCTTTTATGTGTTGGAAAACACTCTCGCCAGATGCAAAAGAGACACCCCAATCGCCCTGAATAATTCGCTCTAAGAATGCAAAATACTGCACCACATAGTTTTCAGTAAAATGAAACCTTTCTTCAAGCGCATTAGTTTGTGAAAAGGTACTGTTTGTAATACCACTTAAGTTAGTAAGGGCATCACCGGGAAATAAAAAACTTAATGAAAACGTAAAGATGCTCAGAGTCAGCATCATAAACATTAATAGCGCTAGGCGGCGAAGAATATAATCGAGTATCATTATTCTTTCCTCGCATTAGCCAGTGATATACCGCCAAACGGGCTTAAATTGATACCTTTCACATCGCTACTTGCAGCTTGAAAGCGCATACCATGGGCTATCGGTAAAATAGGAAGTTCTTGCACGATAATACGCTGTGCCTGATTATAAAATTGCTTTCGCTTTTCTAAATCAGTGGTATCAAGCGCTTGGGTCAGTAATAAATCGAATTCAGGGTTGCACCAGTTAGCTGGGTTTTTACCGCTAAAGGTAGCAGTACAACTTAATAATGGACTCATAAAGTTATCTGGGTCAGGAGTGTCGGCAGCCCAGCCCAGTAAAACGCTGTCGTGGCGGTGTTCGCCAACCCGTTGTAAAAAAGTATTCCACTCGTACTCGACGATATTAACGTTCACACCAATTTTGCGTAAATCGCTTTGCATTAGCTCTGCCATTTTACGTGCGTTGGGATTATAAATACGGCTTACCGGCATGGCCCAAATATTCATATCAAAGCCATTTTTATAGCCTGCTTCGGCGAGTAATGTTTTGGCAAGTGCAGGGTTAAATTCAGGCATGGCTTTTTGCGCTTCAAATGCCCAAGAGGCCGGAGGCAGTAATGACTGTGCCTTAATGCCGTTGCCGTAATAAACCGCTTGCATTATTTTGTCGATATCGATGGCACTGGCCAGTGCTTGACGAACGCGTACGTCATCAAAAGGTGGTCGCTCAGTGTTAAAGGCCCAATAACCAATATTTAAGTTTTGCTCTTTTTGAACAGTGATGTCGTCTCGCTGCGATAAAATACTCAACTGTGCACTGTTTGGGTGCGCAGTTACATCGCATTCTTTAGTGAGCATTTTCGCAACCCGTGTTGTGCCGTTTGGTGTTATGTCATACACCAATTGCTCAAGTACTACTGGGTGTTTCCAATAATCGGGATGACGATAATAGCGAATTAGACGATCGCGACGATACTCTTTGTATACATAAGGCCCGGTACCCACTGGATATTGGTCAAATAAGTTTTCTTGGTTTCGTGCTTTAAGCTGCATGGCGTATTCTTCAGATAACACCACGGCAAAATCGGTTGCAAGGTTTGCTAAAAAGCTGCTTTCAGCATTATAGAGCTCAAAGCGTACTTGATAATCAGAAACACGGACTATGCGACGAATTAGCTGATCAATACCCACACTTTGAAAGTAAGGGTAACTGGCATCGCCAACAAAGTGATAAGGGTTGTATACGTCAAATAGGCGACTGAAGGTAAAAATAACGTCGTCAGCATTAAACTCCCGAGTAGGAGTGAAGTATTTTGTAGTATGAAACTTTACCCCTTTACGAAGTGTAAAGGTAATGGCTTTACCATCAGGACTAATTTTCCAATCACTTGCCAACTCAGGCTGAAACTCAGCGGTGACAGGATCAATACTCAGCAAGCGGTCATACAACTGATTAGCGATAATATCGATAGTCGAACCTGTCGTTGTAACTTGCGGATTAAACGACACAGGGTTTGCTTCAGCGCAATAGACTAAGCCCTGGTTTTTTTGTTCTGTGGTTTTTTCTTCGCTGTCTAGGCAGCCGACTAAGCACACCAAAGACAAAGCAAGTAACGGTTTAAACACCTGATTAGCCTCTAACTATTGCTGCTGATCTAATAAATTGTATTTTTTCAAATAGCCACGTAATTGATGATACGTTAATTCTAAGTGTTCTGCAGTTTTCTTTTGATTAAATTGGCTATGTTCGAGTGCTTTTTTGATCACATCTATCTCAAAGTCATTTGATAGCTGTTTTAAATTACAAGGAAATTGAATTTCAGGTTTATTCAGTGTCACCGTTTCTTGATTTTGAACTGTAGCAATAGGGGCAGCATGTTCGACACTAGCAACTGGAGCACTTGCAACCGCAGCTTTAACCCGTTGTTTAGGTCTAAATTTACTCGCGAATGGGTCTAAAATAATCTGGTGAACGGGAATATGTTCATTACCATGGCGATATAAGCTACGTTCAACCACATTCTTCAACTCACGGATATTACCGGGCCACTCATAAGATTGCAGTGTTTCGATGGCGCTACGAGTAAAGCCACTGAATAGCTCCCATTCAAGGTCGCGAGCCATATTAATTGCAAATTGTTCTGCCAATAGCATGATATCTTCTTGGCGTTCACGAAGTGGAGGTAAGGTAATAACATCAAAGGCAAGACGGTCAAGTAAGTCGCTTCTAAATTCGCCTTGTTCAGCAAGCGTAGGTAAGTCTTCATTGGTGGCACACACTAAACGAGTATCTACTTTAACCGTTTGCTTACCACCAACGCGTTCAAATTCGCCATATTCAATAACGCGTAGAAGTTTTTCTTGCACCATTGCAGAGGTATTGGCTAATTCATCAAGGAAT
The DNA here is from genome assembly GCF_024124645.1 of Pseudoalteromonas sp. Ps84H-4. Classification (NCBI taxonomy): domain Bacteria; kingdom Pseudomonadati; phylum Pseudomonadota; class Gammaproteobacteria; order Alteromonadales; family Pseudoalteromonadaceae; genus Pseudoalteromonas; species Pseudoalteromonas sp. Ps84H-4. Next base: position 167,849 of record NZ_JAMXSK010000001.1, on the reverse strand, counting down.
AGCGTACCGCCGTTAGCACGTTCAAAGCGGCCTTCGTGACGTTTGCTAGCACCTGTAAATGCGCCGCTTTCATGACCAAATAATTCGCTTTCGAGTAGGTTTTCGTTAAGCGCTGCACAGTTAAGCTTTATATAGTTTTGATCCCAACGCTTAGATAAAAAGTGCAAACGGGCAGCTATAAGTTCTTTACCCGTACCGCGCTCACCAATAATAAGGACAGGCTTTTCTAAACTTGCTAGTTGTGAAACTTGATCAAGCACACTTAAAAAACTGTCAGATTGGCCGAGTAAGTTATCCTGTTGGCGAAATTGGCTCATATTCCCTAACTCTTAGTCATTTTTACTAAGATCTAGTGTATTTCATTATCTTTGAGAACTAAAGAAATTTATAAATTTAGTTTAACTATTTGAATTTATTTGGTTATTCTAGGTTTATAAAAGTTGGCAAGCATATTGATACTAGATATACCAACTGATTAAGTTAAAACACCAAAGAGGTAAATGTTATGGGAATTTTTTCACGTTTTGCAGACATCGTTAATTCTAATATCAATGCCATCTTAGATAAAGCAGAAGACCCAGAAAAAATGGTTCGCCTGATCATCCAAGAGATGGAAGATACATTAGTAGAAGTTCGCTCTACATCAGCAAAAACACTTGCTGAGAAAAAAGAGCTAGTACGTCGCGTTGACACGTTAAAAGTTCAAGTTGCAGATTGGCAAGAAAAAGCTGAATTAGCACTCAGTAAAGACCGTGATGATTTAGCACGTGCAGCACTGATTGAAAAGCAAAAGTCAGCAGATGCAGTCGCAGCAGTTGAAACTGAGCTTGAACATGTAGAGTCTCACATCGAGAAACTACAGCAAGAAGTAAGCACGTTACAAGAGAAGCTAGCTGATGCAAAAGCGCGTCAAAAAGCAATCATCTTACGCCAACGCTCTGCTGAGTCTCGTCTTGAAGTTAAAAAAGCACTCGACAGCTCAAAAGTCGAAGACGCTTTAAACCGCTTCGAACGTTACGAAAACAAGATCGATGGTCTAGAATCACAAATAGAGTCTTATGATCTTGGTAAAAAATCATTAGCTGACGAAATTGCTGGTCTTCAGCAAGACGAAAAGATTGATGATGAGCTAGCTGAGCTTAAGAAAAAACTAGCAGATAAAAAATAATAAATGGGGGCGTGTCCCCCAATGCTTAAACACATGACGGATTGACAGGAGAGTAGCATGTTTGATGCAGAAGTTTTGATGGCACCCATTATCGTTTTTATGGTGGTTGTTGCCCCACTTTGGTTAATTTTACATTACCGTAGTAAAAAGCAAGTTAGCCAAGGTTTAAGTGAACATGAGCACCGCCAATTGTTAGAGCTTGCACAAAAAGCAGACAAAATGGCAGAGCGTGTTGAAACCTTAGAAGCCTTATTAGACCAAGAGGCTCCACAGTGGAGACGTAAAGTATGAGTACCAAACGCGAATTATTTAGAGACCCTGAGCGTGGCAAAATAGCAGGTGTATGCGCAGGTATCAGCGATTACTTTAACATGGAGCTTTGGCTGGTACGTATTTTAGTGGTGACAGCAGTGCTATTATCAGGCGGCCCGTTTATTGTTGTTGCTTATATCGCAGCGTGGTTTATTTTAGATAAAAAACCAATTGAAAAAACAGTGAAAAGCGCAGATAGCATTCACCAAGACCCGCTTGAAGTAAAATTTAAAGTATGGCAAAAAGGGGAACCACCTCGCCGTGCATTGCAAGACTTAAAAGATCGTCTTGCTCGAGTTGATGGTCGTTTACAAGAGATGGAACGCTATGTCACATCAACAGAATTTACGGTTAGCCGTGAAATCAACAAACTTTAAAGGATATAAACGCACCTTGTTTGCATCGTGATACCAAGCGCAAATAAGGTGCCAGACACTTTATGAGCCAATCATTTGCAAAGAACACCTTTAATTCGTTAAAAAATAAAGCGGAAAAAGCCCTTCATCGTAGTTTAGACCAACACGTGAAGTTAGCCGTCACGGGGTTAAGTGGCAGTGGCAAAACCGCGTTTATTACCGCCTTAGTTAAACACCTAACAAGTCAAGCTGACGAAAAAAACTTACCTTTTTTTGATGTGATGCGCGAAAAGCGTCATATCGCTACAAAAATTGTGCCGCAGCAAGCACTGACAATACCCACATTTGAATATAACAATGCATTATCGGCGTTGTTACCTGTTGAAGGTGAGCCAACATGGCCTGCCTCTACCGAGCGTATCAATACGCTACGTTTGGCAATTAAGTACCAAAGTAACTCGGGGCTGCGTGGTCACTTCGCACCGCAATCAACACTTTATTTAGACATTATTGATTACCCAGGTGAATGGCTACTTGATTTACCAATGCTAGAGCAATCATTTGCTGATTGGTGTGAATCACAATACTCACTGTTGCAGCAAACAGCCCGTAACGAAAAGGCTAAGCCATTTTTAACAGCCCTTGCTGAACTTGATTTATCAGCCAGTGTTGATGAAAGTAAACTTGCTGATGTTGCTGCGCTCTATCAGCAGCTATTGCTCGACCTTAAAAAAGACACCAAACTTGCCATGTTACAACCTGGTCGCATGCTGATGCCCGGTGAGCTAAAAGGCGCGCCGTTATTACAGTTTTTTCCGGTTGCGAATGTGCCTGACGATGTAACCGAAGGGTCAAATCTAGCGCATCTTAAAAAGCGCTATAAGGCCTATGTAAAAGAGGTTGTAAAACCTTTTTACGAGCAGCATTTTCGTCATTTTGACCGACAAATTGTGCTGGTGGATGTGCTCAGTGCCTTGAATGAAGGTAGCGAAACGCTGCATGAGCAAAGTCGTGTTATTAACCAGTTGCTGACGCACTTTAATTATGGTGAAGCAAGCTTCTTTAAACGTTTGTTTAAACCAAACATCGACAAGCTACTGTTTGCGGCCAATAAGTCAGATCATATTAGTGCTCAGTATCACAAAGATTTAGCGCTATTGCTTGATTCAATCGTGCATGACCAAACGAATCACTTAAAGTTCGAAGGCGTGCAAATCGAAACCATGGCAATGTCATCTATCTGCGCTACAGAGCCGCGCCAAGTGGCTGAAAAAGGCCAGCAGTTAGCCTGTATTTATGGCAAACCTTTGGGCGAGCAAGAATGGCTAACGTATTTACCGCCGCAGCCACCATCACGCCTTCTCAACAAACAAGAGTGGCCAAAACAAGGCTTTGAGTTCTTATCGTTTTCGCCACTGCCATGCCCTGATAAACGGTTAAAGCATATTCGTTTAGATCATGTCATGCAGTACCTGATAGGAGACAAACTAACATGAGTGAGCAACCAAAGGAGATGAACTTTCAGGCTGGTCGCCGTATTTCAAGCTCTGCAAGTAATGAGGCTACAGCAGAGGAGTTAACTGTTGCTAAAGTGATAGAAAACGCCGAATTTATCGATACTGAAGAAGATCAGCAAGATAGCATTGAGCTTGAGCCTGTGTATAAAAAGTCGAAATGGCAAACCCTAAAAGGGGTGTTTATTTTTAGCTTTTTAGCGTTAGTGTTACTTGAATTTGCGATGTCATTGTTTGTGACGTTTCAGCAATCAATTATTTTAGGCTCGGTGTATTTAACGGCAGTTCTTAGTGGTGTACTACTAATTGCTCGTGTTATTTGGCGCGAGTACCGCATGCTAAGAAGTTTAAAGCGTAATCAATTGCATCGTACCGAGGCCGACCGTTTACTCAATAGCGAGCAAGTAGGTGAAGCACTGCCGTGGCTAGAAAAGCTTAATAAACATCAGGAGCTTACAGGGTTTGAAGAGTTTAAGCAGCAAATAGCGAGTCACCATACCGATAAAGAAATCATGACCTTATACGCCGATAGTTTATTGGTAAGCCAAGATCAGCAAGCGAAAAAACTGATTAACCGTTTTGCCACTGAGTCTGGCTTATTGGTGGCGCTAAGCCCGCTGGCTTTAGTCGATATGATGGCCGTGCTATGGCGTGGCACTAAGCTCATTGAGCAAATTGGCCGTATTTACGGTATTGGTTTTGGTTATGCAAGCCGTATTAAATTGTATCGCTTATTAGTGAAACAGGTGCTGTTTGTTGGTAGTGCAGAGTTAGTCTCAGATTTAGCAGCGACGGCACTAAGCGCTGAATTACTGGGGAAATTGTCGGGCCGTGCAGCGCAAGGGCTAAGTGCAGGTATTTTTACTGCGCGTATAGGGTATAAAGCGATGGAACTTAGCCGCCCGTTACCTCGTTTAGAGCATAAGCGCAGTTTGCTGAAAGAAACCGCCAATAGTATTGCCCGTAAAATTGCCTCACGCACGGGTGACAAAGAGACCGAAAATACAAAATGACAACTTTTGTGTACAGTTAATAAAAACAGCTGAGTGATATTTAGCCATCTGAGCATCCGGCATGCTTGTGCATTGTGGGTATCTACGTTTTATTTATGAGTATGAAGTACTGATAATAAAAACGAGAACACACAATGACTAAGCATCACTTACATACACAATGTATTCATGGTCCAGAAAAACCAAACGATCCTCACGGCGCACTGAGTGCGCCACTTTACCAAACCTCTACCTTCTCCTTTGCTAATGCCGCCCAAGGTGCAGCCCGATTTGCCGGTGAAGAGCAGGGCTTTATTTATACCCGTTTAGGTAACCCAACAACGCAAGAGCTAGAACAAAAAGTGGCTCAGTTAGAAAACTGTGAAGCGGCGGCTGCCACAGCGACCGGTATGGGAGCCGTGTCTGCGTCTGTGCTTAGCTTTTTACAACAAGGTGACCACCTAGTCGCATCAAGTGCGTTATACGGTTGTACTTTTGCATTTTTTGCTCACATGTTGCCGCGCTTTGGTATCGAAGTCACTTTCGTTGATATGACCAATGAAGCTGAACTTCGCGGTGCGGTTAAAGCCAATTCAAAAATGATTTTTGCAGAAACGCCAATTAATCCGACCATGGCGGTGCTTGATCTAAGTTTAATTGCTGATGTTGCCAAGCAGCATCAATTGATAAGCGTTATCGACAATACCTTCTTAACGCCTCTGCTACAGCAACCGACCTCGTTTGGTATTGATATTGTGGTGCATAGCGCAACTAAATACCTAAATGGCCATGGTGATGTGGTAGCTGGGCTTGTGTGTGGCACAGAGGAGCATATCAACCTAATCAAAATGACGGTGCTAAAAGATATTGGTGCAACGATTAGCCCTCATGATGCATGGTTAATTAATCGCGGTTTAAAAACCCTTGCTGTGCGCATGGAGCGTCACTGTGCGAGTGCCCAAATAGTTGCTGAATATTTAGAGCAACACCCGCTAGTAAGCCAAGTTTATTATCCAGGACTTAAATCACATCCGGGTCATAAATTTATTGGCTCGCAGATGAAAGCGGCTGGAGGTGTTATTGCCTTTGAAATTAAAGGCAGCCTAGAAGATGGCGAAACATTCATAAATAACACCCAGCTTTGCACTCTGGCGGTCAGTTTAGGGGATGCTGAAACCCTCATTCAACATCCTGCATCGATGACACATTCGCCTTATACACCAGAAGAAAGAGCAGCAGCTGGGATAAGTGATGGTCTAATTCGACTATCAGTTGGTCTAGAGGATGTTAACGACATTATTAACGATCTTAAAACTGCATTTACATTCATTGGTTAGCTTGTAATTTTAAGTTTACGGTTTTGCTTGCCTTAATACCTTTAAAAACGGGGTGTGTAAACTTTTAGATCCTTTGGTGTAATTTAATCTTTACGTTAGGGCTGTTTCTGCAAACCTTAGAAACAGCCAAAACTATTAAAATTTAGCTTACTTTTACATAGTATCGTCTTAACAAGTTAATGAGATTCTGATCAATGCTGATCAAGATTTAACGAAGAAGGTTATTATGGCTAAAGCAAGTAATTACACCTCCAAGCAACCTGATGAAAATGGGGTTATCCATTGGAGCGAAGAAGAAAATAAAATATGGTCTGAGCTAGTTGCTCGCCAACTCGCTTGCATAGAAGGTAAAGCCTGTGATGAATATTTAGCAGGTCTTAAGAAAATTAATTTACCAACAGATCGTATTCCACAACTTAGTGAACTCAACGCAGTGCTACTCGAAACAACGGGCTGGCAAGTCGCGCCTGTTCCAGCACTGATTGATTTTGATGAGTTCTTTCGATTATTAGCAAACAAGCAGTTCCCTGTTGCGACCTTTATTCGCAGTCGTGAAGAGTTTGACTATTTACAAGAGCCAGATATCTTCCACGAGATTTTTGGCCATTGTGCCATGCTTACCAACCCAGCATTTGCTGAGTTTACGCACAAATATGGTCAGTTAGGTTATGCCGCTGAAAAGAAAGATCGTGTTTATTTAGCGCGCCTGTACTGGTTTACTGTAGAGTTTGGTTTAATGCAAACCGAACAGGGTCTGCGAATTTATGGTGGTGGTATTTTATCAAGCCCAGGCGAAACACAATACGTGTACTCAGATAAGCCTGAAATCAATGCGATGAATGTGCTAGATGTATTACGTACACCTTATCGTATTGATATTATGCAGCCTGTGTACTACACCATAAACTCAATCAATGACTTATTTGATATTTCACAAATGGATATCATGTCGCTGGTGAGTAAAGCAAAAGAATTAGGGCTACATGAGCCAAAGTTTCCTCCTAAAGAAAAATTAGCAAGTTAAGGATTTATAATGTCTTCATTAAGCACACAAAAGTGTGAAGCGTGTCGTGCGGATGCGCCTAAAGTATCTGATGCTGAATTAGCAGAATTGATCAAAATGATCCCAGACTGGGTTCCTGAAGTGCGCGACGGCATTATGCAATTAGAGCGTGTTTACAAGTTTAAAAACTTCAAACAAGCACTTGAGTTCACTAATAAAGTGGGCGATATGGCTGAAGAAGAAGGTCACCACCCAGGTCTGTTAACCGAGTGGGGCAAAGTAACTGTTACTTGGTGGAGCCACTCTATCAAAGGGTTACACAAAAATGATTTTATCTGTGCTGCTAAAACAGACGATGTATTCGCTGCACTATAATTTTTAAGTTCTGCCCAGAACGATAAAAGGCGTAACCTCAGGTTGCGCCTTTTTGCTTTTTTAGAGCCCAAGAATTAACATTAGGCACTTATCTATGCAAGAACACTAGAAAAGTAAAGAATGAAAAACAAAGCGCTTATTCTGCCATTCCTACTCATTTTACTGCCCTTAATTGATAGTTTGTTTATCCCGCAAACATTTGGCATTCAATGGCGCAGCCCTAAGCTGATGTATCAAGCAGGCGTGGCGCTGATGATTATAAAGCTCACTATGGTTGCCATTGGGCTTTGGTTATTACTCAAAGCAAAGCGCCTTTATATGGAAGCCAGTAAATCGACCCGTATTCTCAAATTTTCAGTATTTTTACTCGGCGGCTTACAAGTGGTGATAATGACAGCAATATGCTTTTGGTATTTAGTAGCGGGCACGCAAGCGAAACACTTTATGCTGCAAGACAACATTGCTGTATTTACCGCTGATTATAGCGTATTTGCCCCGGTACATCATGAGTTTTCATTTATATGCTTTGATGCCAATGGTTTTTACCACCTGCAACCAATTGCCCAGCTACCTTGGCTCGGAACCTTTACGTTTACTAGCCAAGATTCACGTTTAATCATTCAACATAAAAACCAAAGCGGCGCGAATACTCAAGAAATTTCATTAAAAGGGGTTGGTTGTTTGCAATAAAGTGAAGAGGTGTTGGTATTCATCTTTGAAATAGTTATAACTGCCAGCTCACGACATATTCATTTGCTGGCAGTCTATTACTTACATAGCTAACTAGTTATTGCTTTACCTGAACTTCGACTTCTTGCCCGGTTTGTAGTTGCTCGGCGCCGCGTACTGCCACTTTATCGCCCGCATTTAAAGCGATGTTTGAAGTCGGGGTGACTTCAACCAGTTTATCTTTGCCATTACCGACTTTTACGGGAATTTGCAGGGCTTTGTTGTCGTTGTCGATTTTGACGATATGGGTGCCTTTTTTGCGTAAGATCAGTGCATCGCGATTCACCAGTAGTACATCCCCTTTGCTTTTTAGTGGCACGGCTACATCAACAAGTTGGCCAATTGCCCATGTTTGCTCGGCATCATTTGCTAGTAAGGCACGTACTTCTACGGTTTGTGAACGCGGATCGGTTGATGGGATCACCGCTGTTACAGTGGCTGTTGTCATATCAGGGGCTGATAAGTCGCCGGCTTGAATCGGTAACTCTATGCCTTTGTGCAAAAACTTTAAGTATTTAACAGGCACGTACAAACGCACTTCTAAGTTATTAATATCGAGCAGGGTGACCAGTTCATCAGCACGATTTATTTCGCGACCAGCGCGTTTAAAACGCTCGCTGATCACGCCATCAAATGGGGCGCGAACGGTTGCACGCGAAAGCTGATCGTCTATTACTTTTAATTCAACCTTAGCCAGTGAGATATCAGATAACGCAAGGTCATGCTTATTTTGCATATCATCGACTTGGCTTGCTGCGGCACTGCTAGCTTTGGCGAGTTTTTGTAAACGAGCAAGTTCTTGTTGATATAAACGTAAGTTTATTTTGGCGCGGTTGAGCATTTCTTGCTGGCGTGCTTTTTCAAGTTCTAGCGGCAAAGTATCCATACGTACTAGGGTATCGCCACTTTTAACCAGAGTACCTGGCTCAACAACATATAATAAACGGCCGCTAACGCCTGCTGTTAGGATTACATCATCTTTGCCATACAAAGTGCCGCTGACTTCAATTTCGCTTGTCAGTGGAGCTTGTGTGACGGTTTCTACTGTAACTGGTACGACTGCAAAGGCGTTAAATGCGATAAGACTTAATAGCGCACAAAAGCGAGCGGTTAATTTACGAAAAGGTGTGTTCATTGTTTTAATACTCATTGATTCGATACCAAGCTTAAAGGCGTTTTTTCTGGTTGCTGTTTGTTATTAGCGGGCGGCAGTTGTCTGCCAAGTTGCAATAAACTTGGCATTAATATCAGGGTGAATAGGGCGCTAATAGCCATGCCGCCGACAATCACAGTGGCAAGACCACGGTAAATTTCTGATCCTACCCCCGGCATTAGCATCAGTGGCAGCATGCCAAATAAGCTGGTTAAGGTACTTAAGTAAACGGGTCTTGCGCGCAGTAGTACTGCTTGGCGAACAGCGTCTTCTCGGCTGAGCCCAGCAGCCATCGCAACACGGGTTTGGTCAACCAATAAAATGGCATTATTTACCACCAGACCCAGCAAGATAATAAAGCCAATCATGGTCAGTAAGTCGAGCGATTGGAAGGTAAATAAGTTAAGCACAAATAGGGCTAGTACACCGCCTGCAATTGCCAATGGCATGACGAGTAAAACTAACGCGCTGTCTTTGGCTGACTTAAACAATGCGGTCATTAGCAAGAATAAAATAAACAGAGCCAAGATAAAGTTGATTGTCATTTCTTGCATGGCCGAATTCATCTTTTGTGCGTTACCCGCCAAAATCGCGCCAGAGCTGTCGGGTAAGCTTGCACGAACTTTTGGCATAACTTGCTCTGAGAGAATGGTTTGCGCTTGTTGCAAGCTCATGTCTGCTGGTGGCGTGACAACAATACTTACGGTACGGCGGCCATTAACACGTCTAAGCTGGGTTGGCCCTACGGTGCGTTCAATATTGGCAAGCTCGCCTAAGGTTTGAATACCTGATTGTGGGGTCACAATGGGAAGGGCTTTAAGCTCCTCTGGGGTTTGCCACGGAATACCGCGCAAAATCACGTTCATGCGTTCGTTGCCATCAAAGTATTCATTAACAAATAACCCACCTGTATAGGCTTGCACTGCTTGAGATACATCACGGCGAGTTAGCCCTGCTTGGGTTATACGACGGTCGTTGGGTGTGAGCCTAAGTTCTGGCTCTGCCATATCGAGTCGTGGTTGTGGCCTTGCTGTAGCATTTGGCATTGCTTCTGTAACTGCTTGCAGCGCAACATTAGCACCGGCTATTAGCTCGTCCATATTCGGGCCAGTTAAATCTATATTGATATTGCGACCATCACCGCCATTAGCAACTTGGATCATCGACCCTCTGAAGAAGAATACTTGGGTGTCGGGTAAATCAATGAAGATCTCTTCTCGGGCTACCTTCATTAATTCTTCAACACGTTGTGGATCAGCAGAATATATAAAGCCGCCAGCATTTGCGCCAAACGCATAAAAGTTAAAATCTTTTATCCCCGGCTCTTTTTCACCTGTGTAATAAGGCATTAAGCGCTTTTTAATACGCATCAGCAGCTCTTCTTCCATAAACTGTACATTGCCGCCAGGTGGGGTATTTAAGTTAAAGAAAAAGCCATCGGTTGGTGCTCGCGGCATAAAATCAGTTTTCGGGAGCATGGTCATGGTGGCGACGAGTGAGCCACCCAATAACGACACTATCCATACTATTTGTTTAATCCGGGTATTGGTAAGCGCCATAATAAAGTTAGTCAGCTTATGCCAATATTCACGGTAAGGATCCGCTTTTAGCTGTTTGTCTGGCCAAAAGTGGTTAGCCAACGGAATTAGTGTAATTGCGCAAATCATCGAGGCAATAACAGCAATAGATAAGGTGAGCGCCAAGTCAGAGAATAACTGCCCCTCAATACCTGCCATAAATAAAATTGGCAAGAAGATAGCAACGCTGGTGGTGGTTGAAGCAAATAAAGCGCCAGTTACTTGGGCTGCGCCTTTTAGCGCGGCTTTTTTACTATCAAAGCCTTCGCTTCTGAGCCTTGCGATGTTTTCTTGCACTATGATGGCGGCATCAAGTACTAAGCCAACGGCAAAGGCAAGGCCCGCCAATGAAATAACATTTAAGCTACGGTCAAAAATATTCAATGTTAAAAACGCCACTAACAAAGAGACAGGAATTGTCGCTGCAATCACAAATGTGGCCTTTAAGCCTCTAAAGAACAGCCATAAGATTAAACACGACAGCAGAACACCCAAGCCTAAGTTACTTTTTACCAACGATAAGGCATTACGAATATGCACAGAGGCATCAAAACTTAATTCAATCGCTAAGCCATTTTCAGCCAGTGGCCCTTCGTTTAGTTCTTTAATAGCAAGGTTTATTTCGTCGAGTAGGGCAACGGTATTGGCTTCGTTGGCGCGCGAAATACGAATGTAATACGCGGGTTTACCATTTCGACCACTCATGCCCAAACGGTCAGAAAAAGTGCGCTCTACACTTGCGATATCGCCAAGGTAAATAGGTCTATCGCCTGAATAACCAACGCGCATTTGTGCCATGCTCGATAAATCATATTGCCCAGTAAAGCGTACGGTATATTGACGACGGCCAACATTGGCAAGACCACCGGAAGTATCGCGTGAGCTGGCTAATACATTACTGATTTGGTCAAGGCTGACGCCAAGTGCAGCGGCTTTGTGAGGGTCAAAGGTGATACGTAATTCTTTTGGTCGTTCACTGGCTAAATCAACGCGAGCAACACCAGGAATACGTGCCAAACGGGGCTCAACAAATTCATCGATTTGTTTTTGGAACTGCGCCATGTCTAAATCAAGGCTGTCGCTATTAAAATCTTTCGGTGTGACTAATAAAGTTGCTGCGGCTTCACCATTATTACCGCCAGCAAATACCACAGGATCAAATGCATCTAACGGCAGGGGCGGCGCTTGGTTAAGGCTAGTTAATACATCAAGCATCGCCTGTTGCATGTTTTGCCCAACAGCAAAAGTTAACGTGATAGAGCCATTGCCACGATTAATGTAAGTATTAACCTCTAGCGCACCCGGGGTGTTTTTTACCGCGTTCTCGAGCGGTTCAATGATCACTGATTCAATCTCTTCAGGTGCAGCTTGGCGCCAGCCAGAGAAAATAGTGATCTGCGGTTGCTCAATATCTGGTGTGAGCTGAATTGGCAACTTAAAAATACTTAACATGCCAAACAACATAATCAACACCAAGATGACAATAACACTCGCAGGGTTCTTCAGCGAACTACGTGTCAGGTTCATTGTGTGTGTTCCAAAATCAGTTTGTGTGCATTGTAGTGCGATGTAAAAAAAGTGCCAGTGAGGTAAATGAAATGTATGTCAGGAGTAACGCTGAATAGCCGTAATTAAGCGATAAAATGTGTATTTGAAATAAGATGTAACAATTTAACAGGGAGCTTTAAGTCTTAAGCGCTCAGTTTTAAGTAAAAAAGCGCGAAACTAATTAGTATCGCGCTTCTTGAATTTTTAAACTTACAGCTCAGTTTTGTTATTCATCAATCGAGCGAAGTAGGGCATTAATACCTACTTTTTCGCGAGTTTGCTGGTCAACTTTTTTCACGATGATAGCAGCGTATAGGCTGTGCGAACCATCTTTTGACGGTAAAGAACCTGGAACAACAACTGCACCGGCTGGTACTCGTCCGTAATGAGTTTCGCCTGTTTCACGGTCATAGATGCGCGTGCTTTGGCTGATGTAAACACCCATTGAAATAACCGCACCTTCTTCTACCACAACGCCTTCAACAATTTCAGAGCGTGCACCGATAAAACAGTTATCTTCGATAATCGTTGGGTTTGCTTGCAGTGGCTCAAGTACACCACCAATGCCTACACCGCCCGACAAGTGAACGTTTTTACCAATTTGTGCACACGAGCCAACCGTTGCCCATGTATCAACCATCGTACCTTCATCAACGTAGGCACCAATGTTGACATAAGATGGCATCAGTACCACGTTTTTACCTACAAAGCTGCCTTTGCGCGCAACTGCATTAGGCACAACACGCATACCGCCTTGTTGGAATTGCTCTGGTGTGTAGTCGCTAAATTTAAGTGGTACTTTGTCGTAAAACTGATTAACACCATCGCTCATAGGTTGGTTATCACGAATACGGAAAGACAGTAGCACCGCTTTTTTCAACCATTGATGTACAACCCACTCACCACTGATTTTTTCAGCAACACGGGCAGCGCCGCTATCAAGTAATTCAAGCGCATCGATAATGGCTTGCTTTACTTCACTTGATACCGTGCTTGGGCTGATGCTATCGCGGTTGTCCCAGGCGTTTTCGATCATGGTTTTTAAATCTGACATAAGATCCTCTTATTCGGTTTCTGCGTTGAGTTTTTTACGCAATGCTTGATGAATTTTAGCCTGTTCTTCGTCTGTTAATGCTTGGTACTCGTTATTTGATACCACGAAGAAATCTTCTGCACGTTCACCAACAGTGGTGATCCGCGCGGCATGAATATGTAATAAGTGTGCTTGAAATACTTCAGCAATTTTCGTTAATAGACCCGGAATATCCACCGCTTGGATTTCAATTAAGCTGCGATCTTTACGAGCATGCGGTCTAAGCACAATTTTTGGTTTGATATTAAAGTCTTTAAAGCGCTGTGAGCGGTTCTTTTTGATGCGAATTTTCTTTTTCGGATCGCTAATCGCAAGCTCTAATGCACGCTTAATGCCTTGCGCACGGCTACTTGCAATCGGGTCACCATTAACTTCTAAAATAACAAAGCTAAAAATCACATAGCCATCTTTAGTCGTTAACACCTGGGCATGTTGGATTTGCGCTTTTTTCGAACCAATTACACTCACCAAGCGTGCAAATAAACCCCCTGAGTATGGGCTGTAAGCGAATACTTGCGTCCCCCCGTGCATTGCGGTGTCAGAAACAGTGACACTTGGTAGGCTTAAATCTTCACAATTTAATAAGTGCTCTGTTTGCCACGAAATTTGTTGCTCACTAAAGGCGGTAAAATAATTCGCTTTAAAGCGGCTCCAAATTAAGTCGATTTGGTCTTCATTGCAGCCGTGATTCAATAAGCGCTGCTTGGCTTGCTGTTTTTTATCACGAATCTGGTCGCGCTGATCCATTGGGTTTTCAAGACCTAAACGCAGTGCTCGCTGGGTATGTAAATACAGCTCACGTAGTAGGGTGTTTTTCCAATCGTTCCATAGATTATCGTTAGTGGCACGAATATCGGCCAAGGTTAAGCAATATAAATAATCTAGCTGGCGCTCATTTTTTACTTTGCTTGCAAAGTCTTTAATTACGTCTGGGTCATTAATATCTTTACGCTGTGCAGTGACCGACATAAGTAAGTGATTAGCCACTAACCATGAAATAAGCTTGCCGTCTGATGATGGGAAACGGTGCAATTTAGCAAACGCAATCGCATCAACCGAGCCTAGTTCAGAGTGGTCGCCGCCACGGCCTTTGGCGATATCATGGAATATACCCGCTAAATAAAGTAACTCAGGTTTGTCCATGCGGGTGACGATTTCACTACAAAGTGGAAACTCGCTGACTTTTGACTTATCAAAATATTTATAAATATTGTTGATTAGTTTGTGGGTGTGCTCATCTACGGTATAGGCGTGGAATAAATCAAATTGCATTTGCCCAAAGATATTACGCCACTGCGGTAAATAGGCCGCGATAATGCCGTGCTTGTGCATTAAGGTAAATGCGCGACCCATACCATTTGGGTGTTTAATTAAGCGTAAAAATGCTTCACGGCAAGCGGCGTAATCTTGTAAATCACCGAGTAACCGGCGACGTACTTGACGCATTGTGCGTATAGTACTTGGGTAGATATGGGTAATTTCAGGGTTATCAGCAATATGCTCGAACAACACAAATAGCTGATCTCGGCGGAAAAATACCGACGGGTTTTTTACGCGAATTTGATGGCCAATACGTTCAAAGTTACGGTCAAGCTCAACCACTGGTAACTCACCGGCACCCGGTAAAATACTTTGCTCGAAGTATGAAAGTAGCATTTGGTTGAGTTCACGCACGCGGCTCATAATACGGAATAAGCGCTTCATCATGCGCTCAACTGAGGCCTTACCTTCACTACCAAAGCCAAGAATTTCTGCTGCGTGAGGTTGGTGGTCGAACAGTAAACGGTTTTCAGATCGCCCCGCAGCGATGTGCAGCGCAAAACGAATGTTCCAAAGGTTTTCTAAACATTCAGAAAGCTCTTGGTATTCTTCGTGAGTAAGATAGCCGTGATTTATTAGTTCTTGTAATGTTTCGGCTCTAAAGTGCTTTTTAGCTACCCAAATAATGGTCTGTAAATCGCGCAGGCCACCTGGGTTTTCTTTGATGTTTGGTTCAAGATTATAAGCCGTACCATGACATTTTTTATGGCGTAAACTTTGTTCTTGTACTTTTGCCAAAAAGAATTCGTCTGAGCGCCAAATTGGTGTATCAATCAAATGATTTTTGAGTTTTTCAAATTCAATGTGATTACCAAAAATTAATCGGCTTTCGAGCAAGCTGGTGGCAAATGTCACATCTTCGCGTTTTTGTTCTAATGCTTGTTCTATTGTACGAACGCTGTGACCAATTTCTAAATTAAGATCCCAAAGCATGGTGACGAACTGGCCAATTTTCTCGCATACGGCTTCACTGGGCTGTTCACTAACCAGCAGCATAAAGTCGATATCGGAGTAGGGATGTAGTTCGCCACGACCATATCCACCCACAGCGATAAGTGCTAAGTCACTTTCGTGAGCAAGGTCGTAATCATGAAACAGTTTAATTAATAAGCGGTCGATAAACTCAGCACGGGCATTAATTAAGTTGCTAACGGGTTGTTTTGAGAATTCGTTCTGTAGCCATTTATAAAAATAACTAGAACAGTCGCGATAATCGCTAAGTTGCTCAGCTTGGCTGAGCAACTTTTTTACTTTATTGGGTAATGCCACAGGGGCTGGCTCCTAGTGTTCGATGATCCTGTCGATAGTATCATCTGATCGGAGCGTTAAAATTTCAACACCATTTTCAGTCACTAGTAGTGTGTGTTCCCACTGTGCAGACAAAGAACGGTCTTTTGTTACAACTGTCCAGTTGTCTTTTAGTAATTTACACTGACGTTTACCGGCATTGACCATTGGCTCGATTGTTAAGCACATACCAGCTTTCAATACTTCGCCAGTACCTGCTTTTCCATAGTGCATTACTTGTGGCTCTTCGTGGAACTCAGCACCAATACCGTGACCACAGTATTCGCGAACAATTGAATAGTTAAAGCTTTCAGCGTACTTTTGAATTGCAGCACCGATATCACCTAAGCGCACGCCAGGTTTAACCATTTTAATAGCAAGGTATAGGCTTTCTTGCGTGATATCCGCAAGGCGCTTACCTTGAATATTAGGTGTACCTACATGGAACATCTTAGAAGTATCACCGTGATAACCATCTTTGATCACAGTAACGTCAATATTTACGCTATCACCTTCTTTGAGCGGTTTGTCATTCGGAATACCGTGACAAATTACATGGTTCACTGAGGTGCAAATTGATTTTGGGAAACCGTGATAATTAAGCGGTGCTGGAATAGCATCTTGAACATTAACAATATAATCATGACAAATTGTATTTAGTTCATCTGTGGTTACACCTGGCACCACATGCGGTTCTATCATTTCAAGTACCTCGGCGGCTAAGCGCCCGGCAACACGCATTTTTTCGATTTCTTCAGGGGTCTTGATCACAGCACTCATTGAGGCTCCAAAGTTGTTTTTCAGGTCAGTTTTTAGTGCACAAATTTTGCACTAGACGTTGAGTTTTCAATTTTAATATGGTATAAAGCGCGCCGTCTTTTTACAAATAAATTCTTAACTGATTTTTTGTATTTAAGACAAACACAATTTTATTTTAACACACACACGTATCGTCACATACACTTGGGTGCACTTAAGTTACAAATTAACTACGGTGTTGGTGCTATGGGATATGTGGAGGCCTAACCCTAAATTATAGAGGATTATAAAATGGCAAACGTTTCAATGCGCGATATGCTTCAAGCTGGTGTTCACTTTGGTCACCAGGCACGTTACTGGAACCCTAAGATGAAGCCTTTCATCTTCGGCGCTCGTAACCGTGTTCATATCATCAACCTAGAGCAAACTGTACCAATGTTCAACGAAGCACTTAAGTTCTTATCGAACGCAGCTTCTAACAAAGGTAAAGTACTTTTCGTTGGTACTAAGCGCGCAGCAAGCGAAGCAGTTAAAGAAGCAGCTATTCAAAGCGAGCAGTTCTACGTAAACCACCGTTGGTTAGGTGGTATGTTGACTAACTGGAAAACAGTTCGTCAATCAATCAAGCGTCTTAAAGACCTTGAAGCGCAGAGCCAAGACGGTACTTTCGAGAAGTTAACTAAGAAAGAAGCGTTAATGCTTACTCGTGAAATGGAAAAGCTTGAAAAGAGCCTTGGTGGTATCAAAGATATGGGCGGTCTTCCTGACGCACTTTTCGTTATCGATGCAGACCACGAGCACATCGCTATCCGTGAAGCTAACAACCTAGGTATTCCAGTTGTTGCTATCGTTGATACTAACTCTAACCCAGACGGTGTTGATTACATCGTACCTGGTAACGACGATGCGATCCGTGCTATTCAACTTTACACTGGCGCTGTATCAGCTGCGATCACTGAAGGTCGTGAGAACAACATCGTTGCTCAAGCTGAAAAAGACGACTTCGTAGAAGCTGAATAATTAGCTGTCATCAAGTCTTCATCTAATAAAGGTGAAGACTTGTTATTCTTGTCAAGCGGCCCATACCGCTTCCCTATAACAGAATTCAATTGAGGATATTCTAATGGCTGTAACTGCTGCCCTAGTTAAAGAATTACGCGAGCGTACTGGCGCTGGCATGATGGATTGTAAAAAAGCGTTAACTGAAACTAACGGTGACATCGAGTTAGCGATTGAAAACATGCGTAAGAGCGGTGCTGCAAAGGCTGCTAAAAAAGCAGGTAACATCGCTGCTGAAGGTACAATCTTAATCAAAGAAGGTAACGGTTTCGCTGCGCTTCTTGAAGTTAACTGTCAAACTGACTTCGTTGCTAAAGATTCAAACTTCCTTGGCTTCGCTAATGAAGTATTAGACGCTGCTGCAGAATCTAAAGCAGACATCGATGCACTTAAAGCACAGTTCGAAGAAACGCGTGTTGCACTAGTTGCTAAAATCGGTGAAAACATCAATGTTCGTCGCGTTGAGTACATCGACGGTGACAAACTTTCTTCTTACCGCCACGGCGACCGTATCGGTGTTGTTGTAGTTGGTGAAGCTGACGAAGAAACACTTAAGCAAGTTGCTATGCACGTAGCTGCGTCTAAGCCTGAGTTCGTAAACCCAGAAGACGTACCAGCTGACGTTGTTGAAAAAGAAAAAGCAGTTCAAATCGACATCGCGATGAACGAAGGCAAGCCTGCTGAAATCGCTGAGAAAATGGTTGTTGGTCGTATGAAGAAATTCACTGGTGAGATCTCTCTTACTGGTCAAGCTTTCATCATGGAACCTAAGAAAACTGTTGGCGAAATTCTTAAAGAGAAAGGCGCAACTGTTACTAACTTCATCCGTTTAGAAGTTGGTGAAGGTATCGAGCGTAAAGAAGAAGACTTCGCTGCTGAAGTAGCTGCTCAAATCGCTGCTGCAAAAGGCGAGTAATTTTCTAACTTAGTGACGTAGGACAATTAGATGAAATTAATCTGTTATTAGCTTTTGCGTCACTGATGAAAATTCTTTAAAATAACCGCGTTTTATGTGTAACCATAGCGCGGTTATTTTTTATCTCATTATTAAGGCTGGCCCAAATATTATGACTATCAATCGTAAACCTATTTTTAGACGTGTTCTTCTTAAACTTAGCGGTGAAGCATTAATGGGAGACGAAGGCTTCGGCATCGACCCGAAAGTACTTGACCGTATGGCTCAAGAAATTAAAGAACTTGTAGAGCTCGACGTAGAAGTAGGTTTAGTTATCGGTGGCGGTAACTTCTTGCGTGGTGGTTCATTAGCAGAAGCAGGTATGAACCGCGTAGTGGGCGACCACATGGGTATGCTTGCTACGGTAATGAATGGTTTGGCAATGCGTGATGCCCTGCATCGTGCATTTGTAAATTGTCGCTTAATGTCTGCCATTCCATTAAATGGCGTGTGTGATGCTTACAACTGGGCAGAAGCTATCAGCTTATTAAAGTCTGGTCGTGTTGTTATCTTTTCTGCAGGCACAGGTAACCCATTCTTTACCACTGATTCTGCAGCGTGTTTACGCGGTATTGAAATTGAAGCTGATACCGTAATTAAAGCGACAAAAGTTGATGGTGTTTATTCAGATGACCCAGTGAAAAACCCAGACGCGACATTATATCGCCACTTAAGCTACAATGAGATCATTGATAAAGAACTAAAGGTTATGGACTTAGCGGCATTCACGCTTGCCCGTGATCATAATATGCCTTTAAGTGTATTTAACATGAATAAATCAGGCGCGCTTAAGCGTGTAATTATGGGCGAAGATGAAGGAACGCTTATCTCTTCACAAGCCTCGGATGAAATTAATAAATAGATTAGGATTGAACCGTGATTAACGATATCAAAAAAGATGCGTCAGAACGTATGCAAAAAAGTGTTGCGGCACTAGGCAGTCAATTATCTAAAATTCGCACAGGCCGTGCTCACCCTGCATTACTTGACGGTATTCAAGTGTCTTACTACGGTGCTGACACGCCACTAAACCAAGTAGCTAATGTAACAATTGAAGACTCGCGTACACTTGCAATCAGCGTGTTCGACAAGTCATTAGCGCAAGCGGTAGAAAAAGCAATAATGGCATCAGATTTAGGTTTAAACCCTATGTCTGCTGGTACTGTGATCCGTGTTCCACTTCCTCCACTTACTGAAGAGCGTCGTAAAGACCTTATCAAAATTGTACGTGGTGAAGTTGAAGGCGGCCGTGTTGCTGTTCGTAACATTCGTCGTGACGCAAATGGCGACATTAAGAGCTTATTGAAAGACAAAGAAATTTCTGAAGATGAAGCGCGTCAAGCAGAAGACGAAATCCAAAAGCTTACAGATAAGTTCATCAAAGAGATGGATACACAATTAACAGCGAAAGAAGCTGAATTGATGGAAATCTAAAAGCTCTTGTTTTTCTTTTCGGGATGAATCCTGAAAGGCAAGCAGGTCATTGCAAATTTATTAGTTTTGAAACGCCGGCTGGGGTATACTAGACGGCGTTTTTTTATGGAATACTCGATATTTATGGTTCTTAACGCTGATAAAATTTCCCAGCAAAGTTTGCCTAAGCATGTCGCTATAATCATGGATGGTAACGGTCGTTGGGCTCAAGCGAAAAATCGCCCACGTGTTTATGGGCATAAAAAAGGCGTTGATGCGGTTCGTCAATCAGTGCAATTTTGTACTCGCTTAGGTATACAGTCGTTAACACTATTCGCATTTAGTAGCGAAAATTGGCGACGCCCAGAGGACGAAGTAAATACGCTCATGGAGCTATTTTTATTCGTGTTGGGCAAAGAAGTTAAAAAGCTTCATAAAAATAATGTAAAGCTCAATATAATTGGTGATTTATCACGCTTTTCTGAGAATTTGCGTAATAAAGTTGATGCAGCACACGAGTTAACCCGTAATAATACGGGCTTGCAATTAAACGTTGCTGCTAATTATGGTGGCCGTTGGGATATTACCAATGCCGCAACCATGCTTGCAAAAAAAGTCGCAGCCGGTGAAATGGCCGCTGAAGAGATTACCGAAGAGCTCATGAGTGAACACATGAGCATGGCAGATCAAGTTGAGCTTGATTTAATGATCCGCACAGGTGGTGATTTGCGCATTAGTAACTTTCTTTTATGGCAAGCAGCTTACGCTGAGCTTTACTTTACCGATACGCTTTGGCCAGACTTTAATGAAGCTGCTTTTGCCGATGCTATCGCATGTTACGTTGCCAGAGAGCGACGATTTGGTTGTACAGGCGAACAAATAAAACAATTACTCGCCGAGACCTAATTACTAGTTGAAGGTACACACATTGCTAAAACAACGAATTTTAACCTCGCTCGTGTTGGCACCACTTGCACTTGTATTGGTATTTTATACCCCATTAACTCTATTTAGTTATATCGCCGCCGGTATCGTATTACTCGGTGCATGGGAATGGTCTGCGTTTATGGGGCTATGCGATAAAGTTAAACGTTTTGGATTTGTCGCTGCAACAGCGGTGTTTCTTGCATTATTAAATTGGCATTGGCCGATTGACTCGCTTTGGCAAAATGGTCAACTAGTAGGTGATGCAAACTATCTATTCACGCTATCGTTAGCTTGGTGGATTGTAGCTACTTACTTAGTTTGGCGTTATCCCGCTATGGCAAAAGCGTGGAATGAAGGCATTGTGATGCGTGCCATTGCCGGATTTTTAACACTCGTACCACTTTGGTTAGCTTTAAATACCCTGCGTAGCGCAGGCTATGGCGAATCAACCCATTTCGGCTCTATGCTTATTCTTGTGGTTTTAGGCATTGTTTGGAGCGCAGACATCGGTGCATATTTTACTGGTAAAAACTTAGGCAAACACAAACTAATGCCAAAAGTGAGCCCAAATAAGACCATTGAAGGCCTACTTGGTGGCGTGGTGGCCTCAGTTATTTTTGTTTTAGTATTTTGTCATTACAGCAATGTTGATATGGCTGTGTGGCCAATTTATGCGATTATGACAGCATTTATTGCGCTGTTTTCAGCGGTAGGCGATTTATTAGAAAGTATGTTTAAACGTGAAGTTGGCTTGAAAGACAGCGGTTCATGTTTACCAGGTCATGGTGGTATTCTAGACCGCATCGATAGCTTAACAGCTGCTGCACCTATTTTTGTACTTTGTTACGCATGGACATTGAGTTTATGAGCAAAGTAGAACAACTCGTCGTATTAGGCGCAACTGGTTCAATCGGTTTAAGCACCTTAGATGTTGTTGCTCGTAACCCAGAGCGCTTTGCTGTTTTTGCCTTAGCTGCTGGTAAAAATGCCGAGAAAATGGCTGAACTATGTATTGCACATCAACCTAAGTTTGCCGTAATGGCAGATCAACACGCCGCGGCTGCGCTGTCTAACTTACTTGCCAGTAGCTCTTGTAAAACAGAGATTCTTGCAGGTACAAGTGCTATGAGCGAGCTTGCTGCTCATACTGATGTTGACACTGTTATGTCGGCTATTGTCGGTGCAGCAGGCTTGTTACCTACTTTAAGCGCCGTTGAGGCGGGCAAAAAAGTATTGCTTGCTAATAAAGAGTCTCTAGTTATGTCGGGGCAGCTGTTTATTGATAAAGTAAAACAGCATGGTGCTACTTTATTGCCTATCGACAGTGAACATAATGCTATTTTTCAATGTATGCCTGCGGCTTTACAAAACGGGTCGGGTTTACTGGCCGATAATGGCGTTAGCAAAATTTTATTAACAGGGTCTGGTGGGCCATTTTTAACTCGCGATGTCGCAACATTATCAGCTGTGACCGTGACTGAAGCTGTGGCGCACCCTAATTGGTCGATGGGCCAAAAAATATCTGTTGATTCAGCAACCATGATGAATAAAGGCCTTGAATTTATTGAGGCTAAGTGGTTATTTAATTGCCAAGCAAGCGATATTGAAGTGGTGATACACCCGCAAAGTATTATTCACTCTATGGTGCAATATCAAGATGGCTCAGTGCTTGCGCAAATGGGTAATCCAGATATGCGCACTCCTATAGCTCACGCTTTAGCATTTCCTGAGCGCGTTGATGCTGGGGTTAAACCTCTCGACTTTGCACAGATTGCAGACTTTACTTTCACTAAGCCAGATTATGCACGATATCCAAATTTAAAACTTGCGATTGAAGCATGCGAAATGGGGCAGGGTGCAACAACCACTGTCAACGCTGCAAATGAAGTTGCAGTTGCTGCATTTTTAGCTGGCCAGATTAAGTTTACAGATATCTTTCGTATTAACTCACAAACCCTAGCAGCAACACAGGATGTTAATGTGCATACATTAGACGAGATCCTGGCTTGTGATGAAGCTGCTCGCATTAAAGCCACTGAGTTTGTTAGAAGAGGCATTAATTAGCATGTTTGATTTTTTTTGGAATCTGGGTTCATTTATTCTTGCCTTAGGCATTTTAGTGACAGTGCATGAATATGGTCACTTTTGGGTTGCACGTAAGGCAGGTGTCAAAGTACTGCGTTTTTCAATTGGCTTTGGTAAGCCGTTGATCAAGTGGTATGACAAACAGCAAACAGAATATGTGATAGCGGCAATCCCACTAGGTGGTTATGTCAAAATGCTTGATGAGCGTGTTGACGAAGTACCGCCAGAACAGCGTCATTTATCATTTAATGCCAAATCAGTAAAAGCACGTATAGCGATAGTTGCAGCCGGACCAATGGCGAACTTTTTATTTGCTATTTTTGCTTTAGCTGTCATGTACATGGTGGGCGTTCAGTCATTAAAACCTGTGGTTGGGGAAGTGACTCAAGGAAGCCGTGCTGCAGCTGCTAATATTGAGCCGAACCAACAAATTATTAAAATCGGTGAAGACGATATCAGCACTTGGCAAGATGCCACCTTCTCATTGATGAGCCGTTTAGGCGAGCAAAGCGTTGTTGTTACGCTTCGTGACCAAAACTATCAAAAGCATGTGCGTACCCTTAACTTAGATGGCTGGAAATTAGATCAGCAAGATGTACCACCACTAACATCGATTGGTATAGTACCTTTTCGACCTAACGCCTTACTGCAGGTAGCGATGATCAGTAAAGGGTCAGCTGCAGAACAGGCAGGATTACAGGTAAATGATAAAATTATTGCCGTAAATGGTGAAAATATCAGCACTTGGAACGAGTTAGTTTCACTAATTCAGCAATCACCTAACAAATCCTTACAAATTAGTGTACAAAGACAAGATAGTATTAAAGAGCTTATTGTTACACCTAAAGGCCAAATCAATGATTCAGGTGTTGAACAAGGTTTCTTAGGTGTGTCTCCAGTGGTTGAGCCATGGCCAGAAAATTATATTGAAACTAGACATTATGGCCCTGTCGATAGTATTGTGCTGGGCATACAAGAAACATGGCGTTTAATCACACTAAGTTTCGACATGATTGGTAATTTAATTACCGGTCAGGTGTCGGTTAAAAATTTAAGTGGCCCTGTAGGCATTGCAGTCGGTGCGGGAACTAGCGTAAGCTATGGTTTGGTTGCTTTTTTAAGCTTCTTAGCATTAATAAGTGTAAACCTAGGTGTATTTAACTTATTACCGTTGCCAGTGCTTGATGGTGGGCACTTAATGTATTACATAATTGAACTTTTTCGCAAAAAGCCGGTCTCTGAAAAGACGCAAGAATTTGGTTTTAAAGTGGGTGCGTTGCTGCTCCTGTTTTTAACATGTTTCGCTTTGTTCAATGATGTATCGCGTTTATAACAAATGAGCGAAAAATTCCAATTTGAACACGATTGTAAAACACCGCAAAAGTTTAACTTACAAGGTGTTGAGCGGTAATACAGTTGTAAAGGATAAAGATAATAAAATGGCTATAAAAAAACATTTGGCAGTTTCAAGTTTATTAGGTGCAAGCTTTGCAGCCCTAGGCCAAAACTCCTTTATTGTAGATGATTTAAAAGTTGAAGGTTTACAACGTGTTGCTCTAGGTGCAGCGCTAACGCATATTCCAATCAACGTGGGCGATAATATTGATGAGTATACAATTTCAAGAACCATAAAGGCTCTCTATCGTTCAGGTCACTTTGATAATATTAAAGCATTACGCGATGGCAACAGTGTTATTTTCCGCGTAACAGAGCGCCCAACGATCAGCATGATCGAATTTGATGGTAATAAAGACATCAAAGATGAGCAGTTAAATGAGTCGCTCGATCAGCAAGATATTCGTACGGGTGAGCCACTTGATAAAACTGTTCTTGATAATATAGAAAAAGGTTTAGTTGAGTTTTTCCATAGTATCGGTAAGTACAATGCTAAAGTGGATGTAACTATCACTAAGCTGCCACGTAACCGTGTGAAGCTATTGTTTAAATTTGATGAAGGCGATGCCGCTTCTATTCGTCAAATTAACCTCGTTGGTAACGAATTATTCTCTGATGAAGAGCTACTTAAATTAGCTGAGTCACAACAAGATTTGCCGTGGTGGAAGTTCATGTCGAGCGACCGCTATCAAAAGCAAACCATTGAAGGCGACTTAGAAAAAATTCGTAGTTACTATTTAGACCGTGGTTACCTTCGTTTTAATATCGATTCAACCCAAGTTTCAGTTAGTCCTGAACGTGACTCAGTTTACGTAACAGCTAATATCACTGAAGGTGTAAAGTACACCGTAAAAGGGTTTGATTTTATTGGTGACTTGCTTGGTCGCGAAGAGTTAATCAAAAGTGTTATCCCGCTGAAAACGGGTGAGCTTTATAATGGCTCGGTGGTTACGTCTTCTGAAGAATTCATTAAAAGCTATTTAGCGCGTTTTGGTTATGCCAACGCTGAAGTACGCACAATCCCAGAGATTGATGACGAGAAAAAAGAAGTTCAATTAACCTTGTCAGTTAACCCAGGTAAGCGCGTCTATGTTCGTCGTATTATCGTAGGTGGTAACCAAAATACCTCTGATGAAGTAGTACGCCGTGAAATGACCCAGCTTGAAGGTGCGTGGTTATCAAATCAAAGCTTAGAGCGCTCTAAACTACAAATTCAACGTTTACCTTACATGGAAAGTGTTGATTTTAATGTTGTGCCAGTACCGGGAGTTGATGACCAAGTAGATGTCGATTTTACTGTTAAAGAACAATCAGCTGGTAGCTTTAACGCTGGCCTTGCTTATGGTTCTTACTTAGGTCTGCAATTTAATATCGGTGTTAGTGAATCAAATTTCTTAGGTACCGGTAACCAAATTGGTTTTAATATTAATACCTCACGTGGTTCTGAACGCATCAGTGTTTCTTATACAGACCCTTACTTTACGCCAGATGGTGTATCGCAAGGGAGTAGTATCTTCTACAGCAACTATGATGCAAGTAAATTCAGTCTAATCGACTATAAATCAAAGAGCTATGGTATTGGTACCAATATTGGCTTCCCAATCGATGCTGTTAACCGTATCAATTTTGGTGTTCGTTGGATCCAAGAAGAGTTATCTGACATTGCTGAATACGAGCAAACTCGTGTAATGCGTGAAACTTTCTTAGACCCAGAAAACCCTGATGCAGGTTTTGACTTTACTAAGTATGAGCTTAGTGCAGGTTGGTCGCGTGTTACCGTAAACCGTGGTTTATTCCCAACGGCTGGTTCGCGTCAATCACTTAACTTAACAGCGACAACGCCGAACTCTGATTTACAGTACTTTAAGATAAATTATGATTCGCGTTTCTACTGGCCAATTAGTAATGATCACCGTTGGGTATTCTCAACACGTGCAGCACTTGGTTATGGTAATGGTTATGGAACAACTAATGGTTATGACCAAACATTGCCGTTCCAGGAGTTCTTCAGAATTACCGAAATGGAATTACGTGGCTTCGATCGAAATACGATTCTACCACGTGCTGTTTCTCGTGTTCCGCAAAGTATTCCTGGTACACCATTACCTGATGGTACTACAACAGGTAGCATTGGTGGTGCATCAGAGTTTGACGAGTTATACACAGCAGGCCGAATTGGTGGTAACGCCAAAGCGGTAGCAGGGATGGAGCTAATCGTTCCAACACCTTTCTTAGATGAAGAAAACACCAGCTCTGTACGTACTAGCTTCTTCGTAGATGCAGCAAACGTATGGGACACAGAGTTTAACATTGACCGTTATCAAAACCTGTCGACCGATCAACGCGCAAAATTGGATGATTATTCAGATCCAATGCGCTTTAGGGTTTCAACGGGTCTTTCATTACAATGGATCTCTCCAATGGGTCCAATGCTGATTAGTTTTGCGTATCCATTGCAAAAAGAAGAAGATGACGATACGAAGACCATCAGCTTTAATATTAGTAATACATTCTAAAGGAGTTTTTACGTGAAAAAATCAATTAAATCAACAGCCTTCGCATTGCTTGCTACTTTATCTATGGGCCTTTCAACAAATGCATTTGCGCACAAAGTAGGTGTTGTTGATATGCAAGAAATTTACAAGCAAATCCCTCAAATGGCGAAAGTTGAGCAGTCACTTGAAGCTGAGTTTTCTGAGCGTCGTCAAGAGTTAGAAAAGTTACAAGGCGATATTCGTTTTGAAGCTGAAAAGTTCAAGCGTGAATCAACAACGATGAGCGATAAGCAGAAAGATGAATTACGTACTAAGATTCAAGGTATGCAGCAACAACTTGCTGAAAAAGGCCGTCCTTTAGAGCAAGAAATCAAGATGCGTCAAAACCAAGAGTTAGCTAAAGTTCAAAAGCTAATCTTAGATGCAATCGAAGAAGTGGCTAAAGCTGGCAAGTTTGATGAAGTTAAAGTTAAAGAAACAACAATTTATTTTAACCCTAAAACAGTATCTGATTTATCAGATAAAGTAGTTGAAAAAGTAAGTAAGCAATAGAAATCATATATGCATAATTACACGCTTTCGCAGATTGCGGATCTTTTAGGCGCCGAACTTCAGGGTGATGGCGCCACAGAGATTACAAAAATATCAACACTTGCAAATGCCCAACCTGGGCATATTGCATTTTTAGCGAACAAGAAATATCGCTCACAATTGAACGATACATTAGCCAGTGCGGTGATTTTATCCGAGGCTGATGCAGCGTTTTTTACAGGCAATAAGCTTGTGGTTGCTAACCCCTATGTATGTTACGCCAAGCTTGCCCAGCTTATGGATACCACGCCGCGTTCAGCTGCTACTGGTATTCACCCAAGTGCAGTCATTCACGATTCAGCCAGTATTGGTGATAATGTCGCGATCGCTGCTAATGTGGTGATTGAAGCGGGGGCTGTAATCGGCAACGACGTACAACTTGGTCCAGGCTGCTTTATCGGTGAAAATACAAAAATTGGCCAAGGCACTAAGCTTTGGGCAAATGTATGTGTTTACCATGAAGTCGAAATCGGCAGTGACTGCTTATTTCAAGCGAATACAGTTGTGGGTAGCGATGGTTTTGGCTATGCGAATGAGCGTGGTGAGTGGATTAAAATTCCACAGCTAGGCCGTGTAATTATTGGTAACAAGGTTGAAGTAGGTGCATCAACGACCATTGACCGTGGTGCACTTGACGATACTATCATTCATAGTAATGTAATTATCGATAATCAATGTCAAATAGCGCATAATGTCGAGATCGGTTCAGGTACTGCAGTTGCTGGTTGTACGGTATTTGCTGGCAGTACAGTTATTGGTCGGAATTGTCAGATTGGTGGCATGGTTGCAATTAATGGTCACATTAGCGTATGCGATGGTGCTATAATCACCGGCATGAGTATGGTGACTAAGGCAATCACAGAACCTGGGATTTATTCTTCGGGCTTGCCACATCTAACCAATAAAGAATGGCGACGTAGTATTGCCCATATCCGAAACCTCGGTGATATGAAAGACCGCATTAAAGCACTTGAGTCTCTAACAAAGTCACTCAATATTGAAGACAAATAAGGATGCTATTTTGGCAAATGAATTAAATAGTCTTGATATCCAAGATATCTTGAGTTTACTTCCGCATCGTTATCCGATGCTACTTGTTGACCGTGTATTAGATTACACGCCAGGCAAGTCGTTACATGCAATTAAAAATGTAACAGTGAACGAACCTATTTTTACGGGTCATTTCCCTAACCAACCAATTTTTCCTGGTGTGTTGATCCTAGAAGCAATGGCTCAAGCTACGGGCTTGTTAGGTTTTAAAACAGTTGAAAACCGTAGTGACAATGAACTGTATTTATTTGCTGCGATTGATAATGCACGATTCAAACAGCCGGTATTACCTGGCGATACCATGCATTTGCATGTAGAGTTTGTAAAAGAGCGCCGCAATATATGGAAGTTTGCAGCAGAAGCAAAAGTTGACGGCAAAGTGGTGTGTACTGCCGAAATCATGTGTGCGAGAAGAGAGTTTTAATAGTGATTCATCCTACGGCAATAATCGAACCAGGTGCAAAACTTGGCAAAAATGTGTCAGTTGGCCCTTATAGCTATATCGGAAACGATGTAACTATTGGTGACAACTGTATCATCGAATCTCATGTGGTTGTTAAAGGCCCATCGACGATTGGTTCTGGTAACCATATTTTTCAATTTGCATCGGTTGGTGAAGCTTGCCAAGACAAAAAATACGCGAATGAACCAACTACGCTGATCATGGGTGATAACAATGTGATCCGTGAGTGTGCAACAATTCACCGTGGTACTATCCAAGACCAAGGTGTGACAAAAATTGGTAGTAACAACTTATTTATGGCGTACACCCATGTTGCACATGATGCTGTAATTGGTGATAACGTTATATTTGCTAACAATGCCTCTGTTGCTGGTCACGTACACGTAGGTGACTGGGTTATTCTCGCGGGTAACTCTGGTGTTCATCAATTTTGTAAAATTGGTGCTCATGCCTTTGTAGGTATGTACTCTGGCGTAAATAAAGATGTACCACCATTTGTAACTACTATTGGCACGCCGGCTGGCCCTGTAGCAATCAATACTGAAGGCATGAAACGCCGTGGTTTTGAAAGTGATGAAGTTATGGCAACCCGTCGTGCATATAAAACGCTTTACCGTAAGAGTTTAGGTGTTGAAGAAGCTATCGCCGAGTTAACTGAAGATGCAGCAAAGTATCCTGCTGTTCAGCTGATGATAGACTTTGTGAAAAGCTCTGAGCGCGGCATTATTCGCTAATTATAAGCGATACACTAAAAGCCACCGTAAGGTGGCTTTTTTGTTTTTATACTAATTCGCTTAATTAGGTAAATCAGTATAGTTCAGGTTTCGCTAAGTAAGCGCTTGCTACCTTTATGGCAAAAAAAGGATTCAATAATATGAACAAACTTATCCTCTTTGCTTTATTAAGTTTAATTATAACTGGTTGTAGTACTGCGCCTTCGGTAACTAAGGGAACGATAGAAAAAGGCAAAGCCAGTTATTACGCTGATAAATATCATGGCCGAACTACTGCAAGTGGTGAGGTATTTAATCAACAGGCATTGAGCGCGGCTCATCAAACACTTGGCTTTGGTAGTAAAGTAAAAGTCACTAATATTGCTAATAATAAAAGCGTGATTGTGACCATTAATGACCGCGGCCCATTTATCCGCGGTCGCATTATTGATTTATCAAAAAAGGCGTTTTCACAAATCGCATCAACAAAGCAAGGTGTGATTGACGTTACCGTTGAACAGCTAGATTAAAAGCGGGTAATAAGCTCTACGTAGTCAGCTTCATTAGCAACTAATTCAGCATGACTTGCAAGGGCTCTCACTTGTCCTTGTTCTAACCAAATCACTTTATCAACACGACTTAGCATTGCTGGGTCGTGAGTAATGGTTAGCATGGTTTTATCTGCCCATATTTTCTCAAGCGTAGTCAGCAAGTTTTGCTTAGTGTGGTTATCTAGACTCTCTGTTGGCTCATCAAGAATGATTAAATTACCTTGCCTTAATAGAGCTTGGGCAATGGCAACACGACGCGACTGACCATGAGATAGCTTTCTGCCTGCGGTGCCTAAACGAGTGTTTAGCCCATCTTTTAAATTGCTTAACCATGAGCCAAGTTCTGCTTGTTCACAGGCTTCAATAAGCATTTCATCTGTCGCATCAAAAGCTGCATAGCGAAGATTCTCCCGAAGCGTGCCATCAAAAATATGATGCTGCTGAGCCACGATAGTCATGCATTTGAAGCGCTGCTGATGACTAAGCTTGCTTAGCTCAAAAGTATTTTCTTTAGTGGTTAGTTCAAGCGTGCCTGATTGGATAGGCCAAAGCCCTGTTAGTAAGTTAACCAGAGTGGTTTTGCCACTGCCGCTGGCACCAACTAGAGCTAATTTACTGCCTGAAGCAATTGATAAGTTAATTTCATTCAGTGCGTTACTGGTTGCGCCTTGGTATCGGTAATTAACATTTTTGAACTCAAGGCCAAGAGCACTGTGTGGTATTGCATGTGTTTGCTTCTGTTCATTATGCTCTTCGAGTTTGTCTTCAAGTGTAAATAGTCGCTGTGCTGCGCTTACAGCATTTGGTAATTCTATAAACGCACTTGGCAAAGTTAGTACAGTCTCAAAGCTGGCTAATACAAATAACGCGAGCATAGCTAGTTCAACGTTTTTCATAGTAGCTGTTGCGACCAGTGGAATTATCATAAATACACTGGCAAGCATGGTGAGTTGGATCACCAAAGTGCTTAAGCCATTACTGTTTGCTATGGCTTTGTGTCGATTATATAGCAAGCTGTTGTATTGCTTACTGAGTGAATCACAATGGGCAAGCTGCGCGGCGTGTGCTTGATATACAGCCAGCTCTCTGGCACCTGATAGTGTATCAGCAAGCTCAGATCTTAACTCTGCTGAAAGCTGTGTTTCAGCATGTGCTTGTTGGCGAAGTTTATGGCTCAATAGAGCCGGAAGTAACACGCCAATAATCATTAATGAAATAAAGCATAGCAACGCAACATCAGCGTTATACATTGCCATGAATGCCATTACGATAGGAATACTGATAAGAGCGACGATAATTGGCAGCAGCACATTTAGGTAAAACTTATCTAACGCATCAACATCGTTTTGTAGGCGGTTGAACAAGTCGCTACTACGAGTCATTGCTAAGTCAACGTTGTTGAGTTGGCTAAGAATCTTGAACATTTTTACGCGAATTTCGCTCAGTAACAAAAAGGTAGCGTTATGAGTTATCATTCGCTCGCCGTAACGAGACGCTGTGCGCACGATAGCTAAAAAGCGGATCACCCCTGCAGGGGTAAAGTAGTTCATCTGCACACCGGCAATACCCGCCGCTGCCATGGCTGCTAAAAACCAGCCCGAGATGGCGAGTAAACCGACATTTGCAAGTACCGTTAAGCTTGCTAAAAAAGCCCCCAAAAGCAGCATGCTTGCATGAGGTTTGCAAAGTTTTAATAAACGTATGAAGTTATGCATGGGCTTCACCTTGGCTCACAAGCTTAGCAAATAGGCCTGCTTGTTCGGTGAGTTGCTGATAATGACCAGACTCAACAATTTGACCTTGTTGCATAACGTAAATGGTGTCGGCATGTTTAACTGTATTCAGTCGGTGAGCAATAACCAGCACTAAATGATCTTTTGCATAATCTCGGATTGCTTGGTTGATTAAATGCTCTGTTTGGCTGTCTAAGTGAGCTGTAGGCTCATCAAGCATTAGCACAGGGGCATTTTTTAAAAATGCACGGGCAAGGGCAATACGCTGCTTTTGCCCCCCTGAGAGGCCTTCTCCTTGTTCACCAAGCTGTGTATCAAAGCCATTAGGTAGGGCGTTTATAAACTCAAGCGCACCAGCTTTATTAGCCGCTTCCTCAAGTTCAGCTTGGCTTGCATCTGGTTTTGCTAATCGTAGGTTCTCTGCAACGGTTCGATAAAATAATGTGGCTTGTTGTGGGATCCACGCAAGCTGTGCTTGCCAATCAGCTAAGGCGGTATCGCTCAGTGGCTGTCCGTTAATGTGAATGGCATTGTTGGCTTGATGATGAAAACCCAATAGACAATCAAACAAAGTACTTTTACCCGAGCCGCTTTCACCTACAAAGGCAACTAAGCCTGTGCTTGGCAGGCTTAAGCTGATATCAGTCACCCCTTCGTTTGTCTCAGGGTAGTGAAAAGTAAGCGCATTCAGCTGTATGTCTTTTATCGGTAACTCAAGTTTAGAGGTACCCAAATGTTCATCGGCGTCGCTTTGATTGATTATATCGACCATATCAGCAGCGGCGCTGATCCCTTCGAGTTTTGCATGATAATGAGTGCCCATTTGCCGAAGTGGTAAGTAAAACTCAGGGGCCAGTAATAGCACCACAAAACCGGTCGCAAAATCGAGCGTACCAAAAAATAATCTAAAGCCAATGATCACAGCAACAAGGGCAACACTAATGGTTGCTAAAAACTCAAGGGCGAAAGACGATAAAAAGGCAACTTTCAGCACCCCCATAGTTGCACCACGGTAATCATCAGATATCTGACTTATGCTATTTAGCTCACGCTTGGTTGCATTAAAAAGCTTAAGTTGAGTCAGTCCTTGTAATCGGTCAAAAAAGTAATTGCCAAGTACCGCTAGCTGTTGCCAGCGTTCTTGGTTTAACTGCTCCGCTTTATGGCCCACTAAAATCATAAAAAAGGGGATAAGCGGGGCTGTTAAAAGGAATATGAGGCCTGCTTTGTAATCAGTTGGAAAAATCACCACTAATATCGCTAATGGAATAAGTGCACTGTAAGCCACACTTGGAATGTAGTTGGCGTAATATTGATGCAGTGCTTCAACCCCATTATGTAAGGTGTTAAGTGTTGCGCCGTGACCTTTTTGTTCAGTGTATGCTGGCCCAAGTTTGCTGAGCTTTTCTAGCAATGTATTACGCATCACGTTTTTTATTTTTAACGCGGCAAGGTTACTCACCCGTTCACTTAGCGCAACCAACAAAGCACGAACTAAAATGAGCCCCGCAAGAGGCCATAACAATGGGCTTACGGCTTGCAAGTTTGCTTGTTCAAACATAACTTGATGAACCGCGTTCGCAAGAAGGTAACAAGAGGCAATCATTAACAGGGCATTGAGTGTGCCCAGACTAATGCTTAATTTAAGAAGTCCTGAAGCGGACTGGCTATACTGCTTTAAAAAAGCGCGCAGCGTTTGCTGCTGCGCGCGATTTGGTCGGGGTTTAGTTGTCATCGGTGTTTTTGAGTCTCGCGTACAGCTCTAGCTCATCATCAGCAATCGAATCTTTATGTTGGTGAAATTCGTACCACATTACGTTGATCACTCCCAGTGTACAGGCTAATAGAACACCTAAAATCCAGGCAAAATACCACATATTTTAATCTCCTTAATAGCTACCGTGAGTGTTGTTTTCAATTTCACTGATGGTTACTTTGCGCCACATCTTCACATAACACCATGTTGTGTAGATAAGAATAAGTGGTACAAAAATAACCGCAGCAATAAACATCACGTTAAGTGTCATATGGCTCGAAACCGCATCCCACATGGTTAAACTAATATTAGGGTTGTTGCTCGAAGGCATAACAAACGGGAACATTGACATACCCGCAGTGAGTATCACGCCAGCAAGCATTAGGCTTGAAGCGATCAGTGCCATCGCTGGTTTTTGTAATTTAGATAACACTATTGCCAATGCCGCCATAACGAATGCAAGGGCAGGGAACAGCATGGTTAATGGCATTTTTGTATAGTTATCAAGCCATGCACCCGGTGCCTGCTTGACTGTTTTAGCCAGTGGGTTGGCATAGCCTTGAGTATCGCCCATGCTGACGATTGTATAACCATCAAGTTGAGATACCCACACACCTGCTAAAGCAAACAATACAATAAACGCCATCAGTGCATATCGGCCATATTGTGCTGAGCGTTTTGCAACCTCCGCATCAGTACGAAGTTGTAGCCACATACCAGCGTGGCCAACGAGCATAAGTACACTCACAAGGCCTGCAACAATGGCAAATGGATTTAATAGCGCGAAGAATGAGCCTTGGTAGCTAACACGCAGTAGGTCATCAATGTGATAAGGCACACCTTGTAGCAAGTTACCAAATGCCACACCAAATACT
This sequence comes from Pseudoalteromonas sp. Ps84H-4, assembly GCF_024124645.1. NCBI lineage: Bacteria > Pseudomonadati > Pseudomonadota > Gammaproteobacteria > Alteromonadales > Pseudoalteromonadaceae > Pseudoalteromonas > Pseudoalteromonas sp. Ps84H-4. Next base: position 133,265 of record NZ_JAMXSK010000001.1, on the reverse strand, counting down.
AGAGCCGGAATAAAACTACCTGCAAATAGGCCCCAATCCCAGTTATTACGCCAGCGCGGTGAATCTATTTTTGAGCGGTAATCAAAGCCAAGTGGTCTGAAAAATAGCGCAAATAATACCAGCATCATGGCAAAGTAAAAGCCAGAGAACGCAGCCGCGTAGACCATAGGCCAGGCTGCAAAAAGCGCCCCCCCAGCAGTGATGAACCAAACTTGGTTACCATCCCAGTGAGCACCAATGGTGTTAATAACCGTTCGGCGTTCAACATCGGTTTTACCCACTAGGCGAAGCAAAATAGCCACACCCATGTCCATACCATCGGTCACTGCAAAGCCAATCAGTAATACACCAATTAACAGCCACCAAATTAGTTTAAGAGTTTCGTAATCAAAAATCATGATTGAGCTCCTTGGCTTGCAAGACTATCTGCTTTGACAAGTTCATGGTGATATTTACCAGTATGAAGCGAGCTTGGCCCTTGTTTTATAAAGCGCAGCATCAGCCAACCTTCAACCGCAGCAAGACCTGTGTAGAATACTAAGAAACCAGTAATACTAATCAATAGGTCATTGACCGTCAGTGATGAGGTTGCCAAGAAGGTCGGTAAAATTTCCGAAATAGCCCACGGTTGACGGCCGTATTCAGCAACAATCCAACCAAACTCAATAGCAATCCAAGGCAGTGGAATACTCCATACCGCAGCCCACAATAACCAACGCTTTTGCTCAATAATTCGGTGTGCGTTGTAATAAAACGATAAGACAAATACGCCAAGCATGATCACACCACAACCAACCATGATCCTAAATGACCAGAACATTGGGCCCACTTGAGGGATTGAATCTTTCACTGCTTTTTGAATGTGCTCTTCTGTTGCATCAACCACGTTAGGCGTATAGCGCTTAAGTAGCAAACCATAGCCTAAATCAGCTTTTAAGGTATCGAATTTTGCAATGTTTTCAGGAGTGTCTTCACCGCTGCGAAGCTTTTCTAAGTATTCGTATGCAATCATGCCATTACGAATACGCTTTTCATGCTGCTCTTCAAGGTCTTTAATGCCCGTTACTTGCTCGTCAATTGAGCGAGTAGCAATAATACCCAGTGCGTAGGGGATTTTTACAGCGGCGTGAGTGACTTGCTCTTCTGAGTCAGGAATACCTACCAGCGTAAATGCGGCAGGGGCCTCTTCGGTGTGCCACTCAGCTTCAATCGTTGCGAGTTTTACTTTTTGCACCTCGCCAACTTCGTAGCCAGATTCATCACCCAGTAAAATCACACACAAAATAGACGCTAAACCAAACCCTGATGCGACCGAAAATGAGCGTTTGGCAAAAGCAAGGTCACGACCTTTTAAGATGTACCAACTACTAATACCCAGTACAAACATAGATGCTGCAACATAACCAGCTGATACAGTATGAATAAACTTAACTTGTGCAACAGGGTTAAATACTAGTTCAGCAAAGCTGGTCATTTCCATACGCATGGTTTGGTAATTGAATTCAGCACCTACCGGATTTTGCATCCAACCATTTGCGACTAAAATCCATAGTGCAGATAAATTAGTCCCTAATGCCATTAAGAAGGTTGCACCTAGATGCTGACGTTTACTCAAACGCTCCCAGCCTAAAAAGAACATACCCACAAAAGTCGATTCTAAAAAGAAAGCCATTAAGCCTTCAATTGCCAGTGGTGCGCCAAAAATATCGCCCACATAGTGAGAGTAATAAGACCAATTGGTACCAAACTCAAACTCCATAGTTAGACCCGTGGCCACACCAATCGCAAAGTTGATACCAAACAATTTCCCCCAGAACTTAGTCATATCACGATAAATTTCGCGACCAGTCATCACGTAAACGGATTCCATGATCACCAAAATCCACGTCATACCTAAGGTAAGTGGAACAAATAGGAAGTGAAATAGGGCAGTGATTGCAAATTGCAATCGCGATAGATCCACAAATGTTTCATCTATCATCGTTTAGCTCCTTGTTAGCGGGTGCGGTAGACACGACAAAAATAAGTTATAAAGTTTCAGTAATTATTGAAACTTTGTGAATTCTAACCTTGTATCCATTTTAGTCAATAGAAAAGTACGAAAAAAAGACAGACAGCCTCTGTATATCTTTTCTACAGGTTAGAGATAATGCTCTACACTTTCAAATATTTAATCGTTATAAAAAGCTCATTTACTATGGCTTACTTAGTTAATTTTTATTATTTTTAAGAATCTGACTAATTATCTACCGCTACTTTGAGCGGTAAACTGTGTATAAAGAATCGACGACTTTTTAGCGTAATTTCGATTTCTAGTATTTATTAACTCTGTGACATTTATCCGACTGCTAAAACACGGTAAACTCATTTACATTAGTGCCAAAAGTTGCGAATTATCAACGAATGAAAGAACATACAAAGCCGTTACGTATTGCCTTGGTGGCAGGTGAGTTATCAGGTGATATTTTAGGTGAAGGGTTAATAAAAGCACTTAAACGCCGTTTTCCTGATGCTATTTTTGAGGGGATTGCGGGCCCGCGTATGCAAGCGGCTGGTTGCAATACATTATTCGATATGGACGAATTATCAGTGATGGGCTTAGTCGAAGTGCTTGGCCGATTACCGCGTCTACTCAAAATACGCAAACAATTGGTGCAGCATTTTATCGACAACCCACCGGATGTATTTATTGGCATTGATGCGCCTGATTTTAATTTACGTGTTGAAAAACCGTTAAAAGATGCAGGTATCAAAACGATTCAATATGTTAGTCCATCAGTGTGGGCGTGGCGCGAAAAACGTATACATAAAATCAGTGCGGCTACTAATTTAGTGCTGGCACTATTGCCATTTGAAAAAGCTTTTTACGATAAACACAATGTACCTTGTACATTTGTGGGTCACACATTAGCTGATGATATTGCGCTTGAGCACGACCAAACCGAAGCGCGTAACCAGCTTGGTTTATCACAAACAGATAAAGTACTTGCTTTGTTACCAGGTAGCCGGGGTTCTGAAGTAGGGCTTTTAAGCGAAACCTATATTCAAACAGCAGCGAAATTACAGGCGCAAAATCCTGATCTTAAAATTGTAGTGCCGTTAGTCAATGAAAAACGAAAAGCACAGTTTTGTGAGATTTTAGAAAGAACAGCCCCTGATTTAAAACTGCAATTATTGGATGGTCAATCAAACCTTGCAATGCAAGCTGCTGATGCCATTTTACTTGCCTCAGGTACCGCAACGCTTGAAGGCATGCTGTATAAAAAGCCGATGGTCGTGGGCTACAAAATTAAGCCACTGAGTTATTGGATTTTTAAAACACTATTCACTTTTAACATTAAATATTTTTCGTTGCCTAATTTATTAGCCGATGAAGAACTTGTTCCAGAATACTTACAAACTGAGTGTAATGTTGAAAACTTATCAGCTGCGCTAACACCTATGTTGAATACGGATAACAGCGAATTAAGAGCGCGCTTTTTAGCTATTCATAAAGACATAAGATTAAATGCCAACGAACAAGCTGCAGCTGCAGTCGCGGAGTTACTAAATGCAAATTGAACGACCGAATGTTAATTATATAGCGGGTGTAGATGAAGTTGGCCGTGGCCCATTAGTGGGTGATGTTGTTACCGCTGCGGTAATACTTGATCCGAATAAGCCAATAGCAGGTTTAGCTGATTCTAAAAAGTTAACAGATAAAAAACGCCAATTATTAGCGATAGAAATAAAAGAAAAAGCTCTGTGCTATGCCATTGGCCGTTGCAGCCCAACTGAAATTGACGAGTTAAATATTCTTCATGCCACTATGCTTGCAATGAGCCGTGCGGTTGAAGGCTTAAGTGTAAAGCCTGAGTTTGTTTTTATTGATGGTAATCGTGTGCCTAGCCAGTTAACTGTGCCGGCACAGGCGGTAGTAAAAGGTGACAGCCTCGTTGAAGAGATTTCTGCGGCATCTATTTTAGCGAAAGTTGCCCGTGACGAAGAAATGATTGAGCTTGATAAGCGTTATCCTGACTATGGCTTTGCAGGTCATAAAGGCTATCCAACTAAAGCGCACTTTGCGGCACTCGAACAATACGGGGCAATTGCAGAGCATCGTAAGAGCTTTAAACCTGTTCAGCGCATTTTGGCGTTGAAAGGAGAGCAATTGTAATGCCTGCGCCGCAATTTGTTCACTTACGTGTTCACTCAGATTTCTCAATGGTGGACGGCCTTGCTAAAACCAAGCCGATTGTAGCTAAAGCTGAAGAGTTGCAAATGCCAGCGCTGGCAATCACTGACCAGATGAACTTATGTGGTTTGGTGCGATTTTATGGTGCGGCGCATGGCGCTGGGATTAAGCCTATTGTTGGTGCTGACTTTTGGTTAAGAAGCCCTGAATTTGAGGATGAACCAAGTCGCATTACCATCTTAGCGAAAGATAACGAAGGCTATAAAAACCTTACCTTATTGATCTCTAAAGCGTACCAGCGCGGGCATTTATTTCATCGCCCTGTGGTTGATCGCGAATGGTTGGTAGAGAATAAAAATGGCCTGATTTTATTATCAGGCGCTAAAGATGGCGACTTAGGCAAAGCCCTACTAAAAGGCAACCCTGGCCTTATTGAGTCTGTGGTTAGCTTTTATAAGCAGCACTTTAGCGATCATTATTATATTGAGCTTATTCGTACTGAACGCCCCCTAGAAGAAGATTATCTGCATCTGGCTGTTGAGCTTGCCGCAAAAGAGCAGTTACCTGTGGTGGCAACGAATGAAGTGGTGTTTTTAAAACCAGAAAACTTTGAAGCCCACGAAATCCGAGTGGCAATCCATGACGGATATACCCTAGAAGATAAACGCAGACCAAAACGTTTTTCTGAGCAGCAATATCTAAAAACAGCGGAGCAAATGGCTGAGCTATTTAGCGATATTCCAGAAGCGTTAGAAAACACCGTAGAAATTGCCAAGCGCTGTAATGTAACCGTGCAGCTAGGAACTTACTTCTTACCTGATTACCCAACCGGTTCACTGAAAATTGAAGACTTCTTGGTTAAAGTCTCTGAAGATGGTCTTGAAGAGCGTTTACAGTTTTTATTCCCTGATGAGCAAGAGCGTAAAGAAAAACGGGGTGAGTATGATGAGCGTCTGAAAATAGAGCTCGACGTAATCAACCAAATGGGTTTCCCGGGTTACTTCTTGATCGTAATGGAGTTCATTCAGTGGAGTAAAGATAACAATATTCCAGTAGGTCCAGGACGTGGTTCGGGTGCCGGTTCACTGGTTGCTTATGCACTGAAGATTACCGATCTTGATCCGCTAGAGTTTGACCTACTCTTCGAACGTTTCTTGAACCCTGAGCGTATTTCAATGCCCGATTTCGACGTCGACTTCTGTATGGATAGGCGCGATGAGGTAATTGACCACGTAGCGGCGCTTTATGGCCGTGACGCGGTATCTCAGATCATCACCTTTGGTACCATGGCTGCAAAAGCGGTTATCCGTGACGTAGGCCGTGTACTTGGTCACCCTTACGGCTTTGTTGATCGTATTTCAAAATTAGTACCGGGCGATCCGGGCATGACCTTGGCTAAAGCGTTTGATGTAGAGCCTCGTTTACAAGAAGCCTACGACGGTGATGAAGAGGTAAAAGAGCTTATCGATATGTGTCGCATCCTCGAAGGGTGTACACGTAACGCCGGTAAACACGCTGGTGGTGTTGTAATATCACCAACCACTATCACTGACTTTGCGGCCCTTTATTGTGATGATGAAGGTAAATTCCCGGTTACTCAATTTGATAAAAACGACGTTGAGACGGCGGGCCTAGTTAAGTTTGACTTCTTAGGTTTAAGAACGCTTACCATCTTGCAGTGGGCGCTTGATATGACCAATGAGCGCCTAGCCCGCGAGGGTAAAGAGCCGGTTGATATTAACGCCATTCCACTTGATGACAAGCCAAGTATTGAGTTATTGCTACGCGCCGAAACCACCGCGGTATTCCAGCTCGAATCTCGTGGTATGAAAGATCTTATTCGTCGTCTAAAGCCCGACTGCTTCGAAGATATGATCGCACTGGTGGCACTGTTCCGCCCAGGTCCATTGCAATCAGGCATGGTAGATAACTTTATCGACCGTAAGCACGGCCGAGAAGAAATATCTTACCCAGACGTTCAGTGGCAACATGAAAGCCTAAAGCCTATTCTTGAGCCGACCTACGGTATCATTCTTTATCAAGAACAAGTAATGCAAATTGCGCAGGTACTTGCCGGTTATACCCTTGGTGGCGCTGACATGCTTCGTCGTGCAATGGGTAAGAAAAAGCCTGAAGAGATGGCAAAGCAACGTTCGACTTTTGAAGAAGGCGCTATAAATAATGGCGTTGACGGCGAACTTGCAATGAAAATCTTCGACTTGGTAGAGAAATTCGCGGGTTATGGTTTTAACAAATCGCACTCTGCTGCTTATGCACTGGTGTCGTATCAAACCCTGTGGATGAAGACCCATTATCCAGCTGAGTTTATGGCGGCAGTAATGTCGGCGGATATGGATAACACCGATAAAATTGTTACCTTGGTTGATGAATGTGAAAACATGAAACTGACCTTGTTACCGCCTGATGTAAATGCCGGTGAGTACAAGTTTACTGTTAATCTAAAAGGTGAGATTGTTTATGGCATTGGTGCCATTAAAGGCGTGGGTGAAGCACCGGTTGAAGCTATTTTAGAAGCTCGAAGTGAAGGCGGCCCGTTTAAAGACTTATTTGATTTTTGTGCCAGAGTTGACTTAAAACGCATAAACAAACGCGTGGTCGAAAAACTTATCTATGCAGGCGCACTCGATCAACTTGGTCCAGATAAAACCCAGCCAGGTCGTGCGACCTTATTAGCGAGCTTAAAAGATGCCATGCGAGCGGCAGATCAACATCATAAAGCAGAGTCATTAGGGCAAGCAGATTTGTTTGGTTTATTGGCTACTGAACCAGACGAAGTTGAACAGGCGTTTATCAAAGCGACAGACTTAACTGATAAGCAATGGCTAGACGGTGAAAAAGAGACCTTAGGGCTTTACTTAACTGGCCATCCAATTAACCAGTATCGTAAAGAACTAAAGCATTACACCTCGGGAAGGCTAGTAGACTTGCAGCCCACAAATCGTGATGTGCAGTCAACAGCGGCTGGCCTTGTGATCAATGCCCGAACCTTGATAAATAAAAAGGGAAATCGTTGGGGTCTTATAACTTTAGATGACAAGAGTGCCCGTATTGATGTACGCTTATTCCCAGAACAGTTTGAAATGTACCAAGATATGCTGCAAGTTAACAATATCTTGGTAATATCCGGACAGGTCAGCTTTGATAACTTCTCTGGTGGCATTACAATGACCGCTAGAGACATATGCACCATTGCCGAAGCGCGAGAAAAACGTATAAAAGCGATTAAAATGACGCTGAATATGGTGCAGATCGAGGCAAACTTCTTCGATAATTTACAAAAAGTACTTGAACCTTATAAGTTTGGTACATGTCCTATTAAAGTATTCTATCAACGTCCGGATGCGTTGGCTGAGATTACCTTAGGGACTGAATGGTGTGTTACGCCTAGTGATGACTTAATTCATAAGTTGTCATTGATGGCGGCGCAAGATGTAGAACTAGAATTTAATTAATTAGGTAGTTTAGAGCATGAGCCTCAATTATCTTGATTTTGAGCTTCCAATCGCAGAATTAGAAGCAAAAATTGAAGAATTACAAAATGTAAGCCGCGCTGGCGAATTAGACCTTGGATTAGAAGAGGAAGTCAGTCGATTAAAAGAAAAAAGTGCTGAAATGAAAGAGAAAATTTTCTCTGAATTAGGTGCTTGGCAGGTTTCTCAGTTAGCCCGTCATCCGTTGCGTCCTTATACTCGTGATTACATCGAGCGCATTTTCACGGAGTTTGACGAACTAGCAGGCGACCGTACCTTCGCTAACGACCCAGCTATATTAGGTGGTATTGCACGTTTTGAAGGTCAACCTGTAATGGTTATCGGCCAACAAAAAGGTCGTGACACGGCTGAAAAAATCAAACGCAACTTTGGTATGCCAAAGCCAGAAGGTTACCGTAAAGCATTACGCTTAATGGAAATGGCTGAGCGCTTTAAAATGCCAATTATGACATTTATCGACACACCAGGGGCATACCCAGGTGTTGGTGCTGAAGAGCGTGGTCAAAGTGAGGCTATCGCACGCAATCTTAAAGTAATGGCTGCGTTAAAAGTACCAACGATCTGTACTGTAATTGGTGAAGGTGGTTCAGGTGGTGCACTTGCAATTGGTGTGGGTGACCGCGTTAACATGTTGCAATACAGCACTTACTCTGTGATCTCGCCAGAAGGTTGCGCATCAATCTTATGGAAAAGCGCAGATAAAGCACCATTAGCTGCAGAAGCAATGGGTGTAACCGCAGCACGCGTTAAAGAGCTTGATTTAATCAACAATGTGATTGAAGAGCCTTTAGGTGGTGCGCACCGTAATTACGATGCGATGGCACGTAACCTTAAAAACCAACTTAAACGCGACCTAGCTGAATTACAAGGCCTTTCACTTGATGAAATGCTTGATCAGCGTTACAAGCGTTTAATGTCGTTTGGTTATTGCTAAACACTGCTTAAAATTGAAAAAAGCCGCTTTTGCGGCTTTTTTTGTTTTATAATGCTGATAACACAGACGCTTGTATACTCATTGGTTTTTAATGCAAACATCAGACTTATATCACCATTTTTTAGCACAATTACAGCCGTTGCTGAACGCTGAACACAGCTGCTTTAGTGTTGCCTTATCAGGCGGTGTTGACTCTGTTGTGTTGTTACATTTAATGAACCAAGTTCAAAAGCAGCGCCCAGAGCTTAAGCTTGAAGCTGTGTATGTTAATCATGGTTTGAGTGAGTATGCCGATGAGTGGCAAGGATTTTGTAAGTCACTATGTGAAGAGCTCGGTGTAGCATTTAAAGCGGTGCGCGTTGAAATCCAAGAGCGCTCGCGAACTTCACTCGAGGCACAAGCGCGCGAGGCAAGATACCAAGCTCTTGACGAAAACTGCGAGGTAGGCAGTGTAATACTGCTTGGTCAGCACTTAAATGACCAGCTCGAAACCTTCTTGTTGCGGCTTAAACGCGGCTCAGGCCTGCAAGGCTTAGCATCAATGCCACAAACGCGGTTATTAGCGTCTGGGCGAGTATGTTTTCGACCGCTGATTAATATCACACGTGAGCAAATTGAACAGTTTGCCGTTAAATTTGCCATTAGCCATATCACCGATGACTCAAATATTGATGAGCGCTTTGACCGCAATTTTTTACGTCATCAAGTTTTGCCTATTTTAATGGAGCGTTTTCAAGGATTTGAAAAAAGTGCAGCGCGCAGTATTCGGCTGTTACAACAACAGCAATCGCTGCTCGATGAATATACGCAAAGTGACCTTGCACACTGCCAAAATTCACAGGGTGGTTTAAGCTGCGCGGCAATTGCGGAGTTTAGTAAGCCCAGACAAGCAAATCTTGTGCGTGCGTGGCTAAATCAGTTTACTCATCAACTACCTTCAGAAAATCAGCTACAGCAAATTATTGAACAAGGTTTAACGGCACAAGCTGATGCGCAGCTAAAAATTTGTTTGCAAAGCGGCGATGTTCGTCGTCATCAGCAACATTGGTACTTTGTGACTGAGCAGGCAATACCACAGGCAATGGATATTAACTTACAGCCTATAGAGCTCACTGATGGCCGTAAACTTATCGTTAAGCAGGGGAAGGGCATCAGAAAGCCTTTAAAAAATGAGCAAGTAAGCGTTGAATTTAATAAGCCGCAAGCACGTATAAAACCATTAAAAAAACCCGGCTCAAACACCTTAAAACATTGGTTTAAAGATGCCAAAGTGGCCCCTTGGTTACGTGCGCAAACACCACTTATTTTTTATAACGATCAACTCGTGCAAGTAGTGGGCTATTTCACTAGCGCTGAGCACAGTGTTGAAGATGGAATTTTTTGGGAGATATTCTATGAGTGAACAACCACATGTTGGTTTATCACTAGTTAATAAGGCACCACTAGGTTTGGTGTTGTCACTGTTAGTTGCTGTTATTGCTGGTTTTGTTTATACAGACTTGAGCTTACTGACACTACTTTATGCCTTAGCTGGCGGCCTGTTGTGTTCAGTATTGCTACTAGGATATTGGTCAGGTAAAGGTGGTATATTCTTTATTTTAGGTGTACTTACGCCATTGGCCTTAGTGATGGTATCACCCCTTACCACCATGGCTGCACTGCTCTACTTGTTAAGCGGCTTTTTTGCTGGCTTTTGGCTGGTATTACTTTGCTATAAGTTTAAAGTTAAAAAAGCCTAGCGGGGGATGCTAGGCTTTCTGTTAATTAAAAAGCTCTGGCGCAGTTTCTTCCTGCTGCTTTAGCTTTGTACAGACCTTTATCTGCACGGGCAAATACATCATTTTCGCAATCTTGGTTAGTTGCTAAAGTATAACCAATACTAGAAGTTACGCGGTATTGTGTCATCAAGTTAGACTTTTTCACCAGCCGCATAATTCGCTCTGCAACTACTTTGTTAGTTGTGAATTCTGGGTCGTCAATTAATAGTGCAAACTCGTCGCCACCAAAGCGAAAAATTGAGTCTGTTCCTCTAACACTACTGCATAGTACTTCTGAGAACTCTTGTAAAACATCATCACCAATTTTATGACCGAAACTATCGTTCACTTGTTTGAAATTATCTAAATCAAGCAACATTAGGCTAAATGGTCGGTTTTGGCGACGACAACGTTCAAGCTTTTGCGCCAAACTGTCATTAAATTGACTTCGGTTATTTAAGCCTGTTAGGGCATCTTTCGTTGCCAAACGTAATACGCGGTTATACATAATGGCATTACGAAGTGGATAAACCAGCGCACTGTGTAACTGTTCTAATTTAGCTTCTATGCCTTTACCCATTGGGAATTGGCTAAAGTAAATTAATTGCCCTAAACGCTCACTTTCGATATCTAAATCAAAAGAGTAAGGCGTTTGAGATGTATCACTCCCTGCACTCTGAGACACGCCGAGTGAAGACTGGAACTGTAATCCCGATAAATTAATCAGTTGTTTTGCATGATTAGCAAAAATCGTCAGTATATTCTCAATTGAAAGTGTGGTTTGCAGCTTAGCAATTAAGTCATGTGGATTATTTGTTTCATTTATTCGGTAATGCTCTGCCGAAAACGGCAGAAATTCGCCTCGCGCAGACACTCGCTGCGTCAAAATATGGACATTTTCCATTAAAATTCTCCCCCCGGAGTGTTTAGTTACTCCTACTTAGCGAGATTTGTGCCACTTTTTTAAACTGGCTGAAAAACAAATGGTTGCTATAGTTAAAGAAGGCTACAGCTTTATCATCAAGTAGAAGGGAGTTTATTGCTTGCAAAATGTGCTGATTCAAGTGTTTGGCTTGCTAGTTGCTGCCGTATTATTTGTTTGGTTCTTCAAACGAATTGGCTTACCACCTATTCTTGCGTACCTGGCAACTGGGGTGTTGGCGGGGAGTCACGGTATTGGCTGGATGGCGCAAAGCCATGAAATGCACTTTGTGGCTGAGCTAGGTATTGTGTTTTTATTATTTAGTTTAGGTCTAGAGTTTTCGTTACCCCGTTTAAGGGCTATGCGTAATATCGTTTTCGGCCTTGGCTCATTACAAGTGGTTGTCACCAGCATTGTGTTTATGCTGATTTTGTTGCTGCTTGATTACAGCTTACTAAATAGTTTTACTATTGCCAGCTTAATGGCGCTATCTTCAACCGCAGTGGTTGTAAAGCTACTTAAAGAATCTGGAGAGCTTAACCAACGACGAGGCCAACTTGCCATTGGCGTATTGCTATTCCAAGACATCGCGGTTGTGCCATTACTTATTGTTTATCCACTGCTAGCACAAAGCGGCTCAGAGGAAATTGTAGGCGCATTGGCGTTTGCACTCACTAAAGGCGCATTGGTTTGTGTTTTACTCTTTGCTATAGGTAAGTGGATACTCCCCAAGGTATTTAGCGAAATCGCATTAGTGAGAACCGATGAGCTATTTATGTTAACCACGCTATTGGTTGCATTATTCGCAGCTGGGCTTACATACTTGTTTGGCTTATCAATGGCATTAGGCGCTTTTTTAGCAGGGATGATGTTAGGAGAAAGTCATTACCGTCACCAGCTAGAGGCGGATATTCGGCCATTTCGCGATATTTTAATGGGGCTGTTCTTTGTCACAGTAGGTATGCAGCTTGATGTACTTTATGTGCTTAGTAGTTGGTATTGGATCATCACTGTACTGGTTGGCTTGTTGTTCTTTAAAATAGCGGTGTTATCGATTGCTGCTCAAGTAATGGGTGAGCGTAAGCAAGATGCTGTTTCTGCGGGGATCATGCTTTGGCAAATGGGGGAGTTTGGTTTTGTACTTATTGCCCTTGCTTCGCAGCACCTTTTAATCAGTGCAGAGCAAGCATCGTTTTTAATTGCAGTAGGGGTGCTATCGATGGCACTCACGCCTTATCTTATCGAAAAAACACCGTTAATTATTAAAAAACTCGGCCTTTTAAGTCAAACAGGGCAACATTGGCAGCAACCCGCTGCGAGTAGTCCGTTGTACCATAACCATGTTGTGATCTGTGGGTTTTCACGGGTTGGACAAACCATCGCGCGGTTTTTAAAGCCCGAGGCAATTGAGTACGTAGCAGTAGAGAGTAATCCAATCTTATTGCAAGAAGCAAAAGCCGCTGGCGAGCCTGTTATATTTGGTCATGTAAATCAAAAAGATATTTTAAAGTCAGCTGGGGTAGAGCGAGCAAGGCTAGTGATCATTACCTTTACCGACTTTGAGCAAACACAAATAGTGGTTGATGCCATCAAGCAAATCGCTCCCAAGGTCAAGATTCTTGTGCGTATGCGTGATGATAGTGAACTCGAAACACTAAAAGAACTGGGTGTGACAGAAGTGGTGCCCGAAACCCTTGAGGCAAGCTTGATGCTAGTTTCTCATGTTCTTTATATGTCGGGAGTGCCTATGACTCGCATTATCCGCAGAGTAAGTAAAGAACGTAGTAACCGTTACCAATTTTTAAATGGCTTTTTTACCGGCGACAAGCTCGATGGAGAAGAAGCAAGTTCAGACCGCCTAGAATATTTGCATGTTATTGCTTTACCCGAGCGAGCTTATGCTGTGAACCAAAAAATCAGCGAATTAAAACTTGAACAGCGCCGTGTATCTGTAAGGGCACTTCGTAGGCAAGACCGTGAAATTGACGCTCCATCATCGCAAACTATTTTACTGGCTGGCGACATTTTAGTGCTACAAGGTAAACCGCGCCGAGTAGAGCGAGTAGAGCGGTTTTTGCTGGATGGTTTGGAGTAGCTAATCCAGCTCTAAGAATTTACGAATTTCAGGGAGTTTATTAAGGCCATCTTGGTAGCCAATCTCGATGAGCTTTTGTGTGTAACGCTTCTCAAACAATAAGTAGCTGGTTAAGCTTGATTGCGAGCGTTTTTTTACCCCGATAAGACGTAATAACACTTTAATCGCCATTGGCATATCGTCATAAAACTGTGCGGCAATTACATTAAAGTTCTGTGAGGGGTTAATCACGCAGGTTTCGATTTGCTTTAATTCTTGATGTTTGTCGCGAGCAGGCAACAGGCTCAAGGTTCGGTTGATACGTTGTAAACGCTCTAAATCAGACTGTAAGGTATCGGTAAATACACTGTCGAGTAAGTGACCCGCAATATTTGAAAGTCCTGGGTAGTGTGGTTGATAGCCCGGAGGATGTGGTGCTTTTGGTTCGTCTACACCAATGATAAAAATTTTCTCAGCGCCTAAATGCACAGAAGGGCTCAAGGGCGATAGCTGGTGGATTGAGCCATCACCAAAATAATGGTTATGTACATTCACACTTGGAAAAACCATAGGAATGGCACTTGATGCCATTAAATGCTCTACATTTATACGTGTTGCTTGTCCCTCGCGCTTCGCTCGGCGCCAAGGCTTTTGAGTAAGCGACTGAAAAAACGCCACAGAGTCACCCGTGGTATAACTAGAAGCAGTAATAGACACAGCATCTAAATAATTTTTATGCAGATTTCGCTCAATACGTGATAAATCGAGTATTTCATTGAGCAGTTTTCTAAGCGGCTTGTTATTCAATAAGCTCGCTGGTGGGTGGTTTATATGCTCTGACTGGAAGCTCGTTAGCATATTGCGCAGAATATGCAGAAAAACACTGATGAAGTCGCTTTTATAAACTTGCGAAGTAGAAAAGTTCTTCCATACCCATTCTAGTTTTTTGCTCGCTAAATGAGCACAAGAAGCATAACATGCTAATGCAGCGGAATTAATTGCGCCTGCTGATGTCCCATTAATTATAGTAAACGGTAAAGGGGCAGTACGCGGCATGCTTTGAGTAACTGCTTTTAGCACGCCCACTTGATAAGCAGCACGAGCGCCACCACCTGTAAGTAGTAAGGCGACTTTTGAATGCTGTGTTTTTTTTAACTTAGTACCCATATTTGCATTTAACTAGTTGTGCGTCTTTACTTTATTTATCAACTGTAAGTCTTTAAGCTAGAAGAAGCAAAGTTTAGCTCGCGAGTTACGTTAATTTTCGTCTTTTTGTTTGTTTTTAAAGGGAGTGTGTATGTCTGAGCATTCGTCAGAGCCTACAGTTAAATCAGGTTCATCAAATAATAATCTTATTTTTGCGGTTGTTATATTAATTATTATCGCCGGTGTTGCGGCGTTTATTTTATTGAAACCAGAAGAGCAGCCAGTGCAAGTTGTTGAAGACATTGTCACTGAAGAAGTGCCTGTGGTTGAGTATCAAAACCCTGAGCCTGAACCTGAAACCTCAGAGCCAGAACCAGAGCCAGTTGTGGTTGAAACGGCTCCAGAGCGAACCCCAGAGCCAGTACCAGAGGTAGAGCCACTGCCTACGCTCAATGAAAGCGATGAAGTGGTTGTAGCACGTATGGATGAGTTATTAAGCGATCAAGTGATGAGCTTAATGGTGACCGATGACCTTATTCGTCGCGGTGTTGTGTATGTTGATAATATCGCCAAAGGTAAAGTGGCATTAAGCCATGCGCCTGTTGAGCGCCCTAAAGAGTCATTTAAAGTGATTGAAGGGGATATTTTAACAATCGATCCAAATAGCTATGAGCGTTACACCCCTTACGTAAAACTATTTACTAGTTTAAGTGCTGCACAAGTTATACGTATGTATGACGAATACAAACCGCTGATTAACGAAGCTTATGCTGAAATTGGCTACGAAGGTGATGCATTCACTGGCACGCTAGAAGAGGCGATTGACGTTCTGCTTGATACTCCAGAACCAAAAGGTGAAATGCCGTTAGTACGTAACTCAGTTACTTATCAATATGCTTATTCTGAGTGGGAAAATTTACCTGATGCGCAAAAACAATTGCTGCGTATGGGTCCAGAGAACATGAAAAAAGTAAAAGCAGCTCTGCGCAACATTAAAGCTGAGCTTGAAAAGTAATTAACGAAAATCACTTATTTACTGTGCGATTGTATACTAAGCATGCAATCGCACTTTCTTTTTCGAATACCCCTTGAATAACAGGCTAAAACTAGAGATAATCTCTCCCGCGCCGAACGAGGCTCTCAATGGTAGTCTTATTGGTCCTCTCGCAACACTAGCAGGTGAATCTGGTCAGGCCCGGAAGGGAGCAGCCACAGCGTGTGACGTGTGTGCCGAGATGTGGCTGGTAAGACTGCCACCCAAAATCTTCTTTGGGTGACTTTCTTCATACTTATCTCTTTTTTAAACACGCTTTCGATACCCGCTTTAATTTTCTATTAAATTACACCGATTTATTAGCTGGTATGAATGATGTCTTCTTTCTTACAATTTACTTTAGAACCTAGAACCTAGAACCTAGAACCTAGAACCTAGAACCTAGGCTCTTAAAACTATTTCACAAACACTCTAAATCCCCACGCTGGAATTGTGAGTTCTGTTGTTTCATTAAATTCTATTAGCTGTTTTGAAAAAGCATCAGTGTACTTACCTAAATATAATGGCTCTTCAAAACTGACTGTTTTTGGTTCTTTCGAGAAATTAAATACGGCAAATACTTTATCGTTGCCTTTTGCGCGAACAAAGCTAAGTACTGCTTTTGGTGCAGTGTTTGGTACATGTACCATGCGTCCACCAAATTGGCCATTCCATAGTGCTTCATTATTATGTTTGAGTTCAAACAGTGACTGATACAAGTCACCAATAGGGTGCTTTTGCCATTTTATAGAGTCACGTTCGAAAAATTCGAGTCGTTTATCGTTGCCTGCTTCTTGGCCGTTGTAAATCATCGGGAAGCCTTCGCCAACTACAGACAGCGCAATGACAGATTCAAGCGCCTCCCCGTAATGTTCAAACATGGTACCTTCCCAAGCATTGGTGTCATGGTTGGCAACACCTACAAGGCGGTAAGCTTCAGCTGGGAATGCGCTTTCATTCCATGAATAATAAATAAATAGGGCGCTGACATCTGCATGACCATTTACAATTTTGCGCATGTGTTCAGACCATGACCAAGCGTATGTCATGTCAAAGGCTTCGGCATGTAAATCGCGCGATTCCCATTCAGCAAGCATTAAAACAGGCTTTATGTCATCAAGCTCACGGCGTACATTGTTCCAAAAGTCTACGGGTACAAAGCCTGCTACATCACAACGATAGCCATCAATACCGACTTCTTTTACCCAGTATTTCATCGACTCTGTCATGTACTCACGAAGCGCTGGTTTTGAATAATCAAAGTCGATAATGTCAGACCAATCCCACCAAGGCGTCGGTCTAAATTGGCCTTGATAGTCTCTATCGTACCAATCGGGGTGTTCATATCTAAGCCAGTTATCCCATGCGCTGTGGTTTGCTACCCA
The DNA here is from genome assembly GCF_024124645.1 of Pseudoalteromonas sp. Ps84H-4. NCBI lineage: Bacteria > Pseudomonadati > Pseudomonadota > Gammaproteobacteria > Alteromonadales > Pseudoalteromonadaceae > Pseudoalteromonas > Pseudoalteromonas sp. Ps84H-4. The sequence continues at coordinate 116,328 of NZ_JAMXSK010000001.1, read as the reverse complement.
ATCTAAAATAACGTACATGCCCATGTCATGTGCTTTATTCACAAAGGCTTTAAGATCATCTAGTGTGCCAAATTCAGGGTTTACTTTTCGGTAGTCTTTTACTGAGTAGGGGCTGCCTAAACTGCCTTTGCGATTTTCTTCACCAATAGGGTGAATTGGCATTAACCAAATAACATCGACACCTAATTTCTTTAAGCGCGGCAGTTGTTGCTGTGCGGCATTAAAAGTGCCTTCTTTAGTAAACTGGCGAGTATTTAGCTGATACATCACTGCATTTTTTGACCATGCCGGATGCGTTATCTTTACATAGAGTTTTGGTTGGTAGGCACTATTTGTTGTTTGAGTACACGCCGAAGCGAGTAAACAAAGTATGAATATAAGTAAGCACTTTTTTGTAATATGAGTCATTTTAAGGCCTTGTTGTCTTGTTTTATATGCTGATTGAAAAATCAGCAGGTGTCCTTACTATAGCCTTCGCGTTTAGCTGCAACAATAAAGTGCATACGTATTCACTTTGTGTTTACATAATCGATTAAGTTGATTCTCGCTGTTCGCTGAGAATAAGCAACTAATAAAGTACTTAAATGATTAAATAAATGTGTTGAACAAAAGCCACTGCTTACAACCAAATAGTCAGTGGCTTGGTCCGCTTTTAAGCGGATAGTTGAAAAGTTGATTTGCTGGGATCCCAGCTAATGAGCCGGTTGATTTCAAGCTCTTTTAAAACGGTTAGCAATTCGGACTCACTTAAACAACAGCCTTGTTTTAGCTTATCAAGTGAAATCGCTTTGTCACGGCTATGAAACTTAGAGGCCAACATAATACGGTATATTAGTTTAGACTTACGGTTCATAACGCACCCCTCCACATTTTAATTTTGATAGCAGCGGTTGCTACTAATTGGTTTTATAATTAGGTTCAATGTGTACCGATGATTAATGACTATGGGCGATCTTTTTTTGTAAGTCAATCGTTATGTAAAGGTTAAATAAGTGTTTTGGAGTGGGCAGTTCATTTGCCATTTTTTGAAAATCTATAGCTTATTGAAATAGCAAAATAAGCTGTGAATTTTGATGAAAACTTTAATCTAAGCCTTCATTTTGGTTAATTTCGAGTACATCATTAATCGTGTTAAACAGCAGGTGTTTTTCAATAGGCTTACCAACGTGACCGTTAAAGCCGCAGTTCATATACTCGATAATATTTTCTTTCATTACATTGGCAGTAAGAGCGATAATAGGAACTGCTTCGTTAACTCTTCGTATATGAGCACACGCTTCAATACCCCCCATATTTGGCATTTGTATGTCCATAAGTACTAGCCTAGGATTGAGCTTATTAAATAACTCTATAGCTTGTTTACCATCTTGTGCAAAGTGTAGTTCAGCATTGGTTTCTCCTAGCATTGATTTAATAATCATGGTGTTTAAAGGGTTATCCTCTGCTATTAATACCGTCTGATTTGTTAAGTCAGGTACTTTAATGTGGGTAATTGTTTCATCAATATGAGCTTTTTGAGATAGCTTAAGTGGTAAATACACTGTAAAACGGGTGCCCTTACCAAGTTCACTTTTTACATCAATACTACCACCCATGCGGTTTATTAAATTAACTGTAATCGACATGCCAAGGCCTGTACCTCCAAAACGCCTAGTAATGCTGTTATCGGCTTGCTGAAATCGATTGAAAAGATGAGACAGTCCTTCTTTGCTCATGCCAATACCCGTGTCGATAACATCTAATTCTATTCCCTCGCGCTGAGCAGCTTTTTTGACAATAACTTTTACACCTCCTTGTTCAGTGAATTTAACTGCATTAGATACTAGGTTTAACAGTATTTGTCTTATGCGTACCGGATCGCCAACCCATAAATCCTCTATATCATCACTAACTTCAATTTTTAAATAGATAGATTTTTCATTACAGACAGGCAAAAAATCAGAATTAATTGACTCAACGACCCGCGAGAGAGAGAAGTCTATTCGTTCAACTGATAGCTCGTTCGCCTCCATTTTAGAAAAGTCTAAAATATCGTTGATGATGGTAAGTAGTGATCGACAAGAAAACAGCGCCTTAGCAACAACTTCTATATTGTTCGGTTTTTGAATGTTTGGCTGTAAAATTTGTAATAGCCCCATAATACCGTTTAAAGGGGTGCGGATTTCATGACTCATGTTAGCTAAAAACTCTGATTTTATTCGTGTGCCTTCTAAAGCACGCTCGGTGAGTTCAATCTGTTGTTTATAAGAGTTTGAAAGCTTTCTAAAGTAAACAAGCAATATGCTGGCAAGTAAGATGATGGTTAAAATATGTACGATGTAAGCGAGTTGAAAGTTGTTATTGATAGCAAGGCCTTTGTCCTTCAGTATCGTACTTATATGTGTTTCGAATTCTGAAAGAGCCTTTAATGCCGCAGCATCATCCACTTTAGCCACTAAATCGATTTGCTCACTTGTAGCGCCTTCAGCAATCATATTTATTGCAATGTCGAGTTTAGCTTCATACTCACTAACTGTTTTTGTAACGTCAGTAAGCGCTGTTTGATCGTATTCTTCTATTGCGCTGAGTTTGGATAGTAAGTCTTTTATTGTGGCAAGTTCATTTTTAATTTTGGGAAGGTAAAGCTCAGTGTTTTTTCTTAGCACCAAGTTTTTAAAATGATGAATAAAACCACCATAACCTAGTTTTTGAATAAGCTTGTCGTGAAGGACATAAACATTTGCTGCTGTTTCAGAATAATCATGCCATTGCGAGTCGACATTTTTATAAGAGAATAAAGAGGTAAAAGTGAGCAATATGACTAATGCAATCACGATAGATGCATTCATTTTTAACTTTTTTTTAGTTTGCAGCAGCGCTTTTGTCATTAGATTAAGGCATCTATCCCATTATTATTTTAAGCATAGCAGCATTTTTTTATGTTCACATAAGAATGGACTAAAGTCAGAATGGCTTTTTATGTGAATAATAAAAAGCCTTAACCAATAACATGAAAATAATCTAAAGCGATTAATAAGCTATTCATAAAAAATATTTTAAATCAATAGCGCTGTACTTTTTTTGTACTTATTGTATCTTAAGTTGGTACATAATTTTAAGGTTTAATTGAGTGTAAGCTAACACTCATTTGTTAAGTGGAGTAAAGGATATGCAAGCGCAAACAGTCAAAGAATCAATGGCAACTATTCAATCAGGTGTTGCAAAAGCAGATGGGAAGCTTTTAGTTACAGAGCAAGACATTGTTTTTGAGCCATTTAACAAAGAGTTAGGCCTAGGTCCATACACATTTTCACGATCGCAAATCAATAACGTTGATAAGTGTTCAGGTAAAGGCGCGGGTATTTTACCAATTACAGCTGATGGAATTCGTATTACGTTAAATAACCATGATGTATTTGAGTTTATTTTAGCAAACCCTGATGAGTGGCTAAGCGTACTTTCTCACTAAGTAAATAGCCAATAGGCGGCATATTAATTGACGTATTACTATGCCATTTTTTTTACGCAATGAATACTCTTTCTGCGCAACTAGTTGATCTCAAACAATACTAAGGCAAACCTCTTAGGCTACTTTACACATCTAAACCATTAAATTGCTCGTTGCTTATTAAAGGAGGCTCTTGGGCAAATGATCAACTTAGATGAACAACGCCTAGTTTCGCTTGAACGCGGTTTTCATATTCCACCTAAACCTGAATTATTGAGCCAAATTGCTGATGAAATGCAAAAGTCGGATGCAAGTTTAGATAAAATAGCCCTACTAATTTCAAAAGACATTAGCCTTTCGGCCTTATTGTTAAAAACTATAAACAGCCCGGTGTTTGGCTTGCAACGCACTATAAGTGATATACGCCAAGCCGCGATGTTTTTAGGCTTAGAGCAGCTTAATCGGTTGGTAACGATGGCCTTACTTAAGCAAAATTTTAATGGCAATGCCTGCATAAGCCTAGAGCGCTTCTGGGATGAGTCGCTTGAGGTTGCTAATGCTTGTGTGCTGCTCGGTAATAGTTATAAGTCTTTAATGCCAGTAGATGAGCTTTATTCTTTAGGGCTTTTTCATAATGTGGGTATTGCCGCAATGGCATTAAAATTTACAGATTATGTCGAGGTACTTAAACAAGCAAATCTAGCTAAAGAGCATGCGATTACAGACCTTGAACAAGCACGTTACCAGTGCGACCACGCGGTGATTGGTTACTTTATCTCTGTTTCTTGGCATTTACCTAAGCCACTTTGTCACGTTATTTTAAACCATCATAACACGCACTTTTTAGCGCAAAATAATGATGAACAACAACGTATGGCCTATGCCATTTTAAAATGTGCAGAAAGTGCTGTGGATTATGCCCGTCACCAACAGTATTCAAGCGAATGGTTTAAAATCAAAGAGGCGTGTTTTACTGAGCTTGGTATTGTTGAGCAAGATTTTGCTGATATGGTCGAAGATTACGTCGACAATGCGATGGCAAGTTAAGGCCATTTAGTTTTATTTCCTCTTTTCTTAACTTCGATGAGTTTGCGAGTGGTGAGTTTTCATCACTCTTTTTTAATTAGGCAGAAACTATTCAATATTAAATTTTCTGGTGTTAGCTGAGTTTTATTTTTCCAAAGAGTGCTTAACATTTCATGTGCTTGTAATAGGCACTAGCAGCGTTTGTTTTATAGGCGTTTTTTGCCCATTCCCATTGATTCTTAGTTTTGTTCTTGAATAAAAAATTCCCCAAAACAAACACGCCAATGTGATTCTTCAATTCTTAAAAAACACCTATTTTATAAAGCATTAATATAAGTTGCTGATTTTAAGTGTTTTTTAATCTCAAGGTTGCTTGCTGGGTGTTTTCCTGTCTCTTTCTTGGAATTTAATATTGTTAACATAAAAAATTTAAAGAATAAAATATCTTGATTTTATAAAATATTACTACTATTGTAGCCGCAATGTAACAATAAAGTTGTTACCAATTGTTGTTCAAAAGAGCATTTATGTAGTTTGTAGTCACAAAATCTCTCACTTTTTAAAAAACGATAGGGTTACATTTCCATGAATAAAAAATTCTCCACGCTAACTGTTTGCATCAAAAAAGCATTGCTCCCAACTCTTTTACTTGGAACATGTGCACCAGCCTTTGCAGCTGATCAACAAGATGAAAAAAAGAAAGTTACAAAAGAAGATATTGAGCTGATAGAAGTCCGCGGCTATGCGGCGTCAGTTGAGAAAAGTATTAATATGAAACGCTTTTCAAACAGCGTAGTTGATGCAGTTTCTGCTGAAGATATCGGTAAATTTCCTGATCAAACAGTTGCAGATGCATTGCAACGAATTCCTGGCGTGCAAGTAGAGAAAGACTTAGGCGGTGAAAGCGACCGAGTGAGTATTCGTGGTACAGCACCTCATTTAAATATAACGCTGTTAAATGGCCAAAATGTGGCTTCTGCAACGGCTTCGGCATCAATTACACGCCCGTCGCGTGGTTTTAATTACTCATTATTACCAGCAGAAATGGTCGATACTCTCGAGGTTTATAAGTCTGCTGAAGCTGACATTGATGAGGGGTCAATTGGTGGCACTGTTGTAGTAAAAACACGTAAACCGCTTGATAGTGAAGCTAACTATACAGCGCTTTCAGTAAAAGCATTCCACTTTGAAAACGCAGATGAAACTAAGCCATACGTGTCTGGTTTATATTCATGGAAAAATGAAGCCCAAGATTTTGGTTTTAATGTTGGCTTCGTGCACAAAGAAACAGCAACGCAGCGTGATAGTAAAGAAGTACGTTTTGGATATCGCAGCACAGATGCTAACCAAGATGGTAATGCAGAATTTTATCCAGGGGCAGTGGGTTACAACCGCTACGCAAGTGATAGCGATTTAGATACCGCAACAGCGACATTCCAATACGCTGCAAATGATAACCTTGATTTTGTTTTCAATAACTTATATTCAAAGTCAGAACATGAATCATATGGCACGTATTCAAGCGGTTTTATCCTGCAAAATATTGCTAACATTGAGAACCCCGTTATCGTTGACGGTACGGTTGTCGCCGGTGATTTACCAGCACACAATAACTTGGGTTATTATGGTAATGCGGGCTACCGTGGTGAATTTAAGACTCAAGCTCATGATTTAAAAGTGACTTACAAAGCAGATGATTACACTGTTACAGGTCAGCTAGGTTACAGTAAAGCTGACGGTGAGGTGAGTGATGTTTATTCAGAGTACTATGCCAATACAAATGCGTCATTTACGTTAGAAAATGGTACGCCAGATGTGACTTTATCGGCAGATTTAAGCCCACAAGATTACCGTTTAGATTACAACCATAAAAATGACATACTCAATGACTCTGATGAGCTTTATGCGCAGTTTGACGTTGAATATTTACTAGACACTGGCTTTTTCACTGCAATTAAAGCGGGTGTAAAGTACCGTGAGCATACAAAAGCTGCCAGTTTGATGAAAGCTAACTATCCAAAAGTGTCAGCAGCAGGTGAGAGCTTTAATTTGGGTATGTTTGCAAGCGATTCTACTAGCGACGGCATTTTATGGCAGTTTGATAATAACCAGTATGCAGATTGGATCTCGTCTACTAGCCCAACATCAGGTCCTTATGAGCACCTTGACTACACCTTCGACCTTGAAGAAACCGTTACAGCTGGCTACGTCAAAGCCGTGTTCGAGCACAATAAGTGGCGCGGGAATATGGGCGTACGCGCGGTTAAAACAGAGCTTGACTCTCGTTCAGTTGAGTACACTGGACGTAGTTTTGCGCCTGAAAATATTCAAGATGTATATAGCTCAAATAGCTACGATGACTTCTTACCAAGTGTAAACATTAATTATGACTTTACGGATGATGTTGTGCTTCGCTTTGCTGCGGCTAAAGTAATGTCTCGCCCTGACTACGATTTTTTATCAGCGCGTAAAAGTGGCTACTGTGCAGCGGCAACAGGCTGTAAAGGTTCACAAGGTAATCCAGACTTAAAACCTTATCGTTCGACTCAATATGATTTATCAGCTGAGTGGTACTTTAATGAGTCATCAATATTGTCATTAGCTTATTTCTACAAAGATATTGATTCGTATATCACCAATACAACGATTGAAAAGCAGTGGACATGGACAGACCCTGATACCGGCGTTGAAGAGGTTCGTGATTTCTTAGTGACTCAGCCTCAAAATGGCCTAGGTGGTGAGAATTCGGGCTTTGAAGTGAACTACACTCAAAAGCTTATGTATGGTTTTGGTATTCAAACCAACTATACATATTCAGATGCTGAACTAGAGCAAACACCAGAACAAAAAGCCGCAGGTGAAGAAGCTGTGTTGCCAAACAACTCAGAAGATACTTTTAATGCGACGGTTTATTATGAAAACACTGCTTTCAGTGCCCGTGTTTCTTATACATATCGTTCAGAATATTTTTATACTAATTACCTTGGCTTAAACCAGTATAAGGATGGTTTTGGTCAATATGATTTAAATGTTAGCTATAACATTTCTGAAGATTTTAATCTTATTTTCCAAGCTATTAACTTAACAAATGAAGAGCAAAAAGCGACTTCAGGTAATAGCACAGGTATGCCAGATGCTAATCGTCCATTAGCAATTCATGATTATGGTCGTCGCTTCTTGATTGGCGCACAAATGAAGTTCTAATACTCATTTGAGTTTAGTGAAATTGAAGGCACAGCAACATGATTGCTGTGCCTTTTTTATGAGGTTGATCATGTATTTAAAAATTTTATCGCTATTGAGCATGTGCTTGGTTTTAAGTGCGTGTAGTTTATTGTCAAAAAATGAAACAACGTATACTGAAAAACAACTGCTTGGTACGATTTACCAACCACAGGTCGCAAGGGAGTTTCGTGCTGCTTGGGTTGCCACAGTAGCAAACATTAACTGGCCAACTGAGCCTGGGTTAGCTGTTACAGAGCAAAAACGGCAAGCGATTCAAATACTCGATAAATTACAAAAGCATAACTTTAATACTGTGATTTTTCAGGTACGCCCGCAAGCAGATAGCTTCTTTCAGAGTAGTCGTGAGCCTTGGTCTTATTATTTAACTGGCGAGCAGGGCAGAGCTCCAGCACCATTTTATGACCCGCTACAGTTTTGGATTGAGCAAGCACATAAGCGTGGCTTAAAGATACATGCGTGGTTCAACCCTTATCGAGCCCACCATCCTGATGGTGGCCCTGTGTCTGAACACTCTGTGGTCACACGGATGCCAGACCAAGTGGTAAAACTAAAAAATAGTACTTATTGGTTTTTACCAACCGATCAAGATGTGGTTGCTCACACCTTAAATACATTAACGGAACTTGTTAAAAATTACGATTTAGATGGTATTCACTACGATGACTACTTTTATCCTTACCCTTCTTATAATGAAGGCGAAGATTTCCCTGACGCATTACAATATCAGGCTTATGTAAAAGCGGGCGGCAAGTTAACAGTTGCAGATTGGCGTAGAGAAGCGGTCAATCAATTTGTTAAACGCCTTTATGCTCGTGTTAAAGAAACTAAACCCCATGTGTTAGTTGGCATTAGCCCATTTGGTATCTACAGACCCAAGAATCCAGACTCAATTCGTGGCATGGATCAGTACGAGAAGCTCTATGCGGATGCTAAGTTATGGCTAAACGAGGGGTGGCTTGATTACTTAACTCCACAATTGTACTGGCCAATAAACCAGTACGCGCAAAGTTATCCACTGCTGGTAAATTGGTGGCAAACACAAAACACCAAACAACGTCATTTATGGCCGGGTATTAACGCACTTCGGTCGTTTGATACAGCGGGTGTCGATGAAGTGGTTAATCAGATCATGATTAACCGAGGATTTTTAGCATCGCCAGGGACTGTTTTTTGGAATGTTGCGGCGCTTGACGGTAGTCGATTAATGAGTGATGCATTAGCAAAAGGCGTGTTTCAGCACCAAGCATTAATACCGCAAACCCCTTGGATAGACATGCCAGCGGTTGAGCCATTTAAAGTTTCATATGAACGTTCAGCAAATTACATTGAGCTATCTTGGCAGCATGCAAATGAACCACAAGTAACGCAGAGCTTGGTGTATTTTAAATACGGTGACGATTGGCATTATCAGCTTTATGCAAACAATAAACATACGCTCAAAGTTGCTACAGAAAAAGAGCAACAAACATTAACAACAATTAAAGTAATAGCCGTTGACAGATTAGGTAATCAAAGTGATGCAGTTCAATTAGAATTTTAGTTGAGGCTGTACTGCGTGTCCCCTAATTTGTTACGCTTTAAAAAACTAAAAAATGGATACTAAAGTGAAAGCAGTTTTGTTAAGTGCAATCGTACTGATTGGTAGCTCTTATTCATCATGGGCTACTGCCGCAACAAAGCATATCAAAATAGTAAAACCTGTGGTTGCAGCGTTTAAAGCAGGGGATAAAGCGGCGATTGCAGAACGAGTCCACTATCCATTGCAGCGTAAAGCCCCTCTTAAAGACATTGAGAATAAGCAAATGCTTATCGATAAATTTGAGCAGGTATTTGATCAGCAATTTGTTGAATCGATAGCTAACTCAAATATTCGTCATGATTGGGAGATGATGGGTTGGCGCGGCATTATGTTTGATTCAGGCAAATTGTGGTTAGACTTTGATGGCTCTATTTGGGCTGTGCCCTATCAATCAGATGCAGAAAAAACATTACGCGAAGCGCTTATTGAAGAGCAAAAACAAGCTTTACACGAAACCCTTCGCGAATTTACTCAGCCGATACTAACTTGGAAGACAAAAAAGCATTTAATTCGTATTGATGAGTTGGCAGAAAATCAATACCGCTATGCGGCTTGGGATATTGAACAATCAATGCTGGATGAGCCAAGATTGGTGATAACAGGGGGCACGTTAAGCTTTGATGGTAGTGGCGGTAACCATTTTTATACATTTATGAATAACGGCTATCGCTATGTGTGTCATGTTATCGTGCTAGGTACTGAACAATCTCCGGCAGGGCAATTAGAAGTATTTAAAAATAATGTACAGATTTTGTCTGAGTCTGCTTTGGGTTTTTAGGTGTTTTTGCTTACTTTGAACTACACTTACTTTTTTAAAGGAGTAAGTTATGAGTACAAAATTTTGGATTTTAAGAGCCACTAGAGTTTTCACGCTGGTGGCTATTTTATTGTTTATGGTAGAAATCCTTAAAGGTCACGACACACAAAGTGCATTGAGTTTTGCGTTACTTTGGTCATTTATTGCAACGGCAATTTTTATCGCAACCCGTTTATATCACTCATCAAAAGGGCGACATTGTGCACTTTGTAATGACACCCCGGATGATAAAAAAGCCAGTTAACTTAGGTTGTAAACAAATACACCGCCCCATACTAGCGCACAAATTGTAAGAGCAATAAGTACGGCTGCTGACCCCAAGTCTTTAGCTAGGCCTGATAACGGATGAATTTCAAGGCCTATGCGGTCTATTGCTGCTTCAATTGCCGTATTGACCACTTCAGCAAACATCACAAATAGCACAGATACAAGCAGCATGATTTTCTCATACAGGGTAATTTGCCAGATAAAAACCACGGCTATGGCAAGGACCAATAGTATCAGCTCTTGTTTAAAAGCAGATTCATGTTTTGCTAACCACGTGAATGCACGTTGGGAATTTTTAAATGCAAGGCGAATACGTTTAATGCCTATGGGTTTGTTAGTGCTATCAAATTGCATAGTATGAAATCTCTATTTCGTTAGCTTTGTTTTGAGCAAGCATAAAAAATGTCTTGCTCAGGATTATATTTAGTACTTCCGACATGGGTTAAGCCAAGTAGGGTGTCAAAAATGTTATCGTGTGAAAAAGCATGGTTACGCTGTTGTTCAATACATTGGTTAAAGCGGCTATCGGCTAGCTTATTACTCCAAAACAGCATAGGCACTTGAGTTTGCTCTTTTGGCGCTAATGCATATGGAAAACCGTGTAAATACAAACCTTTTTCACCTAACGACTCACCATGATCAGAGACATATAGCAGTGATTTATCATCCGCTTTACTGTCTTTAAGCAAGTTGATTAGTTTACTCAGCACTAAGTCGGTATAAGCAATGGTATTGTCATAGGTGTTTGTGAGTTGCTCGCTGCTACAATTTTGGATATCGCTACGTGGGCAGTCAGGCAAAAATTTAGTGTCTTTTTTTGGGTAGCGGCGATAGTAGGTTGGCCCATGTGAACCAATCATATGTAACACCACTAGTTGGTGCTTTGCATTACTCTTGGCAAGTGTTGCTGCTAACTCATCAACGAGTACCTCATCAAAACAGTAATGGCCATCACAAAGTGGATTGCTCTTTGTCGGTTCTATCGTTTGTGATTTAACACGCACGCAAACCCCTTTGCAGCTGCTGTTATTATCAATCCATGTTACTTCAACTCCACTTCGTTGAATGATATCAAGCGCATTCTCTTGGCTTTGTGCTATACGTGAATCATAGCTGTTGCGGTCTAATCGAGAGAACATGCAAGGTACAGAAATTGCGGTTGCTGTACCGCATGAACTAACATTACTGAAATATTTTACCCCAAGCTTAGGTGTATTTTGATTGGTTGGTTTTTCATAACCCTGCAGTGAAAAATTGGCAGCTCGTGCTGTTTCGCCTACTACCATAATGGTGAGTGAGCTTTGCTGCTTAGCCAATAAATGCGGTGTTTTATCTAATACTTTGAATGGTAAAGGAGGATAAAAATAATTATCGCGCAAGTACTTATAACCTGCAGTGTAAAATGCAAAAGGAGTTATGTAGCTCGTTAATTGGCGGTTATTACGCCCTACAGAGGCATAATCTTTATAAAATGGTACCGCAATAATGGCTACAACGATAACAGCTGCAAGGTTTAATAGCGCAAAGCTTTTTAGGCGTTCGCGAAAGTGGCCAACAATCTTAAAGCGAGAAAATAAATAGGCTGGCAGCACTCCAAGCACACCAATAAAAGCGATAACTTGTACATTCAGGTATGAAAATGCCTCACCTGAATTTGTTTCTAAGACATTTTGCAACATGCTTTTATCGAAGATCACGCCATAGTTTAAAGTGGCATAAAACAGCAGTGACGAGAGCACCACGCTTGTCAAAAGTATGGGCTTTACAAAGGTGATTAACGACAGCCAACTTAGCACCATTGCCGTCAATGCCAATAAGAAAAACGGCACGGTTATTATGAATAACCAGTCGACATGCCCAGGCTTGGCTGCCGCCTCAAACACGTTATATAAAAATAAGCCGTTAAAAGCGATAACTAAATATAAAGACACTAGCCAGACAAATTGGCTGTAGCTAACGGGCCATTTTTTAGTAAACAGTTGTTTGATTTGTATACTCATAGTCATTCCTCATCGCTATGATTTATTCGGTAAGCGATACAGCTTTTCGGTATAAGCAAGATTGCTAAATAAGACATGAGCCAGCGCTTTTTTGGCAAGATTTAAGTCAGTGGTGGGTTTATCAATGGCAACTTGGCTTTTATTGGTTGTGTCATAACGCCAATAACTCACTTTTTGGTTTGGCATTAGTATTACCGCCTCACCATTTTCTACATAAGCAAAGTTGTCGTAGTACTGCATCATGGCGCGCTCAACAGGGTATTGTTTAGTTAAGTCATAGCCAAGCATGGGAGTTGCTTGCCCTACACCTAATAAAGACAACAAAGTAGCAGGTAAGTCTATTTGGCTGACTAAGCGAGTATCGCGCTTTGCTTTTACATCACTGTTTAGGATCACAGCAGGAATATGGAAAGATTTAAGCGGTACAGGCTCTGAGCCAAACACCCGTACATCATGATCAGCAACCACTAAAAATACCGTGTCTTGCCAGTAATTTTGCGTTTTTGCCTTTGCGATGAATTTACCTAGTGCATAATCAGCGTATTTAATTGCTAGGTCGCGTTTGTAGTTTTCTGGGTCGTGGCCATCAGGTAGCGTTACTTTACCTTCTGGTATATCGAATGGGTCGTGGTTACTTGACGTAAACACAAGGCTGAAAAAAGGCTTGCCCGTTTTATTTAACTCGTTTAGCTCTTTATCAGCTTGATTAAACAAGTCTTCGTCGCTTACTCCCCAAGATGAGATAAACTCTGGGCTTTGTATGTCATTAATATCGACAATATCGCTAAAGCCATTCCCTAAGAAAAAGCTTTTCATGTTATCAAAATGGCTTTCACCGCCGTAGATAAATTGGGTGGTATAACCGGTGCGGGTTAATACATCGGCAAGAGAAAAAAAGTTGCGCTGTGATTTAGAAAGTTTTACCACAGAGCGTGAAGGGGAAGGAGTAAACCCAGTTGTAACTGCTTCGATACCACGAACAGAGCGTGTGCCAGTAGCGTATAAATTATCAAACCCCCAGCCTTGTTGATAAAGCTTATCTAGTTCAGGAGTCACGCCAATACCACCTAATTCACCAACAAAGCGTGCGCCTAAGCTTTCTTCTAAAATGATAACTAAATTCTTTTGTTTACCGGTGTTAAAAGGCAGGTTGTTAGCAAGAGTAGGAATACTCTCAGTGATAAATTGCTGTTTATAGGCGGCTTGCTTGACTGTTTGTAAAATTTCATTACGTGGCATGGTGCCATACAAACTACTGGCATTTTTTTCATTGCCCATATTTTTAATAGCAAATGCGACACTGTAAGTTGAATTAAGGGCCAAGGAGTTAACCAGCGAGTCACTTGAAAAGTACACTAACGCAGGATTTAACGGGCGATGACTTACAGTACCTCTTGCGCTAATTAAACAAACTAATAAGGTGGTAACGAGTATTACAACTTGGCTAACTTTTTTAGTGTTCTGTTGTTTACTAAATGCTGCGCTTATAAAGCGATACGTAAACACACAACTTAATGTTGCAATAATTAAGCTGCTTATCATAGCCAGCAGATGGCCATTTAACAGCATAGAGAATACTTCTTGAGGATAATCTAGGTATTCGACAAATAAGCGATTTGGTCGCACATCGTATTGGTTAATAAACGCGGGTGTCGAAGCCTCAACAACCACGATTAAAGTCACAACTAGGCTGCTATAAAGAGTAAAAGCATGTTGAAATAAAGCGGTCTTACTGCGCAAAAACACGTTAGCAAGTAACATCAAAACAGCTAAGGCTGATAAGTAACCAAGGCTACTCAAGTCGATTCTCAGGCCACCCATTAGCACCGCTAAGCTATCGCCATCAACGAGCCGTTGCTGTTGCCATAACAGCAAGCCAATTCTCGACAGCATAAAAACTGCCATTAATAATAAGGTAAAACGAAACAAAGGTTTTAAAACGGAGAGTTTTGCTGTCATAGTCGTACTTACTTAATCGAAACTACGGCAATAGTAGGAAGCAAAACTTAAGAAATCCTTATGGTAATCTTAATATTTTCTAAACCAGAAAAACTTCAGTAAATCTTAAGTGAATCTTAAGTTTGTTGGCGTAACCTGATGACGTAAAAGTGTTTTTACCTATTTGAGTAACATATGAAATTGTTAATTATTGAAGATTCAGTGTCATTAAGACGTAGTCTACGAATTGGCCTTGAAAACCTAGGTTTTACCATTGATGAAACTGGCGATGGTGCTGAAGGTTTGAGTATGGCAATGACAGGAGATTACGAATTAATCATACTCGACATTATGTTACCCAGCATTGATGGTATTACCCTATTACAAACAATTAGAGCAAAGCAGCTCGATGTGCGTGTGCTGATTTTATCTGCCAAGCAAGAGCCTGAAGACAAAGTGAAAGGGCTGCTGACAGGGGCCGATGACTACCTAACAAAACCATTTTCGTTTGATGAGCTTCATGCAAGGTTATTAAACTTGATGCGTCGCGGTGGCTTGAAAACAATCAGTGACGTGATCCGCATCGATAACCTGTCTTTGAACTTACAATTAAAACTGTTGCAAGTCGGTGACACTGTCATCGACCTTACACCCAACGAATACAAAATTGTTGAGTGCTTATTTAGTAATCAAAATAAAGTTATTACATCAGAAAAGTTAAGTACTTATATTGCTGGACAATATGACTTGGTTTCGAAAAACTCTATTGAGGCGCATTTATCATCGGCACGTAAAAAGGTTAGAGCGGCAGGTGGTGAGTTACCTATTCAAACCAAGCGCGGCTTTGGTTACATAATTCAAGGAAGGTGATGAAATCAATTCGCAGTAAATTAGTTTTTACTCTATCTATAGCTATAACAGGGCTTGTTTTAGGTATTTTATTAGCTACAGATATTGCCGTCGACAGCTGGATAGATAATGAGTTTAACCGTGGCTTACACTCAAAAGCTGGTATGCTAATGACACTGGTGCATGAGGACGACCAAGGGATAGGTTTTAACCACCCAGGTGAGTTTATGCCAGAGTTTGATGGCCGAGTTGAACCTGAGTATTTTCAAATGTGGACTGATGAGGGCGTACTTATTCGCTCACCAAGTCTTGATTTATTTCCAGTAAAGAGCCTTAAGTTTCAAGAACTAAAACTCGGTGAAGCGAAAATAATGACCACCCAGTTACCAGATGGTCGAGATGGACGGATCATTTATACTCGCTTTCAACCGCAGTTTGATCCACATTCGCACCACAGCTCTTATGATGGGGTGAGTAAGCCGAACTTTAAAACACTCACGTTGGCTTATGCCGCATCTTCCGAAGAAGTTGATTTTATATTATGGCTTATCGACATTATTTTTGTGGTAACCACAGTAACAGTCATTGTCTTTATTCGTTTATTTGTGCGTAAATCGGTCGACAGCTCGCTAGCACCACTCAATAAATTAAATCGTGATATAAGTAAGCTCAGTATCGCTGATAAAAACGCAATAATTGTCGTTGAAGAACCAGTTAAAGAGCTGCAGCCGATTGTAAATAGCTTAAATGCCTTTATTCAAGAAAATAGGCAGCTTTACTTTCGCGAAAAACGTTTAACCTCAGACATCGCTCACGAACTAAAAACCCCTATTGCTGAGCTAATCAACATGACCGAAGTGGCAATTCGTTTTCCTGATGAAAAAGAATTTGAAGCCGATTTTAAACCCGAGGTACTAAAAATTAGCCAACGGTTAAAAAGCATTGTGTCGAACTTATTGCTACTGCATAAATACAGTAATGAAGCCTTACCAAAACAAGACGCTTGTGATTTAAATCAGGTCATAATGCGCATTTTAGAAAAGTGCGATTTAGAGCGAGTTGAATTTGCACTTCAAGAAGATATACCGGCGATTGTTAGTAATCTATTTGCACTTGAATCAATCATCACCAACCTTGTCAATAACGCCAAACAATATAGCCCAGAAAAGAGCGTAGTGATTGTAAGTACGCAGTTGAATGACGAGGGTAAGTTGCAATTCTCTGTTACTAATGAATTAAAAGTATCCTTAACAGATGAAGATATTAGCCAGTTATTTGATCCACTATGGCAAAAAGACAGTGCCAGAACGTCTAATGATAACTTCGGTTTAGGTTTATCCATTGCCAAGGCGTTAAGTCGAGCAATTGGTGCAGAGCTTCATGTTTCGTTAAGTGGGCAAAACATAATCTTTAGTTTGATTATTGCTTAAGGTTTTGCAGCTAATTATTTTATGTGCAAAACTGTTCGTACTAACATGTAATAAAAAACAACAATAAGGAACAACACAATGGGAAAAATTATAGGGATTGCTTTAATTGTTATTGGTGTAGCACTCGCGGTTTGGGGTTACAACGTGTATGACTCGGCGAGTGCGCAAATTAGCCGAACTTTTAGCGGCGATACGCCGATTGAAGCTTGGTTAGGTATGGTGGGTGGCGCAATTTGCGCGGTTGTGGGTATTTTAAAAGTTAAATAGCCTCAAATATTGAAATCGCTTAGCTAATACCCGATACTGTAATTATATACAGTGTCGGGTTTGGCTATGAAAACACAATTACCAGCAAAATATTATTTAAGTCACTTCTTTGAGCTTGCTGAGTTTATTCAATCTCAGTGCAGGCATCTGCTTTTAGCAGAGCAGCAGCAATTTCTTAAAAAACTCCTTCAACTTGATGAGCAAAGCTTGTGTACTTTGCTGCGTATTTATTCTCGTAAGCCAAAAATTGTCGCATTGTCATCATTAAATTATGAAGAGATCCCTAATCTTCACGGTGCTATTTTTAAGTTAAAACAACAAGGACTGGTAGCGCATCCTAACAACGACGAATTAGATCTATTGCTTGAACATTTAACAAAGCCAACCCTGTTAACCTTATTAGCAAACGATGCGTTAATGGCAACTCAAGCTGATTACAAAAAGTCAGCCAGTAAACAGAGCTTAACCCAACTGTGTAAACAACATATCGATCGTAGCCACGCTGATTTAGAGGCATTGTTTAGTCAGTTTGTAGTTAATAGCCGAGACCAATATTATGAATATTTTGAGTTTTTATACAGTGGCCGACTGAGTGGCGGCGATATAAATCATCAAAACCGATTTGTGATGCGTGACTTAGGAATTGCAAAAGTGCGTAGCGATGTCAGCGAGAGCTTATCGCGTTTTCAAACGCTAGCCGAGGCACAAACACATTATCAATTAAACCAATTACGCATGCAGTTTAAGCAAAGCGAGTCACAAACACAGTATCAAAACTTAGCCCATGCGCTTTTAGCTATCAGCTGTGAAGATGAACTAGCCCAGAGTATTAAAAATAAGTTACTTATTCGCCTATACAAACAACTCAAAGAGCATAACTTAGCATTTGCATTTGAGTTACTTGAGCACTGTGAAGGCAGCAGTGAAGCGCAAGAGCTAGCTATTCGCCAGCGTTATAAGCAAGGAGATAAAGACTGGGTTGAGCAAAAGCTTGAAAGTATTATTCAAGACCCACTTGATGATGGCATTTTGTATTTTGCTGAAGATTTTTTACAGCGTAAATATAACAAGCAACAACGTTCACGCTTAACACAAATGCTCATGGATACAGAGCATCAATTAGAGGTTGATGATATTTACCGTGGCGATGTAGAGCAAGGAGTGTGCGAGCACTATCAACAGCTTGGTAACACGGTATTTTTTACTGAGAATAACCTTTGGTTGAGCTTCTTTACCTTAACGTTTTGGCAAGAGCTTTTTATAGAGACTCCGCACCCGCCGTGTAATGAATTTGATATTTACCCAAAGGTGTTGCAGGCTGATTGCTTTTACACTTTGCAACAAACACAAATTGAGCAAAAGCTTGCAAATTTCACTAGCAATGAAGCCTTGTATAAACATGTCTGCAAAAATGCAGGGCAGTTTTACGAAACACCTAATGGTGTTTTTATGTGGCATAGCGATATTTTAGAGCCGCTAGAGGTATTAATAAAACACAGCCCGCTTGCAAATTTAAAAGCGCATTTATTACAAATGTCAAAAACCTTTAAGCAGCTAAAAGACGGTTACCCAGACTTGATGGTGCTAAAAGGGGATAAGCTCACCTTTGAAGAAGTAAAAGCCCCTGGCGACAAACTAAGACGTAACCAACTTGTCAGTATTGAGGTGTTAAAACAGCAGGGCTTTGCAGTAAAGATCGTCGCAGTAAATTGGTTTAATGATCCGAACCGTATTTATAGTGTCGTTGATATAGAAACCACGGGTGGCGTACAAGGTAATAATAAAATCACCGAAATTGCAGTTGTGCAGTTACAAGCGGGCGAAGTGATAAAGCAATGGGCAAGTTTAATCAATCCTGAGCGAAGTATTCCTGCCTTTATCACTAAGCTAACAGGAATTAATGCTGCGATGGTGCGTGATGCTCCTCGCTTTGAAGAGGTTGCCGATACACTGCGTTCACTTTTAAAAGGCAGTGTTTTTGTTGCCCATAATGTGAATTTTGATTACGGTTTTATTCGCAAAGAATACAGTGCAATCGGGCAGGGCTTTAAAATGCCAAAGCTATGTACAGTGGTTGAGTCGCGCAAAGCATTTCCAAAGCTTAAGTCTTATTCACTCGGTAATTTAGCGGCACATTTTGAATTGAATTTAACTAATCATCACCGAGCATTAGCCGATGCGACTGCCACTGCAGAGCTGCTAAAACTTATCCAACAAACACAATCAAAAAAGGCGAGTTAATCTCGCCTTTTAAACTTAAACGTTATGGTTATTCGTACTCGATAGGGTCGGTAACGTTATTTAATGCGAAAGCTTCTAAGCGTTCTTGGCAGGCACCACATTTGCCACAGGCTTTGTCGCGGCCGTTGTAACAGGTCCATGTTTGGCTGTAATCAAGACCCATTTTTAAACCGTCTGTTAAAATGTCGATTTTGGTATTGTTTAAGTACGGGCTGAAAATCTCAACAGCGTCGTAATTAGCAATACGGCAAACATCATCCATTTTTTGCACAAACTCAGGGCGACAATCAGGATAAATAGCATGATCGCCTGAGTGCGCACCGTAATAAACTTTGCTGGCTTTTAAAGACACCGCATAACCCACAGCAAGTGAAAGTAAGATCATGTTGCGGTTAGGCACAATTGTGCTCTTCATGCTTTCTTCTTCGTAGTGACCTTCTGGCACGTCAATATCGTCGGTCAGTGATGAACCACCAATCAATTGGTTGATCGCTGAAATATCAACAATTTTATGTGGAACACCTAATTTTTCACATACTTGAGCGGCAACTTTAAGCTCTTTAACATGACGCTGGCCGTAGTCGAACGACAGGGCATACACTTCGTGGCCTTGTTGCAGGGCTTTATTTAATACGGTAAACGAGTCCATACCGCCGGAATAAATAACAACTACTTTTTGCGTCATAACTGTTTTGCTCTTACTTTTGATAGAGGTTTACTTCAGGGCGCGATATACTACACGGCTCGGGCCTAAATAACAATTTTTGCCAGTGTTTTTGGTTTATCTGATGGTATGTATTTTATACCGTCGTGTCGTAAGTGAGATGTCTTTTGTACAAAATTAACGAAGTGTTTGAAACAATTCAAGGTGAAGCGAGTTTTACGGGTACACCTTCAATCTTTTTACGTTTACAAGGCTGCCCTGTAGGCTGTGCTTGGTGTGATACGAAGCAAACATGGGATGTTGATAATGTATATAAAGTGTCTCTTGATGACACGGTCGAGAAAAAAGCGGATTCTGATCATTGGGCAGAAGCATCAGCAGAGCAAGTATTAGCATTATTTAAAGAACGTGGCTATAACGCTAAACATGTGGTGATCACCGGTGGTGAGCCTTGCATGTACGACCTAAATCCAGTGTGTGAATTATTACATGCAAACGGCTACTCAACTCAAATTGAAACCAGCGGCACATTTGAGATTTTAGCGCCTGAGCAAACATGGGTGACCGTATCACCAAAGATTAATATGCGTGGTGGCTATAAAGTACTGCGCAGTGCGATGCAGCGTGCTGATGAAATTAAGCATCCTGTTGCAATGCAAAAGCATGTTGAAGAGCTTGAAGACTTATTCTTAAAAACGGGTGTGAATCCACGTTTAGTGTACCTTCAACCAATTAGTCAAAAGCAGTCAGCGACCAAACTTGCTATTGAAACATGTATTGAGAAAAATTGGCGTTTATCAGTTCAGGTGCATAAGTACTTAGGGATTAGTTAGCTTCCGATGTACTGATTAAAGATGCGTGTTGTGCTCTGTAGAATATATCTTTGAGAGGGCACGCTCTACTCTTTAGTCAGTTGTACATTCATTAATATTCAATGGATAATGAGTAACTTAGCTAAATCAATTTTTCCGATTGGTGATATCGATATTTCCGATTGTTCATTTCTCTGTAACCTCTTTAAACTATCTTACAAAATATCAGTGCTTACTCTTGGTTTTTAGTTTTTTGGAACCATATAAAGGTAAGTATTGCTTATGCAATTGGAAATAAACTCAAATATTTGGAGATAAAAATGGGTGTATTAGTTGGCCGTCAGGCACCAGACTTTACTGCAGCAGCTGTTCTAGGTAACGGTGAAATCGTTGAAAACTTCAACCTAAAAGAAACTATCAAAGGTAAAAAAGCAGTTATCTTCTTTTACCCGTTAGACTTCACTTTCGTTTGTCCTTCAGAGTTAATCGCTTTCGACAAGCGTTTTGAAGAGTTCCAAAAGCGTGGCGTTGAAGTAATCGGTGTTTCTATCGATTCACAATTCTCACACAATGCATGGCGTAACACTGCCGTTGCTGACGGTGGTATTGGTCAAGTTAAATATGCACTAGTTGCAGACGTTAAACACGAAATCTGTAAAGCATACGACGTTGAGCACCCAGAAGCTGGTGTTGCTTTCCGTGGTTCTTTCCTAATCGACGAAGAAGGTAACGTACGTCACCAAGTAGTTAACGACCTTCCACTAGGCCGTAACATCGACGAAATGATCCGCATGGTTGACGCGCTAGCGTTCCACAGCGAGCACGGTGAAGTATGTCCGGCAGGTTGGACTGAAGGTAAAAAAGGTATGGATGCAAGCCCTGAAGGTGTTGCTAAATTCCTTTCTGAAAACGAAGGCGACCTATAATTTAGGCCTTTGTTAGCGAATTAAAAAACCCGCCAATTGGCGGGTTTTTGTTTTTAAGCTCAACGAGATTAATTAAAGCGCATTGTTAGCTTAGTATAGAAATAACGACCACGTGGGTTATGTACGCTCGATACATAGCCATATAAGTCGCCATCACCATCGCCGATCGCGAACGGAGGATCTTCATCAAATACGTTATTCACACCCACAGATAGTTTGATTTTATCTGAGAAGTTATACGCAGTTTGTAAATCAACCAGTGTTTGCGAATCAACCATACGTGATGTGTTGCTATCAAAGTCTAAGTTTCCATCAAAGTCGATGTCTGGTGTATCTTCAAACTCGCCTGTGTAGCTAACGTTCACATTGGTATTGAAGTCACCCATTTCCCAATTTGTTGAGAAAATCCAACGGTTTTCAGGGTAACGGTACTCGCCTGTGTAATCGCGACCATCTTTTTTAAATTCGTTTTGGTATGCCCATTCTAAATTGAATTTTAAGAAGCCGTAATCGTTCATAGCATGAGTGTAGTTTGCCGACACATCAACACCCGATACTTCTTGCGATGAAACGTTTTCAAAGGTGCTGTAAACTTTTTGGATTACACCTAAACTTTGACCATTTTGTGGTGCTAAACGCACACACACAGTGCTGTTTTGATCGTTACAGTTGTTATCATAGATAGGGCCGAACTCTTGTTCGTCTATCTTATTATCTTGTGTAATGCTCCATACATCGATTCCAAAGCCAAACTCAGCGGTTGGTGCCCAAATGAAGCCCACGTTCCATGACTCTGATTCTTCAGCTTCAAGGTTCGGGTTACCCGCAAATTGGATATTGTAATCTAGAGCATTACAATCCTGTCCCGTTGCCTGACAACGATAAGTATCTACAAAGAACTGACTTTCTTCAGATGGACCTAAACCAATTTGTGCCAGTGAAGGAGCACGGAAACCTTGAGCCCAAGAACCACGCACAGTAATTGAATCTGTTGGTGCCCAGCGCACAGCTACTTTAGGGTTTGTTGTTGAACCAAAGTCACTGTAATCATCGTAACGACCTGCTAATTGCAGCTCTAAGTTTTCTGCTAACGGAATTGAAAACTCAATATAAGCAGCATACTGATCGCGCTCTGCTGCAGCCGATACAGACTCAGTACCAAAGATTAACCCGCGTTGGAATTGGTCATCTGGAATATCGCTCACATCTTCTTCACGGTATTCAATACCTGCAGCCATCATCACTACATCATCGCCAAAGCTAAATGCTTCACCACTGATATTTGCATCAAATGATGTCATGTGAGATTCGCCGCGGCGAACTAAGCTTGTGGTAATACGATCAATAACTGCTTGGTCATTATAGGTGCCACCGAATGGGTTATAGTTACCTGCGTCAATTTCTTGTTGTAAGAAATCAGTGCGCACCCAACCTTGGCTTCTATCACCTGTTTGCATTGATTTACTACGGCCTTTTTGAACTGCCGCTTCCCAGCTCCAGTCACTGATCTCACCTCTTAAACCAGCAACAAAACGTAATGTATCTGACTCAATGTCCCATTGACGAGGGCCTGCATCTACCGTTCTGTAGCGACCAATCTCGATATCTTGGCCAAATGGGTTATTTGGATGACTTGCTGGCACTGTTAAGCCTGCATCTTCATCAAGAGGGGTAGGGGCACCAGCTGCTTGCGATGTATTATGTTGTACAGCCACTTCTAAGAAAGCTGAAATACCGTTATCAAAGTTGTATTCAAACTGTGATATAGCACCAACACGCTCTGACGCCGGAGTTACATAACCAAATGGACCGTAGTCAAATAAACAGCTCCCACTTGCTGTGGCATTTTCTGCCGGGCATGCAGGGTCAATTGTTTTTTCTCCATCTACGTAAAAGTAGCCAGGGAAGCCACGCGATGAACGAAAATCCATGCCGCCATAAGGTTCTTGATTTGCAGTACCTAAGCGACCCATTTCATCAGAAGACAGCGCTGTGTTGTTAAAGTAGTCAATAATGATTGATGCACTGCTTTTTTCAGTACTCGTACCCCAAACTAGGCTTGCCGTTTTTTCTTCGTAGTTAGGACCATCAGTACCGCCGTAACCTAGGTTTACTTCCAGGCCATTGATATCTTTCTTTAAGATGATATTAACTACACCTGCAACTGCATCAGAACCATAAATTGCTGATGCGCCATCCTTTAAAATATCGATACGCTCAATAGCAGAGACTGGGATTGAGTTGATATCAACAAATGAATTGGTAATGCTTTCTGCAAAGGCACTAATAGATACACGGCGGCCATTAATTAGTACCAGTGTTGCATCTGAACCTAAGCCACGAAGACTCACTGCAGCGGCACCATTTGCTGTTGAGTCTTGGTTATTACCGCGCGTAGAGAAAGTTCCATTACCTGCAACTGGCATACGCTCCAATAGTTGCTGTAGATTGTCGTAACCCATATTGTCGATATCAGCACGACTAATAGATTGTACCGGTGAAGGGCCTTCAATATCAGAGCGCTTAATGCGAGAACCTGTAACTTCAATACGCTCGACCTTTTCAGCTCCATCTGATTGTGCGGCAACAGACATAAAACTTGTGCCACTTAACGCTGCAATTGTAAATGCATAGAGAGGTCGCTGTATAAAGCGGTGGGTGTTCTTCATAAATTTCAATCCTTGTTTAATTGTGAAAGTATTGTGAAAATATCACAGTAAAGATTGATATCATGTAAATGATATTGTTTGAAATAGCAAAAAAGTATGGGTTTTTAGAAAGGGTATTGATTTATTTGTAAAAAGCGAGAGTTTATAAGGGATAAGAGCCTAACCTTAAGTTAGGCTCAAAGAGCAGAATTATGCTTTATGTTTCATTAGGCGTTCTTTTTCACGCGCCCAATCTTTGTTTTTTCCGTCTTCGCGTTTGTCGTGCATCTTTTTACCTTTAGCAAGGTGGAACTCCAACTTCACCCAGCATTTTTTCCAGTACATTGCAGTTGCGATTAAAGAAAACCCATCGCGTTCTGTGGCACCGATAAGACGATCGATTTCACGCTTATTTAAAAGTAACTTACGATAACGAAGAGGATCGCAAATCACGTGAGTAGAAGCACTATTGAGTGGCTGAATTTGACTGCCAAGTAAAAATGCTTCGCCGTTTTTAATATGAATATAAGTCTCAGAGATGTTTACTTTACCAGCTCGGATACTTTTTACTTCCCAGCCCTGTAGTTCAACCCCTGCTTCGAACTTATCGTGTAAAAAATACTCATGGCGCGCTTTTTTGTTAAGCGCGATGGTATTACTTGTCGATTTAGATGATTTTTTCTTAGCCATAGTGGCTCATATTATACGTAAAAACAGCGTTTTTACATCGCTTTTTTAAGGCTTTGCATAAATTTTCACGCTACTAAAATTTGGGGAAATAGCCAAAGCTTGCTAAAATTCGCCGACACAGTTGGGAGTGAATATGCCGCAGATAGAAAAAAGTGCGCTGGTAATGTACAGCAGTAAAGAAATGTTTGATCTTGTGAACGATGTAGATGCGTACCCAGAGTTTTTGCCGCATTGCTCTGATGCGAAGATAATTGCACAACAAACCAGCGGCATGACAGCAAGCTTAGAGATCTCGAAAGCAGGTTTGAAAAAGTGGTTCACCACCGAAAATACCTTTATTGATGAGCAAACGGTTACGCTACGCTTAGTGGATGGGCCGTTTAAAAAGCTACAGGGTAAATGGCAGTTTTTACCTCTAGATGAGCAAGCATGCAAAGTGCACTTACATTTAGAGTTTGAATTTGCCAGTAAACTAATTGAGCTTGCTTTTGGTAAAATATTTAACGAAGTTGCTAAAAATATGGTGAATGCGTTTACTCAGCGCGCGAAAACTGTTTACGGAGCACGCACATGATTACTGTTGAAGTTGTATATGCGCTACCTACCACAGCGACAAGTTTACTTGTTGAAGTACCAGTAGGGACTAGTGCAGAGCAGGCGGTGATAAAGTCAGGTATTTTTGACAAATGTCCTGAAATCGATGCTAACAATTTAACATTAGGGATCTGGAATCGAACCTGCAAATTAAATCAGCAGGTTAAGGATGGCGACAGAATAGAGATTTATCGCCCATTAATTGCAGATCCAAAAGATGCACGCAGACGCCGAGCAGAAAAAGCAAAAGAAGAAGGCCGAGCAAACAAAGTAACGGGCGGTCGTCCTTTAAATAAAGCATAACAAAAAGGGTAGCTAAGCTACCCTTTTTGTTAAGTGTGATTCGTTACTCTTGCTCGAGCGGTGTATTGAATTCACTTGGCTGTTCATAATCACCTGAAAGTGAAACCAGTTTATCGTTTTCAAAGTTAAGCGTTAGTGATTTACGCTGTTCGTTACTACGACCAATATTAAATACATAAAGATAATGCCATGTATTATTGTCGAATGAATCTTCAGCTACTGGTTTACCAAGTACATAAAGAACTTGTTCGCGTGTCATATTGACGCGAAGTTTATCAACGTCAGATTGCTCTAAAAAGTTACCTTGTGGAATATTGATACGGTAAACCCAGCTTGAACACCCTGCTGTAGCACTTAAAGTAAGGGTAAGTACTAACCAAAAAGAAAAAGTTTTAAACGACTGCATTATTTGTTTGAATCCTTATTTTTTATACACTGCATGATACCGATTAGTCACAGAAGGTAAAACCCTTTTCAGTAATTGTTTTTACTGAAATGCGATTAACAATCACGAGGCACAAATTTGACCACAGATAATACAGAAAGTTTACCCGATCCAATAAAAAATAGCGATAACTCAGATGCTTCATGGCATTTGTATATTGTTCAGACTCGTTTAGGGCATTGGTATACGGGGATCAGTACCAATGTGCAAAAACGTTTTGAAGCCCACCAAGCTGGCAAAGGTGCGAAAAATTTAAAAGGCAAAGGGCCGCTTAAATTAATTTACCAACAGCAAGTGGGTAGTCGCAGTGAGGCAAGTAAATTTGAGTGTCGCGTAAAAAAGCTCACTAAGGCGCAAAAAATAGAGTTTGTAGCCACATCTAAATTACCTACTAAGTTAGTCGGTTAGCTTGTCCATAAATTCAGCTATTTTTTGAATAGCGTGTTCATATAAATCGAAATTGATGTGTGCAATCGTATCAGTGCTTTGATGATGGTGCTTATCATGACCCATACCAAAGTAAATATAAGGAATGTCAGCTTTAGCAAAAGAGTAGTGGTCACTTGCCTTAAGCCAGTTAACTTTTAAATCAAACAAACGGTTTAAATAGTGCGAAGAACTTGTTGCTATAAACCGTATTTTCTCGTCAGACAGTGAGTTTATGGCGTTTTTGTACTGCGATTGATGATTTAAAAATGCGATCATACGCGGTTTGTGCTGATTAACCACCAACATGTCTAAGTTAATGTTCAGCTTTACGTTGCTAGGATTTAATGTAGAAACGAAGTAATCACTACCATGTAAGCCATTTTCTTCTGCATCTGTAGCAACAAACACAAGCTTATATGGGGATGTTTTCTCAGCAAAAATGGCTGCTATATAAAGAAGGGCTGCAACACCACTGGCATTATCATTAGCTCCAGGGTAAAGACGACTGCCTTGTAAACCTAAGTGATCGTAATGTGCGGTTAACACGATTAATTTGCACGATTGGCAGCTGTTTGGCTGAACGGCAATAATGTTACTAGCTTGGGGTTGCTGGTAAAAGGTGCCCGAGTAGTGAAAGTCTTGGCGTTGAATTTGATAACCAAGGTCACTAAATCGCTGGGTAATATATTCTGCAGCCCGCTTAGCACCAACAGTATTCGTTTTTCGGCCATAAAACTGGTTTGAAGTAAGAGTCGCTATATCGTGTTCAAGCTGTTTCTTTGAGCTTGCATTGACTTGAAAACAGCAAAAGTAAATTAAACTAGTCGTGATAAGACAGTTTTGCAGTATGTGAACGAAGCGCGCGTAGCTTGCTTTCATAGCGTTTTTTATCTTCCTCAAAGTCAGCTTTATCGTTAGCCATGGTTAAATATTTTTTAGCCAGTTTTAAATCGCCAAGTTGATAATAAGTTCGTGCTAAACCAAAATCGGTATCATGTAATTTTGGGTCAAGCTCACGGGCTTTTCTGTAATGCTTGATAGCATCTCTATAGCGTTTTGTTGTATAGGCATCATTGCCAAGCGAAATATGATAATACGGGTTTGCTTGGCGTTTTTTGTCGAGCATAGCTAAAATTTCGCGACCTTGCTGTACTCTGTCAGTTAAATTATAAAGCCGAGCTAAATTGCCAAGAGCAGTGTTGTTGTCTGAGTTTAAGGTGATTGCATATTGATACGCTGTTTCTGCACGCTGAAAATCATTGTTAAGCCTAAAAAGTACCCCAAGATTTCCCCATGCACCAGAGTATTTATAGTCCGCATTAATCGCAGCTAAATAATAACTGTAAGCAAGGTCATAGTCATTTTTCAGCATTGCTGAAACACCTTTGTTGTTGTAGAACATTGCGGTGATTCGGGCTTTATTAATGTTAGTTGTTCTAAATGCTTCTTGGCGACTATTCGGATCAAAATCGATAATAATTGCCCGTTCTTGTGGGTAAATCACCTTATGATTTACGGATGCTTTGTTGCTTTCTTTTACTTTTAAGTTTATGTGGCCTGTTAGCAAATTAAAGCCGTTATTGAGGGCCCAATATTCAGGTATATGAACTTGTTGAAATTGCCCTTCGAGCCCGAGGTGCTCAGCTAAGCTGTAGGCTAATATTGATAGCGATAAACAGTTTGCATTTAAATTGGCATAGCTTTGACCTGCCGTAAGTGTTGCACCTGATTGATATGAAAGTGACGAGTCTCCATTTTTAAGCAAAAAATAAAGTAACTTTTTGGCATTTTGTAACGTTCGAGCTTCTTTAGGAAAGGAAGTGTTGAGCTGCTCTTTAATTTGAGGGGTTAATGCAAATATCTGCTCTTGGCTTTCGACCTCAGATACAATGAATTCGTTGGCTTGTGTTAACGACAGCGGTGGGGGAACTAAGTTAGTTTGTGTACTATTGCAAGCGGTTAAAAAACTCAGACTCGATATTAAAGCAACGGTAATTGTTTTCATCTGACCCTCTAAATTCATGGCCTAATACTATTTAAGTATAGGCCGTGAATAAAAAAGGGTCAGTGTTATCTGTTACAAAACATGTCAGCGTTTATCAAATGTAGCAACAAGGTCATCTAAGGTTTGTGCGCTACTTGCTAAATCTTTAATCGCTTGCTCTGTATCAATTTGCTCACGCATCACGGTATCGCTGATATCACTAATTTGCTCAATGTTGCGGCCTACATCAGCTACCACGTTACTTTGCTCTTCAGTAGCGGTCGCAATGAGTGTTGCCATATCATTGATTTCATTAGCTGCATCATTAATGGCATTGAGTAATTCTACTGAACTTTGCATTGCTTCAACGCTAACCTGAGCCTGTGATTTCGAGTGATTTATATGATTTACCACTGAGTCAGAGGTACTACTTAGTTCACTGATCATGGTTTGAATTTCAGTTGTTGATTGTGAAGTTCGGTTTGCAAGTGCTCTTACTTCATCTGCCACAACAGCAAAACCACGGCCATGCTCACCAGCTCGTGCGGATTCAATAGCCGCATTAAGAGCCAGTAAATTTGTTTGCTCTGAAATACCTCTGATTGAGTCAACGATACTGGCAATGGCTTGTGTTTTATGTGCCAGCTCATTCACTTGCTCTGTAATATTATCGATATCGGTCGCCAGTTCTATTATCGCTTCTTTACTTTGTGTGACCTGAGTGTGGCTTTGCTTAGTATTATCTTTGCTGCTTTGTGTTAACTTGGCAGTATTTGCAGCACTTGAGGCTATCTCTTGCACGGTTGCGCCCATTTCATTAATAGCAGCAGCAACAGAAATAGTTTGCTCTTTTTGATTATCAAGCGCTTCAGAGTTCTTTTGCGCTTGTTTAAAAACATGAGAGGCACTTTGTCTTATTTCGCTACTTTCTTGTGCAACTTGGCTGATTGCTGTTTCTATCTTAGAAATAAATTGATTGAAACCAGCTGATAAATTAGCAAGTTCAGGCTGCTCTGAGTCAGGTAGTCGGTACGCTAAATTAGCATCACCTGAGCCTAAACGAGTAAACAGTTCAGCCATTTTTGAAAGAGGAGATGACAGTGTGCGTGCTAATAATAAGCCTGCAAAGCTCGCTATAAGTGCAATAACAATAGCAAAGCTTATAATTTGCCATTGTAAAACTTGAATGCTCGAAAATACTTCATGTTTTGGTACCTGAGCGATAACAAATAGATCTGTATTTTTGATTGGACTTGCAGCAACTAAAGTGGCTTCACCATTAAGCTCGATTTCTTGTAGGTTGAAGTCTTGGTTTGTTAAGAGTGTGTTTGTAATACCCGGCGAGTAGATACTATCAAGTTTTGCTTTCGCGACTTTATCAGCATCTTTATGCAGCTGGATTAACCCATTTTTGTCAGCTAAAAATACAAACCCTGTTTCTTCGATTTGGAAGCGCTTTAGCATTGCTTGCATATCGTCAATGCTTTTTGCAAGGCCGGCTAAACCAATGCCATTGGTTTGCTGGTGGTTTACAAACATTTTCACATCAGTTGGTGATTCTTGATAGATACTAATAGAAAACGGCTGTGTTGTGTTAGTAAACGCAAAAAACCAACCATCTTGATCTTTAGTTAAAACTCGCAAGAAACCGTCTTGATTCCAGTATTGTGCCGTTTCACGATTAGCCCAAGAAGCGGTTGCTAAATCGTATTGCTTAACAAGGCGGTTAAGCTCTTTTAGCAGTGTTTTATCATCAGTATTGCCTGAACGCGCCCACTCTAATACAAATTCGTTACTAGAGAGTTGCTCAGCGGCGCTGATCATTTGATTTATATCGTGAGTAATATAATTATCAATTGCTTGTAGCTTGCTAGGTAGCTCAGATTCAATCATTCGTTGTTCGATGATTTGTTTTGCACTGTACAGAGCTGTTGCGCCAATGAGAGCGGCAACAATTAATGCAATTGCACTGCCAAGCAGTGTTATCTTTTTAGTAATGGTGAGTTGATTTAACGCCATGAAAGTGTCTTAGTTTACAACATTTAAGTCAGTAATTTTAGCATACACTTTGCAGATGACGAATCAATGTAGGAACAAAAAAAAAGCCCAAAGCATATTAGCAATTGGGCTTGGTTTCTAACAAGCGAAACTTACTTTCCAGGGTTAAACAATTTTCTTCATTGCTGACATATAACCACGTAGCTTGCTACCTACTACCTCAACTGGGTGCTCACGTAGAGCTTTGTTTACAGCAATCAATGCTTGGTTATCTACTTGATTACTTGTTGTATCTAAGCCTTTACCAATTACATCTGTGTCGATGTTTTTCATAAAGTCTTGTAATAGCGGTAAACACGCATGGTTGTATAGGTAACAGCCGTATTCTGCTGTATCTGAAATTGTTCTGTTCATTTCGAATAGCTTTTTACGCGCAATGGTATTTGCGATAAGCGGCGTTTCGTGTAATGACTCATAGTAAGCTGACTCTGCGATAATACCTGCAGCAGTCATGGTTTCGAACGCAAGCTCTACACCAGCCTTAACCATTGCAACCATTAAAATACCTTGGTCGAAGAACGTTTGTTCGTTGATTTCTTGATCTGTATTTTGTTGCTTTTCAAATGCTGTTTCAGCTGTTTCAGCACGCCATGCAAGTAATTTTGCATCGTCTTCAGCCCAATCAGCCATCATGCCACGAGAAAACTCACCGCTGATGATATCGTCCATATGCTTGTTATAAAGCGGACGCATAATTGTTTTTAGCTCTTCGGCTAGTTCAAACGCTTTTATTTTTGCTGGGTTTGACAGGCGGTCAAGCATGTTAGTGACGCCACCGTATTTAAGAGCTTCGGTGATTACTTCCCAACCGTATTGAATTAATTTAGATGCGTAGCTTGGATCAATGCCTTTTTCGACCATTTTATCAAAACAAAGTAGTGAACCTGTTTGCAGCATACCGCATAAAATTGTTTGCTCGCCCATTAAGTCAGATTTTACTTCTGCAATGAATGATGACTTTAATACACCTGCACGATGACCACCGGTGCCAACAGCGTATGCTTTAGCTTGTGCAAGACCATGACCTTGAGGGTCGTTTTCAGGGTGAACAGCAATAAGAGTCGGTACACCAAAGCCACGCTTGTATTCTTCACGAACCTCAGAGCCAGGGCATTTTGGTGCAACCATGATAACTGTTAAGTCTTCACGAATTTGCATGCCTTCTTCAACGATATTGAAACCGTGTGAATATGCTAGTGTTGCGCCTTGCTTCATTAAAGGCATGATTGCAGTAACAACAGAAGTATGTTGTTTATCTGGTGTTAGGTTTAGTACTACATCTGCTGTTGGAATAAGTTCTTCGTATGTACCAACAGTAAAGCCATTTTCAGTTGCGTTTAAGAATGATTGACGACGCTCGGCAATAGCTGACTCACGTAATGTATAAGAAACATCTAAGCCTGAATCACGTAAGTTCAAACCTTGGTTAAGGCCCTGAGCACCACAACCGACAATAACGAGTTTTTTTCCTTTTAAAGCATCAACGCCTTCAGAGAACTCTGAAGGATCCATAAATTCACACTGCGCTAATTGCGCTAACTGCTCTCTTAAAGGAAGAGTATTAAAATAATTCGCCATTGTTAGTGTCCTATAAAAAACTAATTTGTTAGAAAACAAAGAGCCAATCTGTTGCCCCCTGTGTGAGTTAACAGTATGCAATTTTTTGCCTTGCGTAAAATGATATATTTGAATTAAAGTGTTTCATAAAATGAAATGGTGGGTTTATGGATCACAAACATCTACATTACTTTTTGGCTTTAGCTAAGACGCTACATTTCGCCAGAGCGAGTGAGCTTTGTCATATTAGTGCGCCTACGTTAAGTCGAAATATTAAACAGCTCGAAGAAGAAGTCGGAGTGGTGTTATTTAATCGGGATAACCGCTCTGTAAAATTAACACGAGAAGGTGAGTCTTTTATTGAGTACGCTAATGCGACATTGGCCAGTTGGCATCGTTTTAAAGCAAATGTCCAAGAGCCCCAGCAGCATATTTATGGCAATGTCAGCATATATTGCTCTGTGACTGCATCGTATAGCTTTTTACATCAAATATTAGAACAGCTTCGCATGCAGCACCCTTATATAGAGATCACCTTAAATACCGGCGATCCCGCGTTAGCTATTAACCGAGTATTAGATGGCCATGAAGCAATGGCAATCGCAGCAAAGCCAGCAAAATTACCTGGGCAAGTTGCTTTTACCAGTATTGGTTATTCTCCTTTGGTATTAATTGCACCAAAAATTGTCTGTCCGATCAGCGAAAAGCTTGCAAGTGCTGAGCAAATTGATTGGTCTGCTTTAGAATTTATTGTTGCTGAGCAAGGTTTATCTAGGCAGCGCCTAGAGCAATGGTGGCGAAAAAATAATATTCATGGCCGTATTTATGCTCAGGTGGCAGGGCACGAAGCAATGGTTTCTATGGTGAGCTTAGGTTTAGGTATTGCTATGGTTCCTAAAATCGTTCTAGATAATAGTCCATTAAAAGACAAGGTGCAGATAGTTAGTGATGCAGAGCAAAGTATTGATGGCTTTGAAATAGGTTTAGCTGTGCTAAACAAAGAGCGCCACGATCCTGCTTTAAACGCAATTTGGAGTATTGCACAATCAATGACACAACAGGCAATCTAATATTTTAAGATGATACAATTGAAAAGTAGTTGTTAGTGAGCGGTTTGGCGGATTTTATATTAGTTATTTAGTATTGGTTTAGAAAAAAGTATGTCGTGTTTTATGCTGTTTTTTTATACTTCAAGCGGTTTTTATATTGATTTTTTTTAAGCGATTGCTAACGTGAATCTAAATAATAATATCAGGATTGCAAAGATTTATGACCCTGTCAGCACAAGCCGGACATTCTTTAAGTTTTTCAAGTCACTGTTTAAAACAAGCCATCCCTTTGATGGTTAAGTATAAAATACCTATTACGCCACTCAATTATGCGCTGTGGTATTGCTATGTTAGCGAAAAGAATCACGAGCTCAGTCAAGAATTAGACACTATTATCAATAAATACAATACCTGCAGCACTGAGCAAGCCAATTACTTGTTTAACAAATACCTTTCAAATGATGACATGGCTTTGTTTTATCAACTATCTGATGGATTTAGTGATGTTGTTGGTAAGGTCCATCATGATATTAGCGAGGCACTAACTTATTCTGCAGAGTTTGATTCGGTTTTAAAAGAGTGTCGTGACAAACTTAATGAGGCCGATATAAGCCAAGAGAGTGGCTTTGATGAAGTTCTTTTGTGTGTTGAGCGTTTGAGTGACAAATCTGCTGCCTTACAAAATCGTGCTCAGGACTTTCAAAATCAACTTGCGCATGCTTACTCAGAGATCACTGAGTTAAAACAAGAGCTCATTAAATCTCAAAGTAAGGCTGAAAGAGATCCCCTGACAGGGCTGTTCAATAGAGGCAAGTTTGACGAAGATGTGGTTCAGTTTTGCCAAGCACCTGATATTTCTGGGGTTGCCGTACTTGTTATGGTTGATATTGATCATTTCAAATCATTTAACGACACTTTTGGTCATCAAAAGGGTGATCAAACATTGCGCGCTGTTGCAACTAAATTATTAAAACATGTCTCGAGTGTCGGGCAAGTATACCGCTATGGTGGAGAAGAGTTCTGTTTTACAGCACATTTTGCCACAATCAGTGATATGACCAATTTTACCCAACAGTTACGTCAAGCTATAACTAAGTTACAGATCAAAGACCCTAAATCTGAGACTATCTTAAGACACGTCACTGCAAGCTTTGGTGTTGCGATTAAATCTAAAAATAGTCAACCAGAACAACTTATTGCAATTGCCGATAGGGCTCTTTATTTAGCTAAAGAACATGGCCGAAACCGCGTCGAAATTATCGAAGAGTAACCAGCATAAACAGAGTTTATCGATATTTGTATCAAATTTGTGAATAGTTGTAACCTAGCAAGGACAGTTTGTTCACATCTTGATAGTATGCAGTCATTAGAAAATCTTTTTGGTCGTAACAACAATAATGAAGTCTCAAGCGATCAGGATGTGCGCAGCGATATATGCTTTGACTGTCATGTTAGTTAATCAAGCGTATGCTGATGATTCAACTCGCACTGAACGTGAAAGCCGCAAGGCAAACCAAGAAATAGAAACCAATCAATGGCATATCAGTATTAATACTGGTATTGGTGCTATTACAAATCCATTACACGGTGGCGATAACTTACCCTTAGTTTTGCTCCCTGAAGTTGCCTACTATGCAGATAAGTGGTTTTTTGACAATGGCCGATTAGGTTATTCTTTTTTAGAGAGTAACTCTCATGTGCTTAATGTTGTCACTGAGTTTAACCCCGAAACTCGCTTTTTTATCGATTTTCATCCAAGCAATGTATTTGCGCTAAATTCATCTAGTAGCTTTATAGTCGAGTCAACAAGCAGCAATGAATTAAGCAGTAAAACAGTATCTGTTGATGATATTCGCCATCGACGTTGGGCGCTCGATGCAGGTCTTAGTTATCATTACATTCAAAATAACCACGTCTTTTCTGTGCAAGCACTAATGGATGTTTCTGGTGTTTACAATGGAATGCGAAGTGCGCTGCAATGGCAGTCTCATTATCAAGTAGGTAACCTCAGTGTTGCACCAAGTCTCGGTGTTTGGTACAAATCAGCCGGCCTTAATGATTATTTTTATGGTTTATCGGCTGAAGAGACCTCATATGGGGAAATTGATGTTGGCAGTAGTTGGCAACCTTATGCTAAAATCGACGCTCGTTGGCCATTGAGTGAGGCTAACTCTCTTCGTTTTCATTTAGCATATTATGACTATTCAGCCGTGGATGACAGTCCGCTTTTTGAACACACGTATTCAATGACTGCTTTTATAGGATTCAATCATATTTTTTAATATGAAGTATTTTGTTTTTAGTCTGTGTGTGTTTGCAGTAGTTACTTGGCCGTTCCCAAGCCATGCGCAAGCGACTCAGTTTGATATCTCACCTAAAGTGTGTGTTGTGCTTCAACAGCATGAGTTTTGTGATCTTGATTTAAAAATTAGCTGGCAAATAGCGCAGCCTCAAGATCTGTGTTTATACCAAAATGAGCAGCAGATACAGTGCTGGCAAGGTCTTCGCAAAGGGGTGTTAAACCATAAAGCGCGGGTTCAGGTTGAAACAATATACTCCTTAGTCAATCCGCATACGGGGAGCGAAATTGCAACCGCAAAAGTCGAAGTGCAAAGCACTGAAGCAAAAACAAAGAGACGAAGATTGCGCTCACCGTGGAGCTTTTTTTAATTCAGGAGCAACCAATGGCAAAGATTTTACTTGTTGAAGATGATCTAGGCTTACAGCAGTTAACCAAGGATTACCTTCAGCATAATGGGTTGGATGTTGCGGTCCTTGAACGCGGCGATGAAGTATTCGATTATTTAGAGAATAACCCAGTTGATTTAATGATATTAGATGTCATGTTACCAGGCAAAGATGGTTTTAGTGTCTGCCGTCAAGTACGTGATAAATTTAATCTACCCATTTTAATGCTCACCGCCAAAGGCGAAGATTTTGACCAAGTGATTGGGCTTGAACTTGGTGCTGACGATTATGTTATTAAACCAGCAGAACCACGTGTTTTACTTGCACGCATTAATGCATTATTGCGCCGAGGCCAAGCTTCAAATAAAGCACCTGAAGAGCTCACGTTTGGTGATTTAAGCATTGATAAAACCAGTCGCATTGTTACACTTAAAGGCAACGAAATTACACTTACATCTCATGAGTTTGAGTTACTATGGTTACTCGCTTCAAATGCAGGTGAAGTGTTAAGCCGTGAACATGTACATCAACATATGATTGGTCGTCAGTATGATGGCTTAGACCGTACCGTTGATGTTCGCGTATCTCGGATCCGCAAGAAACTAGGTGATAATAGTGACAAACCATATCGTATCAAAACTGTTTGGGGCCAAGGTTACCTTTTCGTATCTGATGCATGGGACATGTAATCATTAATGGGGAAACTATTTGCTAGCTTATATTTATATATAATAGTTTCTCTGTTTTTAGTTAGTGGGGTCATAGAACAGTTATGGCCCTATGAAGATACACAGCAACATATTGCACTTGATCAAGAATTTGGCAAATCACTTTGGCTTCTCAGTCAAACAGAAGATGGTTTAACAAAACTAAAGCAAGAGTTTAATAGCGAGATAATCAATCGTAGCGATCTTGCCCTTCCTGAAAACCTGAAAACGCAACTCAATGAAAAGCATTACCTCTATGTGTTTAATCATGACCAGCGTGTAGTTTGGTACGTAGCCCTGAATGATGCGCAATTGTTGCATATAGGCCCTTTATCTGTAGCTAACCCTAGCTTTAGTTCCGTTTGGCCTTACTTTTTATTATTAACTGTGATTGGCTTACCTGTTGGGCTATGGAGCTTTTTACTTTGGCGAGACTTTAATAAGTTAACGCTTGCATGTGAAGCTGTGGGTGGGGCACAGGATTTTGAATTACAAGATGCATCTAAATCCTTTTTTCTTCCCATTACCGATACCTTAAATGCGTTGCAAGAACGTATTCAATATCTTTTAGCAGCGCAGCAAGAACTGACTTCGTCTGTTTCTCATGAATTTAGAACACCACTTGCGCGCTTAAAGTTTGCAGTGGCGATGCTAGAGGAACAAATTGAGAATGAGAAATCGTTTATCTATATTGATAATATGCAGGCAGATATTGCTGAGCTTGAAGCCTTGGTTTCTGAAATGCTCGAATATGCACGACTTGACTCTCATCAACCCAGTTTAAAAAGCCATTCTTGTGATTTAACCGCATTAGTTAATAGTGTGGTAAATAAACTTGAGTTTGCTACAGACATTGACATTGCAGTTAATGCGCCGTCACAGCTTTATTATAATTGTGATGAGCACTTTATTGCGCGCTGCATTCAAAATTTACTCGGTAATGCACAAAAATATGCGCATCATAAAATAAATTTGATACTTGAAGAACACCCAGATGCCGTTCAAATAATAGTTGAAGATGATGGCCCAGGTATTGCTCAGTCTGAATGGCAGAGCATCCTAAAGCCCTTTACACGATTAGATAAAAGCCGTGATAAGAAAACAGGGGGTTTTGGCTTGGGGCTTGCGATAGTGGCTAAAATTGTCAGCTGGCATCGAGGACAACTACAGGTGTGTGACTCAACGCTCGGTGGTGCGAAGTTTGTTATTCGATTATTTAAAGATAAGTAAATCTCAAAAACCTTATACCAATCCGCAATGACCGAGAACAACTTAATGACGTAATTGTTATCTTGTTATAAAGGCGGGGTTATTGCCACAACTATGTTTACTTAAGTAACTGGCTATTACTTTGACTAAATGTTACAGATATAAAAAAAGCGCCTGAGGCGCTTTTTAAAGGTTAAAACCAAAAATAAACAAGTAGCAAAGTAATAGACCATACTAATTTATAAAAGTTCTCAAAAAATTTAATTATTTTTCATCTAATAGTGGCATTAGCATTTTTTCAAGACCATTGAGTTTTACTTCGTATATCATCGCAAGTTGTGCCCCTAATTGACCCTCAGGAAATCCCTGCTGTTTAAACCACACTAAATATGGCTCGGGTAGGAGCAGCAATGGTCGACCTGCATACTTGCCAAAGGGCATCTTTGTATTTATGGCACGTTTGAGTAGTGCTGGATCCATCTTATTCTCAGATTTGTATAAAAGGGAGATGATACGGTAAAACAAGGAGAGAAAATAGGCTGTGACGGGCAAGAAACAGCCTATTTAGTGAGGGAGGTAGGCCCTCTGAAAATATTCACTAATTTCTAATAACTATTAGTGAAGTTGATATCGACGTTTTTTTGTAAAACCAAGCTGTTTGAGTTTAAGCAGAATATTAGGGTCATCAATTCTATCGGGTGTGTCGATTTCACGAAGAAAATGATCGCTTGGTACTTGATAAACATCTAGCATCTTGTTGAATAGCACAGCTCTAATATCCGTTGCTGTCATACCATTTTGCTGTAACTCATCAAGCCGCTGTTGTATATCTACAAGTTTCCCGGAACGTGCATCATCCGTGTTTGCTAAAAACTCACTGGTAAACTTATCTTTCATTTAAATAACCTCAATCCATTTAACTACAGTGTATCAAAAAGGCGCAAAACCACAGTGAAGTTAAACGTTTTTGTGTTAAAAATAGATACTTAGCTTAGTAC
Organism: Pseudoalteromonas sp. Ps84H-4; assembly: GCF_024124645.1. Lineage (NCBI taxonomy): Bacteria > Pseudomonadati > Pseudomonadota > Gammaproteobacteria > Alteromonadales > Pseudoalteromonadaceae > Pseudoalteromonas > Pseudoalteromonas sp. Ps84H-4. The sequence goes on along the minus strand of NZ_JAMXSK010000001.1, from coordinate 77,480 downwards.
CTTGAGATTGATTCTACTCTTTTTTTAGTAGAGATTGCTATTGTTGATGTAAAGCTTTGTAAATAGCGTTGACCTAGTAAGGGGACGAGGGTTTAAAGGTAAGAAAATAGACTTGGCAACTAACTGAATATAGTGAAATAATTCTCGGTTCCATTTAGAGGAACCGAGAATTATTTTTTACATTATGAAAAAAGTTTCTGTTTTACATGCTCCGCAAAGCCACTACCGGCCTCTAAATAGAAGTTGTAAGTAGAGTCAACCCCCATATCTTCTAATTCTTTTTGTTGGTCAGGGTAATTTGCTATCGCCGTTACTTGACCTTGATAACCTGAAGCCCGAAGTTGCTCCAAGGCAAAAATATTTTGCATATGCTTAGGCATTGCCAACATAACCATACCAACATGTGAATGGTTTACTCGTTGCCAAAAATCAGGGTCAGTTGCGTCGGCAAGTAATACTCGACGACCACGTTGAATATGTTTCTCTACCACATCGGGTTTTATATCGATACCAGCAACAAGGTTTGGATGAGTTTGACTAATTGTTTCATAAGCACCGGTTCCAATCCGACCCATACCAAATATCACAATCTTAGTATCGTTAAGGTTAACTGGCAGCTCTTCTGCAAGCCGAGTATCACTTTCAAATTTAAGTAACCAGCGCTCAATTTTAACGTAGATTTCATTCGAACGTTTGTTAAGGGGGGATGCCAAAATAAAGGTGATCGAAACAGCAATTGCCATTACTGCAAGCCATTCTGAAGTGATCATATTGCTTGATGCTGCAACGGCACAAACAATAAGCCCAAACTCACTGTAGTTTGCAAGGCTAAAAGCACTTAACAAAGAAGTACGTGCGCGCAGTTTGAATGCATTAGTTAATACATAATACAGCGCCACTTTTATCGGTAATACGAAAACTAATACCAGCGCAACAAGTACTGCGTGGCTAGTTAGCTCTGCATTCAAACCAATATTTAAGAAAAAACCAACGAGTAATATATCTTTTAGATTAAGAAGAGACTTTGATAATTCACCCGCTTTTTTATGTGCAGCGAACATCATGCCTATTATCAATGCACCTAAATCACCTTTTAAGCCTGCAAATTCAAAAGCGTGATAGCCAATAACAAGGGCAAAGAAAAAGCCAAATAAAGGTAATAACTCACCGTGCTTTGATCGGTTTAATACCCAAAACATAACTGGGCGTAACAGAGGTAAAGCAACTAATAGCGCCAGCGCCCAAATGTTCGGCGCTTTTCCTGTACTAATAGCCAAGAAGATCACCGCGAAGATGTCTTGCATAACCAGAATACCGATGGAGATTTTACCGTGCAGACTGGCCATCTCGCCGCGCTCTTCAAGTACCTTCACAGCAAACACTGTACTTGAGAAACTAAAAGCAAAGCCCACTAACAATGCGCTTTGCCATGTAAGCTCGCTGAATAAAGGCAGTGCAATTGCGCCAAGCAGCAGCATAAAAGCACTGAACAGTGTGCTACTAATTACAATATGTAATGAAGCAGGGGCCCACACCTGAGTCTTGATTAAATTAGCCACTTTTAGTTTAAGGCCAATACTAAATAGCAGCAGGGTAACACCTAAGTTTGCAAGGGTATTGAGTAATTCTGTTGTTTTATAGCCATATAAATTAAGCGCGAAGCCTGCTAACAAAAAGCCAATAAGAGGAGGAAGCTTTAACTGGTAAACAGCAAAGCCACAGACAAACGCAGTAGCAAAGTAGATTAATTCCATAATTATTCTTGTAACTTCATTTGTTAGCAGTGTAGCGAAATATTTCTTATTGGAAAACAATATCGAAGCAGAAGAGTTTAAAAAATAAACACATTTGCGCTATTTATTGATTAATCCGTCAAAAGCACCATTTTTTCGCTGACAATAGCTTTTAATTGTGGTTAAGATGCAATAACGAAGGAATTTAAGTCGTCTTTTATTAAAGTTGGCTTAAGGAGAAAAGATGTTTAAGAAAATCCTTGCATCAGTAGGTATTGGTGCAGCTAAAGTTGACACTGTACTTGAGACAGAGCACTTGCAACCAGGTCAAAAGTTCAACGCTATGATTGTGATTAAAGGCGGTGATGTTGATCAAGAAATTGCTGGTTTAGATTTGGCGCTTATGACGCGTGTAAAAGTTGAAAGCGAAGAAGGCGATTATTTTACCAATCATGTCATTGAAAAGTGGCGTATTCCAGATATTGGTATTATCAGTGCCGGTGCAGAAAAGCATATCCCGTTTGAAGCACGACTACATTCTGAAACCCCAATAACAGAAATCAATGCCGGCTATAATCAATCCCATGTCTGGCTTGAGACAGGTTTAGATATTGATTTAGCACTCGACCCAACGGATCGTGATGCCTTACACATTTACCCTAATGATGCTGTTAGTACATTAATGGAAGCAATGGATAGGCTTGGTTTTAATTTAGTAAAAGCAGATGTTGAAAAAGGTTATTTGCGCGCACCTACTTTTCAATCTCATTCAGGCTGCTACCAAGAGCTTGAGTATCGACCAAACAGTCGAAGCTTATTTGGCTTACAAGAGATTGAATTATCATTTGTTCCTGAAGCTCATAAAACACATGTGCTAATTGAGCTTGACCGTGCCTTTAGAGGTGATGGTTATGTGGATTTAACTATTGAGCATGATCACGTAAATCTATCCCAGTTATGTGACCAGCTTGAACGATTATTTGCTTAAAGACTAACGACTGAATAGTTAGTTAAAACCCAGCTAAGGCTGGGTTTTTTGTCTTCGAAAAGGAGCGTTATGTATATTGTTAAAAGTTATGACGAACTCAGTAAAGATGAGTTGCTCGCAATTTTACGTGCCCGGGTAGACGTATTTGTCGTAGAACAAAACTGTCCTTACCCGGAAATTGACGATGTTGATAATGATGAATTAACTCAGCACGTATTTTTATTCAGAGAGCAGCAACTTGCAGCCTATGCACGTTGTTATAAGAAAAATGAGCAGTATAGTGCATTTGGTCGTGTGCTGGTTGCGCAGCAATTTCGCGGTGAAGGGTTAGCGACTAAACTCGTGCAAATGGCAATTGATACCTGTCTAGAACACTGGCCTGATAAAGCAATTATGATTGGGGCTCAATGCTACTTAACAGGGTTTTATCAGCAGTTTGGCTTTGAGAATGTGGGTGATGATTATTTAGAAGATGGTATTCCACATCAAGATATGTGTCTGAGGTAGCCAAATGGCTACCTCAGCAATGTGTTAACTTAACAGTGAGTTTGCAAACACGAGTGAGATGGCAAGTGGGCAAATGAACTTGATATACCATGGCCATACTTTCCAGAAGAAGCTATTCGCAACATCAGGGCAGCCTTGCTGAATTTCTTTTAATAAAGATGCTCTATGCCAGATCCAGCCTACAAAAATACAGCACATTAAGCTAAGAATTGGTTGGCCAATTTTAGTGGTTAAAGTTATTACAAAGCCAAATAGCGTCCCTAGATTAAACACTATCGTAAAACTTATCAGTGCAATAATACCGCCGATGATCCAAGTTGCTTGCACACGCTTTAAAGCAAAGCGTTCAACTGCATAAGACACTGGGGCTTCTAGCATTGAAATTGATGAAGTTAATGCGGCGATGCTCATCAAAGCAAAGAAAGCAAAGCCAACAAAAATACCTACATCTCCCATACTTGTAAACAGGGCAGGTAATACCTGAAACACCAAGGTATCTTCAGAAAGTAATGCGCCTTCAGGCGAAAATATCTGTACGCCTTGTGCCTGTGCTACATACATTGCAGGGATAATTAATAAACCGGCTACAAAAGCAATAAACACGTCAATAAGCGTTACATATGCACCTAGCGATACGAGGTTTTCTTTTTTACTGATGTATGAGCCATAAATAATCATCACACTTGTACCGAGCGATAGTGAGAAGAATGCTTGACCTAAAGCATTAACAAGTAGCTCAGGATTTAAAATTGAAGAAAAGTCAGGCACTAAATACGCTTTTAAGCCAGCAATAGCCCCATCTTGCGTCATTACATAAATGATCAGCATGAACAAAATACCTAGCAATGCAGGCATTAAGCGCTTTGACCACTTTTCGATGCCGTTTTCTACACCTTTCGAAATAATTGACACGGTCAAAATGATAAAAGCAGCTGTGAATATTAAGTTTCTTGATAGTGACTGCTCACTTAACCAAGTGCTTGCTTGGGCTTGCCCAGATAACTGTGCGACAGGCTCTAAAGTAGCACTTAGCATCCAGCCTGCAACAATAGCATAAAAGCTTAAGATAAGGCCCGCACAGATAATGCCACCAAACCCAACCATAAATGCAAATTTCTTCTGCCACTGATGATTAGTCACTTTTCTAAGCGAACTGACAGCATTAGCTTGCCCATGACGACCAATAACTAGCTCTGCCATTAATGCAGGATAAGCTAAACAAAACGCCAGTACTAAATAGGCAACCAAAAAAGCGGCACCGCCATTACTTGCTGTTTGTGTTGGGAAGCCCCAAATGTTTCCTAGGCCAACGGCAGAGCCCGCTGCAGCCATTATAAATCCAAAGCGGGAGCTGAACTCCCCACGTGATGCGCTCATATTATTTTACTTCTCTATCTTTGACGGCGCTGACAATCTACTTGAATTAACATCAAATAAAAAGAGTTAATCTAGGTCAAATTCGTTCTATATATTGTTATCTTTGAAGTCAGCGTACATTTCGTGCAATTGTTCTCTACAATACGAGACAATTAACATAATTGAAACATGTTTAAAGGCTTTTATTTTGAATTGAAAGAGTAAAACAAGCGCCTCCGAGCTGTTTGCTCTTTGTAACGCTGACAGTGCCGTGGTGCCAGTCAGCAACTTTAGCGACAATGGCTAAACCTAGTCCATAACTTTCACCATCTCGATTACGATGAGTCTGCTCTTGGAAAAATGGACTGAATACTTTATGCCAGTTTTTTGGATCTATTCCCGGACCATCATCTTCAATTGTAAAAATAACCTGATTTCCAGCTTGTTTAGCGGAAATCAGAATTTCTGATGTCGCAAAATCACAAGCGTTGCTCAATAAATTAACGATTGCTCTGGCTAACCAGTGTAGATCGGCACATACAGCGCCAGGTTCGATTTGTTGCTGAATGCGAAGCTGACGTTGCTCCAGTTTAGGTTCTAGTTGGTGAACTAAAGTAAGGGTATAACTATCAAGATCTGACTCATTAAAAGTGAGCTGATTCGCTTTTTGTTCTAGTGTGGCAAAAGCAAGGTAGCTTTTTAGCATCGACTCCATTTGATCAAGATCTTGCTCCATACGGGCAAGGTACTCCAGACGTTTTTGTTCGTTTGGACTATCTTGTGCTGCCTCTAACCCAAACCGTAAACAGGCAATAGGTGTTCGTATATCATGCGATAAACTTGACGCCATCAACTTGTTTTCTTCAAGTAGCTTTTCTATCTGGCTTGCCATGCGGTTAAAGGTTAGCTCGACGTCCTTGATATAGGTAAAATGTGATACATGAATGCGGCTTTTCAAGTCACCTTTAGCAAAACGTTGCGCCGCGTCATTTAACACCGATAAGCGCTTTGCTAATGGAGTAATGATAAAACCCATGAACACACAAAGCCCAGCATAAAAAAGCATAGTTAGTAACACATCGTTACCTTGTTCATGGCTATGGTCTTTCATTAAGCGCATTTTTAAATGGTGTGGCCCTAAGTTTGGTTCACTGTAAAGCAAGTAATAACCTTGTTGATCTTCGAGAATAAGCCCGCTTGGTTGCGTAATTTGTGCAAGTAATGATTGAGGTAAAGCAAGCGATTGGGTTGGTCTGTATTCAAGCTGAACAGTAAAGTCATCATTAAGTTGCTTGATAGCTTGTGGGCGTTGGCTGGGTGAAATTGCTGCTAATTGTTTTGCAAAACCTTTTATCATTTGGGTTTCGCTATAAAAAACGTCATGAGGCGTTTGGGTTTGCTGACTGAACGCGTCAATAAGCCAACCCAAAATGATAATTGAAAGGAGTGCACTGCCTAATAAGGAAAGGTAAAACTTTTTCACACGCGTTTACTGCCACGCTGTCGAAACAAGCAAATAGCCTTTGCCCCAGATCGTTTTAATTTTTTCTGGGTGTTGTGGATCATCATTAAACTTTTTACGTAAAGACGAGATGAGCACATCGACACTTCTGTCTAAGCCATCATACTCTCTGCCTTTCGTCGCCTTAAACACGGCGTCTCGTGATACCACTTGGCCTGCATTACTGGCAAGGTAATGTAATAATAAATATTCTGCACTTGAAATATGAACTTCATCTTCGCCAAAGTACACAGTACGTGATTCTGTATTGATAGTGAGTTTACCAACATTGATTGTGGTACTTTCTTTGCTGGTATCTTGCGAGTCAGTTTTAGAGCGCAATGCGGCTTTTATGCGCGCGAGCAGAGCACGAGGACGCACAGGCTTCATCATGTAATCACTAGCACCTACTTCAAGACCAATCACTTCATCCATTTCTTCGTCGCGTGCTGTCAGCATGATAATAGGAGCCTGATAGAACTGCCTTAAATCACGACAAACACTAATGCCGTCTTGTCCGGGCAGCATTATATCGAGTAACACTAAGTCAGGAGCTGTTTTACGTACCTGCTCAACAACGAGGTCGCCTCGTGAACAAATAGTGGTTTTATAACCTTGTTCAATTAAGTATTCGGCCACCCAATTGGCGAGTGAAATATCATCTTCAACTAATAATATTGTTCCGTAATGTTCCATTATTTACTCCAAACGGTTAGAACAGTCGCCAACGGCGTTTCTTTTGACGATTTTTATAAACCCACTGTAATTGTATTTCAGTGGTGGCAACGACTTTGCCGTTGTCACTATTAATAAGTTCAAAGCCAATTGTTTCTGCTGAGTCGAATTCGTAGCGAAATAAACCCTTTTGTTGCATCAGCCAGCATTGAATGATGTGTTTGCTTTGTTCGTTGCGTAAGCAATAATTGCCTATGCTCTGTTGTTGCCAACTAATGTCTACATCGGCGTAACAGCTTCTGCCCTCACGAAGTGCAACACAGGTGTCAGGTAATGCAACCAAGGCATTAGCTTTAGTATCAACGGATTGTTGTTCTTGCGCATGTAATGAGGCAGATAACCCGAACGCTATGATGAAATAATACTTAAAAGACATAGCGCACGCCTACCTTGGCTTTATGCTGATACTGTTGTGAAATAATAGGGCTTTGGTGAATATCACTAGAAAACCAAGTAGACAGCCAGCCTGTTAAGAATACCCAATGTCTGTTAAGCGGATATTCGGCATGAAATTCAAAGATCAGGCTGTAAGAGGTATCAGGGCGATAAACAGGGCGGTTTGCAAGTGCTTCTGATTCTGAAATACCAAAATAATAATTAGTAAAGTCTTCAGAATAGGCACTTAAGCCAACACCAGAACGAAACTCCCAGTTTCGCCATGGAATTATTTGGCTATAAAACGAATTCATTACCCAGCCATTATGTGTGCCGGAAACATCTTGTAAATACTCAAATGAAATTTGCGAGTTTTCAAAGCGGCGAGATAAACGCAAGCCAACATCAAAATCGTAATTTCTATTTTTTATCCCTGCTAGTTCATCGATGACATCGTCACCATAAAAGGCGAGACCAGTTTCATCAAAACCAGATTGAATGTTTGTACCGACTAAATCAAGACCCCATTCAAACTTGTCAATCAAGCTATAGCCCATAGTTAGGCCACCACTTAATTGGCTTTGGTCATAATCGAGGTAAAACTTTTCATACGATATTGCAAGGTGAATGTCTGGCTCAAAACCATCATTGTATGAATCCATGCCCACTAGGTAAGAGTCTTCGATGTAATAACCCGCTCCAATGCCCCAGTCCCAAGCAAAGCCTTGGCTTGGCTCCAAAGTGTTGTCAGCATAATAGCGATTACTGGCATGGCTTGATGCAGCGAAAAACCACAAGCAAAGTACTAAAATGGTGGCGTAAACTCGCAATGTCTCATCCTTGTTTCGAAAAAGTAATGTCGTAAGAGGATATAGTATATTGTTATCGAGTTCCTGTAATCTGTAAAAAAATGTAGGTGTGGGCTTAGATGTGTAAGAAAGTGTTACGAGTACTAAAAGATAGGCTGTTTGTTTATGGGTAAAACAAACAGCCTAGATGTTATTGTACTTTAATTTTATCGAGCAGGATGCTGCTGAGGTAATATTGCATCATAGGTGTTAGAGCACTAATTTCAGTGCGATTACACGGACCTTGTTGCTTAGTTAATGAACTCATACGCATCACAGTTTGGTAAGGCGGTACCTGTACTTTTTTGTTAATGCGCTCTAGACGAGCTTGTTCAGTATTTTGTGCATGAATAAAGCTGGCAACTTCTAGCTCATTTTTAATAGTTTGCTGTTGCTCTACACGATAAATAAGAGGCTCACGGTGAAAGCTCGCGCTGTCGATTGAAGATTTTGCAAACCAGACCACATCTCCGGTCTTTTTATGCGTTAGACGCATGCTAACTTGTGCCAAAATAGTTGCGCATTGTTGAGTTGGATATTGCGCAGCAACATCTGCAAACAATGGAAATGCTTTATCGGGCTTAACTAGCTGATATTCAGTATCATCAACCAAATCTAAATCAAGCTGATGAATCGACAAAGCGTAATCAGCTTCATCACCTTCTATTACTTTTAATTGTTTTTCGATTAAAGCATCTGAAATTTGTTTATAAAGAGTGTCAGTAACACTCGTTTTGTCGGCAATAATAGTAACAGTCTGATTCTTTTTAACGGCATGGGCTGGCAATTGAACAGACTTAACTTTAGGAGCTTCGTGCTCTGTTTGATACTCAATTTGAAAGTATTGGCTTTGCAGTGTCGGTTTTTTTGGCATAGTTAAAAGCGGTGCTGGTTCTGGTTTTAAAGCGCAACCAACTGAGATAAAACAAAAAATCAAAACAAAAAGAAAGCGCATATAGTATAATCTACCCATAAAAAATAAAGATTAAGCGTATTGTACGTTAGTCGAAGCAAAAGTTCATGATATTATGTTATGAGAAACTTCCTAAACGAATTTAAAAAAAATAACTAATGAAGTACAGTTTACGTTTTATTCCTTTCTTTTTTCTCCTTCTTATTCAGCTTTTTTCAAGTCGGTATGCACTTGCTAGTGATCAGCAATGGCAAACATTCGTCAATGATTATAATAAATATTTAACCCGTAAGTTAACAAGTAAAGGTATACCTGGCGGTTCATTGGCGATTGTGAAGTTAGGTGAAGAAGATTTCATCAAAGGGATTGGGCGAACAAAAATAAAGGATGGTCGCAGGGTAAACCAACATACTCGGTTTCGTTTAGCTTCAGTGTCAAAAACTTTTGCAGGCTCACTTACTGCAAAACTTGCGGCACAAGGCGAATTTAATATTGATGATCCAATTAGTAAATTTATTCCTGAGTTTTCAAATACCGTCTACAAAGATGATTTAAAAATTTATCATATATTGAGTCATTCAAGCGGCTTGGTGCCAAATGCCTACGATAACTTAATCGAATCACGGATGAGTTATCCCGACATTGTTGAACGTTTATTAGCAGTAGAACCAATTTGTAAGCCTAGTGAGTGCTATGGCTATCAAAATGTGATGTTTAGTTTAATTGATTCAGTAATTTTAAAATCAACTCAAATGGATTATTCCCACTGGATCACTGAATATATTTTTGCGCCACTAAAAATGAATGATGCCAGCGTTGGTTTTGAAGGCATGGTAAAAGATGAAAACTATGCGCATCCACATGTGCGTGGCAGAAAGCGTTGGTATACATCACGTTTAAAGAAAAATTATTATAAGGTGCCGGCGGCAGCAGGTGTAAATGCAAGCGCCAGTGATATGGCAATATGGCTAAACGCCCAATTAGGGCAATTCCCTGATGTGCTGCCATTGGATGCGCTGATCAAACAAACACGCCCTTATACGCATACCAAAAAGGAAACTCGCCGCAGAGTATGGCGAGAGCACGTAAATGATGCTTTTTACGGATTAGGGTGGCGTATTTATGACTATGATGACGAAGTACTTTATTACCATAGTGGCTGGGTGCAAGGTTATCGTAGTGATCTTGTGGTGTTTCCACATTTGAATATTGGCTTTAGTTTAGTATTGAATGCCGAAACGGGTTTGATTAATGAATTAACTACTGAGTTCATTAATCGGGTACTTAAATACACTCGTGCAGAAAAATAGCAAGCGACTCATGTTTGGTTACAAAATAAAATCGATTCAGAAATAGAAAAGCCAGCGAGTAACGCTGGCTTTTATTTTTAAATTGCCGATACGGACTTAGCCGCGTGGTAATTGAATTTTTTTATCTTCGCTTTGACGATACAGTACAATTGTGTGACCAATTGTCTGAAGCTTCTCTGCTTTAGTCTCGCGAACAATCGCATCAAAAATCAATGCTTTAGTTTCACGATCATCAGTAGGTACCTTAACCTTGATTAATTCGTGAATGTCTAAAGCGCTGTCAATCTCAACCAAAACACCTTCGGTTAAACCGTTAGCACCAAGTAATACAACAGGTTTTAAACTGTGTGCTTGACCTTTTAAAAACTGCTTTTGTTTGTTCGATAATTTCATGTTGTTACAAATTTTGCTGAATATGGCTTGAATTAAGGGTATTCTAACGCCATCTAGAGAATATTACTAATTAGTTACGTATTAATTTATGGCAAATAAAAAACATTCAGCCAGTTCTAAGCGTTGGCTGAAGGAACATTTCGACGATCCTTATGTTCACGAAGCGCAAAAGAAAGGCTGGCGTTCTCGTGCGGTATTCAAATTAGACGAAATTCAAAACAAAGATAAATTAATCAAACCATCAATGACGGTGGTTGATTTAGGTGCGGCTCCAGGTAGTTGGTCACAATACTTAGCAGAAAAAGTAGGTGATAATGGTCAAGTTATTGCGTGTGATATCCTACCAATGGATTCGCTAGCAGGTGTCGACTTTTTGCAAGGCGACTTCCGTGAAGAAGCCGTGCTTGATGCGTTATTAACTCGTATTGACGGAAAAAATGTTGATGTGGTGTTTTCTGACATGGCACCAAATATGAGCGGCAATACATCTGTTGACCAAGCTGGTAGTATGTACCTAGTAGAACTCGCGTTGGATATGTGTCACCAAGTTTTAAAGAAAAACGGCGCATTTTGTGTCAAAGTATTCCAAGGCGAAGGATTTGATCAATACTTGCAGGACGTACGTAATAGCTTTAAAGCGGTAAAAATTAGAAAGCCCGATGCTTCGCGTGCCCGTTCTCGGGAAGTTTATATAGTGGCGACAGGCTACAAACTGTAGTACAGTTGTGCAGCGTTAAGTTGAATTTAAATTAATTGGATACAAGAGGTTAACCCCTTGAGCGATATGGCGAAAAATCTAATACTCTGGCTGGTCATTGCAGTAGTGCTAATGTCAGTGTTTCAGAGCTTTAATGGTGGTGATCAAGTTGATCGCCAAACAAGTTACACTCAGTTTGTAAGCGATGCTCGTAGCGGCGCTATTCAAGAAGTTTCAATCGAAAGCACAACAGGTACTATTACTGGCACCAAAACAAACGGTGAGCGCTTTCAAACTATCATGCCAATGTATGATAAAGACATTTTGAACGATTTATTAAAAAGCAATGTCAATGTGAAAGGTGTAAAGCCTGAAGAGCAGTCTTTCCTCGCCAGCATTTTAATCTCTTGGTTCCCAATGTTACTGCTTATTGGTGTATGGATTTTCTTCATGCGTCAAATGCAAGGTGGTGGCGGTAAAGGCGCGATGTCTTTCGGTAAGAGCAAAGCGCGCCTGATGAGTGAAGACCAAGTTAAAACTACTTTTGCTGATGTTGCTGGTTGTGACGAAGCAAAAGAAGATGTAACTGAGCTGGTTGACTTCTTACGTGACCCATCTAAATTCCAAAAGCTAGGTGGTAGCATCCCGAAAGGCGTACTAATGGTAGGTCCTCCGGGTACAGGTAAAACGTTACTTGCAAAAGCCGTTGCAGGTGAAGCAAAAGTGCCGTTTTTCACAATCTCAGGTTCTGATTTCGTAGAAATGTTCGTTGGTGTTGGTGCATCACGTGTACGTGACATGTTCGAGCAAGCGAAGAAAGCCGCACCGTGTATCATCTTTATCGACGAAATTGATGCGGTAGGCCGTAAACGTGGCGCCGGCATGGGTGGTGGTCACGATGAGCGTGAGCAAACACTTAACCAAATGCTTGTAGAGATGGATGGTTTTGAAGGTAACGAAGGTATTATTGTTATCGCAGCAACCAACCGCCCTGATGTATTAGACCCAGCATTATTACGTCCTGGTCGTTTTGACCGTCAAGTTGTTGTTGGTTTACCAGACATTCGCGGACGTGAACAGATCTTAAAAGTACATATGCGCAAAGTACCACTAGGTGACAACGTAGAAGCGGCTGTAATTGCACGTGGTACGCCAGGTTTCTCTGGTGCTGATCTTGCTAACTTAGTTAACGAAGCTGCGCTATATGCTGCACGTGGTAACAAGCGTGTAGTAAGCATGGCAGAGTTTGATGCAGCAAAAGATAAAATCATGATGGGTGCAGAGCGTAAGACCATGGTGATGAGTGAGCAAGAAAAAGAAATGACTGCTTACCATGAAGCTGGTCACGCGATTGTTGGTCGCATGGTGCCTGAACATGACCCTGTGTATAAAGTATCGATTATCCCTCGTGGCCGTGCACTGGGTGTTACTATGTACTTGCCAGAGCAAGACCGCGTGAGTCACTCAAAAGAGCTGCTGGAGTCAATGATTTCGAGCCTTTATGGTGGCCGTATTGCTGAAGCTTTAATCTATGGCGAAGATAAAGTAACTACGGGCGCAAGTAACGATATTGAACGTGCAACTGATATTGCTCGTAAAATGGTTACTCAGTGGGGTCTAAGTGAAAAGCTAGGTCCATTACTTTATGCTGAAGATCAAAACGAAATGTACATGGGTGGCGGTGGTAGCCGTGCTATGAGCATGTCAGATGAAACAGCTAAAGTTATCGATAGTGAAGTGCGTTTGTTCTCAGACCGTAACTACCAACGTGCTGAGCAAATATTAAAAGATAACATCGACATTCTTCATGCGATGAAAGACGCACTTATGAAGTACGAGACGATTGATGCGGGTCAAATTGATGACTTAATGGCTCGTAAGCCAGTTCGTGAACCTCGTGATGTTCATGACCGTCGTCCAGATGATAAAAAATCTACGGCTCCGAAAGTAGAATCGGCACCCGAAGAGACAAAAAGCGAAGATTCAGTAAAAAAGGATGAAACAAACCTTGATGACAAAGCTGAATAATCGCTAAAATAGAAAAAGCAAAAGCCCCGCATGCCGGGGCTTTTTTGTAGCAGAAAACAATACTGTATTTTTTGCCATGGAAGCAGTAAAGGTGATCGATGACCGCTATTAAATTACCCCGAGGTCGCACTTTACACCTCGACGACCCTATTGTAATGGGGATTTTAAACGTAACCCCCGACTCTTTCTCAGATGGCGGCAATTACTGTCAGCTCGACAGCGCTGTCAAACAAGCGCAAGCTCTTCTAAATCAAGGCGCAAAAATTATTGATATTGGAGGTGAATCCACTCGCCCAGGCGCACCTGATGTGTCTTTAGATGAAGAGCTAAAACGCGTAATCCCATTGGTTAAAGCACTTAGGCAAAGTAGCGATTGCATTATTTCTATAGATACCAGTAAAAGCGAAGTGATGCGTCAAGCGATTATTGCCGGTGCTGATATCATAAATGATGTAAGAGCGTTGCAAGAACCTGGGGCTATAGATGTACTTGCTGAGTACCCAGATGTGGCTATTTGTTTAATGCACATGCAAGGGCAGCCACGAACTATGCAAAGTAATCCGGTATATACTGATTTATTTGCAGACATAAATCGTTTTTTTGCCGAGCGTATTGCAGCATGCGAGCAAGCGGGTATTCAGAAACATCGAATTATACTGGATCCAGGTTTTGGATTTGGTAAAACACTGGCTCATAACTATCAAATCCTTGATAGGTTTGATGAGTTTAATCAATTTAATCTACCAGTGTTAGCAGGCTTATCACGCAAATCAATGATAGGTAACTTATTAAAAAGAGACACGAGTGAGCGTTTAGCAGGTAGCTTAGCGGGAGCATTAATTGCGGCCCAAAATGGCGCTAAAATTATTCGTGTACATGATGTATTAGAAACAGTCGATGTGCTTAGCGTATGGCAAGCATGTAAGAAAGGAATTACAAATGAGTAAAACAAGAAAATATTTTGGCACGGATGGCGTTCGTGGCATGGTTGGGGAGTTTCCAATCACCCCTGAATTTGCTTTAAAACTAGGCTGGGCTGCTGGTCGTGTACTATCAAAAATTGGCACCAAGAAAGTTATAATTGGTAAAGATACTCGTATCTCAGGTTATATGCTGGAAACATCGCTTGAAGCAGGTTTAATTGCGGCGGGTATTGATGTTGTTCTTTTGGGCCCTATGCCGACACCTGCTGTTGCTTATTTAACCCAAACATTCCGTGCTGAAGCAGGCATTGTAATTAGTGCATCGCATAATCCATATCATGATAACGGTATTAAATTCTTTTCAAGCAGAGGCTTAAAGCTACCTGATGAAGTTGAGCTTGAAATAGAAGCTATGATGGATGAGCCTATGACCTGTGTTGCCTCAGACAAACTAGGTAAAGCTCGCCGTTTAGAAACAGCGGATGGTCGATATATTGAGTTTTGTAAAAGCCAATTTCCACAAGGCCTGTCATTAGAAGGGTTAAAAATTGTGCTTGATTGTGCCAATGGCGCTACATACCACATTGCTCCTTCGGTAATGCGTGAGCTAGGCGCAGAGGTTATTTGTCATGCTTGCGAGCCAAATGGGGTAAATATCAACTTAGAGTGTGGTGCAACCCATGTTGAAACTCTTAAACGCAAAGTATTAGAACATAATGCTGATGTGGGTATTGCTTATGACGGTGATGGTGACCGCGTAATGATGGTTGATCACAATGGCAGAGTTTTTGATGGTGATGATATTGTTTACATCATTGCATGCCAAGCTGCTAATGACGATATTCTAGGTGGTGGTGTTGTTGGCACCGTTATGTCAAATATGGGCCTAGAGAATGCCCTAAAAGCGCGCGGCATTGGTTTTGCTCGTAGTAAAGTGGGCGATCGCTACGTGATGGAGCTTTTACAAGAAAAAGGCTGGAAAATTGGTGGTGAGAGTTCAGGACATGTATTGAATTTAGACCTGATCAGTACGGGTGATGGTATTATCTCGAGCTTACAAGTACTCGCAGCTATGGTCGCGCAAAATAAAACATTACAAGATCTAGGCGCTGGCTTTACAAAATACCCAATGAAAATGATCAACGTACGTTACCCTCAAGGCACAGATCCAACACAAGCTCAGGCTGTTATCGATATGGTTGCTGAAGTTGAAGCGCAACTAGGAGATACAGGACGAGTGTTACTACGAAAATCAGGGACTGAACCTGTTGTTCGCGTGATGGTTGAAGCTGAGCAAGAGAAAATTGTCCTTGATAGTGCTCAAAAAATTGCCGCAGTTGTTGAATCTGTGAGCAAACAAACCGTGGTATAACAATAACCTCTTGTAACTTAGGGCAAGTCGAGTTAGTATCTTGCCCGCTTTCTAATGTGGAGTGGAAATATGGCAGCACGTAAGCCGATGGTAGCAGGTAACTGGAAAATGAACGGCTCATTAGAGCTTGTTGAACAGCTATCTAGCGCTATTAAAGATGTTCAATCGGATGAACTTGATATTGTGGTTTTTCCACCATTCCCATTAATTAACGCTGTAACTCAGCAAGATGTTGTGGTTGGTTCACAAACTGTTTCTGAGAACCAAGCAGGTGCATTTACCGGTGAAGTAGATGCGCAACTGGTTAAAGACTTAGGCGCGACATACACACTTGTTGGACACTCTGAACGTCGTAGTATTTATGGCGAATCAGATGAGGTTGTGGCAGATAAATTTGCTCGTGCGCAAGATGTTGGTTTAACACCGGTACTATGTGTTGGTGAAAGTGAACAGCAACGTGAAGCAAATGAAACCGAATTAGTAGTTGCAGCACAAATTGATGCTGTAATTAACAAATTAGGTGTAGCAGCACTGAAGAATTCTGTGGTAGCATACGAGCCCGTTTGGGCCATTGGCACAGGTAAGACTGCCTCACCTGAGCAAGCGCAAGCTGTTCATAAGTTTATCCGTGAGAAAATTGCTTCTTTAGATGATGACTTAGCGCAGCAATTAACCATCTTATATGGTGGTAGCGTGAATGAAAAAAATAGCGAATTATTATTTGCACAACCAGATATTGACGGTGGCCTAATTGGTGGCGCAAGTCTAAAAGCAGACTCATTTACTGCAATCTGCGAAAGTGCAAAAGGGACCGTATAAGATGTACGAAATTTTATTAGTAGTTTATTTAATTGTTGCTTTAGCTCTAGTTGGTATGGTTTTAATCCAACAAGGTAAAGGCGCAGATATGGGTTCATCATTTGGTGCAGGTGCTTCTGCAACCGTGTTTGGCTCATCTGGTGCTGGTAACTTCATGACTAAAACAACCACAATCTTAGCAACAATTTTCTTTGTGCTAAGTATTGTTCTAGGCAACCTAACAGCTGGTCAAATTAAAAAGACTGATGAGTGGGAAAACCTAGAAGCTGCGCCAGCTGTTGAAACTGTTACTCCTGCACAAAACGATGTGCCGGTAACAGAGGAAAAGAGCTCTGACGTACCAAATTAATTGGCTTAGGCTAATACCTGTTAAGCTGTTTTCATTCCTCAAGTAAACAAAAAGCTTAACAACATACAGAATTGTATGCGGATGTGGTGGAATTGGTAGACACGCCATCTTGAGGGGGTGGTGGCTTCGGCCGTGGGGGTTCAAGTCCCCCCATCCGCACCAAAATTAAAAAGCCGTAACACAGTGTGTTACGGCTTTTTTCGTTTTAGTGCTTTATACAACACACGATGCACTTTTTTAGTGCCATTATTCTAATTTTATATCGTCATTTTTTATATCAAGCTGATTATTATCGCTTTTTAAACTTGGAGCACACCTTGCTTACTTAGTTGTATCTATTCTCTTAAGGATAAAAAAGATGGCGAGAATGAGTTATCTCAGTGCAATTGAGCGATATGAAGAACAACAATTGCTGATACACAATTTACTACTGTCTATTTTAGCGAGTGTGCAAGCTTCAATTACCAACGAACAAGACTATCAGCAACTTGTAAAACAGTATCCGTTCTTAGAGTTACAGTATTGCTTAAATGAGCAAGGTATTCAGCTAGGTGATAATGTCTGCTTTAAACGTCAGTACAAGAAGCATTTGGCGCATAAAGGAGCAGGGCAGGATTTAAGCGCTAGGCCTTATTTTTTATTAGTGTCGAGCGCTCCTGAGGCACATTTCACCTCTCCTTATATCTCGACAGCAACTAGGCATTTATGTATTTCTGCAATTAAACCGGTCGAAAAGAAACAAGGGGGCCATTATTTTCTTGTGATAGATGTCTGCTTAACTGAGCTGGTTGAATTTATTATGGGTGATACTAAACGTGCAAGCATGACCGCTTACTTTAAAGCTGGCTACGGCTTAATTGTTGGTTGTTTGTTTTGTTTAGTCTTTTATTTACTCTATCAAGTATTCATCGGTATGCTAGAACTGTTAATGAGTGAGCAGCCTCATTCTGATCCATTAAAACCTTTTACAATCATCATTTTCGTTACTCTTGCTTTAGCAATTTTTGATTTAGGAAAAACAATTCTCGAGGAAGAAATTTTGATGCATAAAGATATCTTCCGCCATAGCTCGACTCGCCGCACTATCACGCGTTTTATTTCAACTATTCTGATTGCAGTATCGATTGAGGCATTATTAACTATGTTCAAGGCTGCGCTTGGTCAAACTGAGTATGTTATTCCTGCTGTGCTGATGATGTTTGCTGTGGCGGGGCTGTTATTGGCTTTAGCTATTTATGTTTATTTAGGTGCAAAAGCTGAAGACGTGCTTTCGCACGTCCAGCGTTTAAAGATAAAACATTAATTAAGGGCGCAGACTTTTATTTTTAAAGCGTCCCGCCAATGCCAATACTTGGGTTTACATAGACAGGCCCAACTTTAAAAGGGGCATTAATATCAAGGCTAGCATAAGGTGTGCATGCATTTAGTAGCACTAAGGTGGCTGCTAGCGCGGCTATTTTTAGAATGCGTTTTTTCATTACATTTGCTCCTGAATTACAATACCTGCGCCTGCAGGATCACGAATAATGGCTACACTGCCATTTCGCACTTGTTGAGTCGGCGCCATAAGAACTACACCACCTGCGGCTTTTACTTTTAGGAGTGTGTCGGAAATATTGGCAACTTTAATGTAGTTAACCCAGGTATTGCCAATGTTAGTGTCAGGCTTTTTAACAAAACCAATAGCCGGTTTATTATCGGCTGTTAGATATTTATAGTTATTCTCTCCCAGTGATTTAGTCTGGACAGAATAATTGCCAAGCGATTGATAAAAAGACTGACTTTGCTCAGGGTTGTCAGTCCAGACTTCTTGCCATATCCAACGATTATCACTGTATGTAGCAGCTGGGTCACCATTAACTGTGTTGATCAAAGAAAATACCGCGCCTTGCGGATCTTCTAATACTGCTATGCTGCCTCGTCCTTTAATTTCTGTACTAGCAATTAAAACTTTACCGCCAGCGGTGACTGTTTTTTCGCTTATTGCAGCGATATTGTCAGTACTTAACATGCTCAGCCAATGACTGGCATTTTGCTTATTATCAAGCTCAGCCATACCTGCAATTAATTGACCGTCTGAGGTAGCGAGTAAATAGCTGTCGTTAACCTGCTTAAACTGCCAACCAAACACATCGCCATAGAAGGCTTTAGATTGTGCTAAATCAGGGGTAATAAGATCGTGCCAAACTACATGACCAATATGCTTGGTACCTGTATCGCTAATAGCAGGTAGTTCGCTAGAGGTGAGTTGACAGCCTGTAAGTGAAATCGCAGTGGCTGCGGCTAAAATGGCAACACGCAAAGGGGTAGGTAATTTCAAAGTTTGCTCCTTGCAAAATGGGGTCAACTAAAAGCATAGACTATTTATTGTTTGTTATTCAATCAAAAGTAAGAGGAGTTAATGAAGATTTAATTGCTTTTAGCTAAGCGCTACAGGTTTACTTTCTAAAAATTTTAACCTTGTCTGTTTGCATGCAAATTAATGGTGAGATCAAGGAAGGAGTTGTTTTGGGTAAAATTATGCTATTTGTAATACATATTAAGGAGGATGTTATTTAAAATTAATAAAAAATAAAATAATTATACATGTTTTCACAAAACTGACATATAATGCCCTTCCAGAGGAAAGATGCTTATAGCTAAGCGTCTTTTTTTATGCCTGAAATTTATGGGCGAAAATACACACACGGTATCCTTTGGAGTTTTAATTGAAATTACGTCATCTCTCACAGTTAACTGTGGCCATTGTTGCTGCATTATCTACTTCAGCGTTTGCTGAGCAAGAAAAAACCTCTGCTAAACAAGATGCTTTCGAGAAAATCGAAGTAACAGCGCGTAAGCGTACAGAAAGCATTTTTGAGTCGCCAACAGCGGTGACATCAATCGGTGAAAACCTGATTGATAAAGCAAACATGAGCAACCTAGAAGACATTGGTAAATACGTACCTAACCTAAACATCACCCGTTATGGTGTAGGAAATGCGGCCCATGCATCCGTGTTTATTCGTGGTATTGGTTTACAAGACCACGTGATCACAACCGATCCGGGCGTGGGTGTTTACCTAGACGGTGTTTACCTTGGTCGCCAAATGGGCTCAAACTTATCATTACCAAATGTTGAGCGTGTAGAGGTGTTACGTGGTCCACAAGGTACTTTGTACGGTCGTAACACATTAGGTGGCGCAGTAAATATTATTACTAAGCAACCTGGTGACGAAGGCATTGTAACGACATCGGCAAAAGTAGGTAGCCGTGGTCGTTTAGCCGGTGACGTTTACTTTAATAACAGCCTTACCGACACTGTAAGCATGTCTGCAAGCGTGTCTTATAAGCAACGCGATGGTGTAGGTGAAGCGATTAACCTTGCTAACCCAGAAAAAGAAATCGGTGAAGAGCAAGAGTTAAGCGGTCGTATGGCGCTTAAATGGCAAGCAAGCAGCGACTTATCTTTTGTGTTCTCAATTGATGGTGTTGATAACGAATCAGGCCAATCACCATACACAATTGAATTAACAGCGCCACTGGATCCGAATGACCCATTCAATGGTGATTTCCCATTACTAACAGAAGATATGTTACCAAGCGATCCTGATGATTTAGCATCAACGGTAGCTGGTATTGAGTCGACAGCTTACTCAGGCTGGGGCACGTCTTTAACCGCTGATTGGGACATCAATAATACCTACACAGCTAAGTTCATCACCAGCTACCGTAGCTCAGAGTATGAAGGTGGTCTTGATGATGACGCTGTAGCTCTTAACTTATCTGAATTCCCTGAAGAAGGTGGTGCAGATCAGTATTCATTCGAAATCCAGTTAAACGGTAGCTTCGATAACATGGACTTTGTGTCTGGTTTGTACTTCTTTAATGAAGATGGCTTCACAAGTTCTGGTCCGTTTGTATTTAGCCCATTCAATACACCTGATGGCCTTTTAAATGATGGTACTACCACGTCGTTTGGTGACTACGGTTACTTTGATATCAACCAAGAGACTAATTCATACGCAGCTTATATCAATGCAAGCTATGACCTAAGCGACGATTTAACGGTGGGCGGTGGTCTTCGTTATTCGAAAGATAAAAAAGAAGCCGATGCCTTATTCCCAACGTTTGCGACACGTAAATACGTAAGTGCTGATTTTGATGCAGTAACATGGGATTTAAATGCGTCGTACCAGCTTAGCAATAACATGAACGTGTATGGCCAAATCCAAAAAGGTTATCAAACAGGTGGTTTCCCACCGCGTCCATTTGGTGGTCCTGATCAATTTGTTTCTTTCGATGAAACCAAAGCTATTAACTACGAACTAGGCCTTAAAGGTCAGGTACATGAAGATGTATCTATGATGCTTGCTGTGTTTGTTACTGACTACACAGACCTTGCATTACCATTCTCAGATCCAACTGCAGGTGGCGGTTTCGTTACTATCGTAGAAAATGCGGGTGAATCTAAAGCACAAGGTATCGAGCTTGAGACAACAATTGCATTTACTGATGACTTTACGCTACGTAGTGCTATTGGTTACCTAGATTCAGAAATCACAGAAGTAGATGACGGTGTATTAGGTATTGGTAAAGGTGATTCACCAGCACTAACACCACGTTGGACTGTGATGGTCGCACCTTCTTATTTCATTGATTTAAGTAACGGCGGCACAGTGGCAGTAAACGCAAACTACTCTTACCGTAGCGATATGCAAGGTCAATCAGTTTTCAACCAAAGTGAACACATTGATTCGCGTGAATTAGTTGGCTTTAACATCTCTTACTTAAACCCGAACGGTGACTTTGAAGTGACTCTTTACGGTGAGAACGTGTTAAACGAAGTTTATGATGTAGGTCGCTTACAACAATCTGGCTTTGTTGGCGTGATGCGCAGCAACGACCGCAGCGAATTTGGCTTAAAATTCAAAAAAGAATTTGAGCTTTAATTACTAACAAAAAAGGGCAAGTAAATACTTGCCCTTTCTTTTTAATTATTTTTCTCTTGTTCGCGCTTTTCGCGCGCTTCTCTTAATTCTTCAGCCAGTTCTTTTGCTTTTTGCTTGGTTTTTTCGGTAAGTTCACCTGCTGCTTCTTTGCTTTCAATCCATGCGTCTAAGGCAATTTCTTTACCGTCGTCATACATGTTTAAGCCCATTTTTTTACTCTCTTCGAGTAATTCTTGCAGCGAGTCATCATTAAACTCATTGGTGGCGTCTTTTACGTCGCCCCAAGCGTCATTAAGAGCTTGCTTTACTTCTTCTTTTGCTTCGCTAGCATCTTTCTTTGCTTGCTCGGCATCGTCACATCCTGTTAAGGCTATACAGCCTAATAAAACTAAGCTTGCTAATTTTTTCATAATTTTCTCTAATGGTTATCCAACTCCACAAGCAGTATAAACAAATAAAAATGAACATAGCTAGAACAACACGTTTAAGTTTTCGATTAATGGATGGCAATGATGCCGAGCTTTTATATGAGCTCGATAACGACCCAGAGGTAATGAAATATCTAACTCGTGGCAAAATATCCAGTATGCAGACCATCAAAGAGGTATTCATTCCACGCTTGAATGCATATCGTAATGAGCAAAAAGGGTGGGGGCTTTGGCAGGTAAATATCATCGAGAGCAATACATTTATCGGCTGGGTATTAGTACGGCCTATGGGCTTTTTTGAACAGCCTGATTACAGTGATTTAGAAATTGGTTGGCGCTTTAAACAAATGAGCTGGGGTAAAGGTTATGCGTCTGAGGCAGCATTAGCTGTTGCCCATGCGGTATGTCAGGATCCAACAGTTAAATCGCTCTCAGCGACAGCACTGAAGGATAACATCGGCTCTATTAAAGTGATGGAAAAGCTGGGGCTTAAATTTATTAAAAACTATAACCATACAGATGAGCACGGCCAATTACCTGCGGTGCTCTACTCTTGTCCAAAAGAGCAATTAACACCATTTGAACACAACTGATTGACCCAACCAGCTTTAACATGCGTAAATGGGTGAAAGTTTCATCAATAAAAAAGGAAGTTCTATGACTCATATAGTTAAGTATGCAGCGCGATTATGTTTCGTAGCTGTATTATTTTGTCATCAGTCACTACTTGCTAAGCAAGCAGCTGTGGCTATGCCTGATAGTTACAGCAGCGACACCGCTCGTGCCATTTTAGAGCAGGGTGGTAATGCAGTTGATGCAGCAATTGCTGCACAGTTTGTGCTAGCGGTTACTTTACCTGAAGCCGGTAATATTGGCGGTGGCGGTTTTATGCTGATCCAAAAAGATGGCAAGGGTGATTTTATTGATTACCGTGAGACTGCTCCAGCTGCTGCACACAGAGATATGTATCTTGATGAAAAAGGAAATGTCATCGATAACATGTCGGTATACGGTATTCACGCAAGTGGTGTACCGGGCAGTGTTGCAGGTATGTGGCTTGCGCATCAAAAGCACGGAAGTTTAGAGTGGAAAACTCTGCTAGAGCCTGCAGTTAAGTTAGCTGAGCAAGGTTTTGTGGTACATCCAAAATTAGCCGCCAGTATTGAGCGTTACATTGCGCGAATGGCTAAGAAGTCGGTTAACATTAACTTTTCAGATTACTTTGCTGATGCCAAAGCAAACAAGGTTTTCAAGCAGCCAGAACTTGCCGCCACATTAAAGCGTATTCGTGACCAAGGTAAAGCAGGCTTTTACGAAGGTGAGACTGCGAAAATCATTGCGACGTTTATGAAGCAACATGGTGGCATTATTACTGAGCAAGACTTAAAAGCTTATGAAGCTAAATCGCGTACACCAATTAAGGGTAACTGGCGTGGTTACGAAGTGCTCACATCGCCACCGCCAAGTTCAGGTGGTATTGCTATTTTACAGTGGCTAAAAATGTACGACCTTGCAAAGCCAAAAGGAACTCTTGAGCACAATTCAACAACCTATGTCCATATTTTGGCTGAAGTAGGTAAACGCGTATTCGCCGACAGAGCTGAATATTTAGGCGACCCAGATTTTTATGAAGTGCCAAAAACTGCATTGCTTGCAGATGATTATCTCGCCAAGCGAGCAAGTACAATTCGTCCAGATGCCATTTCAACTACCGAGAACATCAAACCTGGTTTACACGAAAGTGAACAAACAACGCACTTTTCTATTCTCGATAAGTGGGGCAATGCGGTAGCGAATACCACCACGATAAACTTGAGCTTTGGGAGTGGCGTTGTTGTTTCTGGCGCAGGATTTATTTTAAATGATGAAATGGATGACTTCAGTGCCAAGCCAGGTGTGATGAATGTATTTGGTGCAATTGGTGGTAAAGCTAACGAAATACAACCACATAAACGCATGCTAAGCTCAATGACACCGACCATTCTACTTCAAGATAACAAAGTTAAAATGGTAACTGGTTCGCCGGGTGGCACCACGATTATTAGCTCTGTGTATGAGTCTATTTTAAATGCCATTGAATTTGATATGACAGCCGAACAGGTTGTAGATAGTCCTCGTTTTCATCACCAGTTATGGCCTAAAAATGTGATTCGATACCACACAGGTCTTGAACCAAAAGTTGTTAAAGCCCTTGAGAAAATGGGTTATACACTTGATGAGCGCCATTTTGGTGATTTACATGTGATCATTAATAAAGACGGTAAATTAGATGCAGCCTCTGAAGCATCTGGCCGCGGTAAGGCGATGGTTTTTTAATTTCACCTTAAACCAGACACAAAAAAAGCACCCGCGGGTGCTTTTTTGATTTGATTAGTTGTTTAACCAATAGCTGGAATAAGCCCCGCCATTTGTAAACCTTGAGCACTAATAATAAGCACACCAAACAAGGCGGCCAGTGCTAAACCAATATTACCGCCTTTGACTTGATAACCCGCGTCAGGTTTGCTGCTTCGTTGCTTATAGACCATAGCAACCGGTAAAAACACCGCTAAAATAACCAGCGCAATGGCAGCGTAGCCAAGTGCCATAATAAACCCTTGCGGGTAAAATAGCGCAAAGCCTAGCGGTGGAATAAAGGTGATCAAGGCTGTTTTGATACGATCTTTACTGCCATCACCTTTTTTAAATGCATCGGCAAAAAAGTCGAATAAACCTAAACTCACCCCTAAGAAAGACGTAGCCAACGCTAAATCAGCAAAAATGTTTACTGCTGTGGCAACATGCGGGCTGTGAGCAATGCTAGCAACACTGCTTACGAATCCAGGTAACCCTTGGCTTTGTAGTAAATCGCTTTGACTCATCATGCCTTGGCTAAGTAACTGCCAAAAAATGTAAATCACTAAAGGCAGGGCTGCACCTGCCACCATCACTTTACGAAGTGTTTTGATATCTAAACCCACGTATTTCACAATCGACGGAATAGAGCCATGAAAACCAAATGAGGTAAAGACCACTGGAATTGCAGATAAAATCAGACCTTGTTCAATCGGCATTTCAAGTAAGTGTTGGCCGTGAACATAAGGTGTCAGCATATAAAATAAGCTCGCTAGTACGCACACTTTAATAGTGAAAAGTACGCGGTTAAGTTTATCAACTTTACTAGTGCCGAGCGTAACCACCGTACCTATTACCACAGCCAGAATGACTGAACCAACTTGCGGTGCTAAAGAAAGCGATAATCCAGAGTTAAGCTTTTCTTGTAATTGTGCACCGCCACCTGCGATATACGCCGCGCATAATGCGTAAAACAAAAACATCACTGAAAAGTTAGCCACCCATTGTCCACGTTTACCTAACCATGATTTAGCTAGGGTATTGAGGGTCGCATCTCTGTCGGCATATTGATGTAGCTCTAGCATCAATAATGCTGTGTAGGTCATTAAAATCCATGTAAGTAAGATAAGTGATAACGCTGTTGTGAAACCAAGCCCTGCTGAGGCGATAGGCAATGCCAGCATCCCTGCACCTATGGTGGTGCCAGCAACAATTAACATGCTACCTATTGTTTTATTTTTAAGCACTTTTTGCCCCTTAAACTTCGTGAGAGGCAAGCAAGATATAACTTGTTTAACAAAACTTAAATAGTTTTGTTATAAATCAAAGAAATTAAATGTAACTTATGATTTACATGTGCAAACAGGCCGTTGAAAACGCCTAGAAACTTTATGGAAAATTGTCTGAGTTTTAGTGTTGACAAAATCACCATTTGGGTGGATTCTTAAGCTTCTTCAACTTACTTTTTAAATACCATGATGCAGCTAAACCAACGACCAACAAACAATTGTATGCGCCTGACCTCATCAGTCGTATGGTCTGTTATGTGCTGCGGTTAATTAAGTAAGTTTTACTAACCGCGTCCTAAGCGGTTGGTTATTTCTCTTTTAAATTCTCTTCCGCTTTTTTCGCCTTTTTAAAGGAATAAGCTTGTGCCTGTTAAAGCCTCATATTTTTTAATGGTGGTGATTTGGTCAACAACACCACTGGGTATTGTTTGGAGTAGTGAAACGGTAGCGCCGACCCTAGCCGTGTTTTTACGCATGCTGGTGGGACTGGTGTTGGCTGCCTTTGTCGTTGCTGTGGCTAATATCCGAGTGCCTTGGCATCGCCGCGCTTTGTTCCTCTATGGCTATTCGAGCATTGGTATTTTTGGTGGCATGTTATTAAGCTACATGGCCGCTAAAACGGTGCCTTCAGGGTTAATCTCATTGATGTTTGGTTTAGCGCCAATTTTGTCGGGCTTACTTGCGCAAAAGATCTTGAACGAACCTAAGTTCAGTGCGGTTAAACTTGCGGCACTTGGTTGCGCCTTAATTGGCTTATTTTTAGTGAGTCAGCGCCATATTCAAGGTGGGGTAGAGCAGCTTAGTGGTCTGCTATATGTATTTATGGCAGTGTGCTTTTTTAGTTTAAGTGGCGTGATGATCAAACGGGTAAGAATTGCTATTCACCCAATGGCCACCACATTCGGTGCTTTAGTATTTGTAACGCCACTGTTTTTTATTACTTGGTTGCTGGTAGATGGCCAACTTAATAGCCAGATGTGGAGCGCAAAATCACTGTACTCAATTGTTTACTTAGGCGTGTTTGGTTCATTAATTGGTGCACTGGCTTATTTTCATGTATTGCAAAAATTGAACGCGAGTACAGTAGCATTAACAACCTTGATCACACCGAGCTTTGCAATTGCTATAGGCGGCTTATTAAACGATGAACCAATAGATCAAGAGCTGGTAATTGGTGCAACGGTTATTATGATAAGCCTAGCGTTCTTCCAGTTTGGCGATAAATGGATAAAACGTTTTAAAGGTATCAAGCCATT
Source organism: Pseudoalteromonas sp. Ps84H-4 (assembly GCF_024124645.1). Taxonomy (NCBI): domain Bacteria; kingdom Pseudomonadati; phylum Pseudomonadota; class Gammaproteobacteria; order Alteromonadales; family Pseudoalteromonadaceae; genus Pseudoalteromonas; species Pseudoalteromonas sp. Ps84H-4. Next base: position 50,395 of record NZ_JAMXSK010000001.1, on the reverse strand, counting down.
AGAAATGGGTTAAAGCGAGTAGCCGCAATAGCGGCTGCTACATTTTAGCAATTTGAATCACTAAACGGCGGTTTGTGTTCCGGCCAAGAATGTTGTCGTTACTGGCAACATGGCGTTTTTCACCATATCCTTCAGTATCAATTTTATTTTCATCAATACCTAAGCTAACTATATAGTCTTTAATCGCTTTTGCGCGCTTTTTAGATAATTCGAGGTTATTCCAGCGGCCGCCGTAACTATCGGTGTAAGACGAGATTGATATAGAGGCAATACTCGTATCGTACTTTAAGTATTCAGCTATTTTCTCCAAACGCTTTTGTGATGTCTTAGTTAATTTGCTGCTGTTTGGTTCGTAATTCATTACAGTGAACGAAATATCTTCGAAACTGTAGGGCAACATGGCATCGCGACATTGTAAAAATGCCCAGTAGGCTTGCTTGAAGTTAACACTTGATAAGCCAACGGCAATTTTGTCGGCACTGTTTTGCCAGTCTTGGTAATAAAATGTCGGTTGGTAACCTTTTTCAAGTTCTGTGAGCATCTCCCACGCAGTTTTATTACCCAGTTCGCCGTCAAACTTTCGTAACAGCTTCATATTAGCTAAATCACGGGCTGGGATGCCTGCACGCCAGTGTGGTGGCACTGCTTTTAAGCCAGCAATGCTGTAGTTATCTGGCCTAACAACCATATCAAGATTAAAGTTAACGTCTTTATTTTTACTGGCCGTGGTGCTAAAAATAGCCTCACCATAGTAAGGAACTTCATGATTTAATTGGCATTCTAAGCGAGATGTTTTAACCATATTCCAGTTAGAAGTGTCTGCTGTTGCAGTGTACTCACGCATAGCTGCGCTTGTATGTGTGGCAGCAAATAGCGACATAAGGCTTAAACTTAAAGGGAGTAATGAAAACTTCATCACGGTAAATCTCCAACAAATCATCAATGCCAATTAATTGGCAAGTTTGTGTGCTAAATAGTTAAAACTGCATAGCACAGCGCTAGCTGATTAGTTTAAAGCAAATAATGTGCCTAAAAACTTGTTAAGAATATACGATTTCAGTGTATTACCCCTAGCAGAGCAGCCGTGGTTTTTGACATAATAGCCAGCTTACACTGGCAAACCAAGAAGACTATGGAAAATACTGAACAAACTCTTTTCGCAAAACGCTTTCGTGGCTTTTTTCCTGTTGTGATTGATGTTGAAACTGCAGGCTTTAATAAAGACACCGATGCGCTATTAGAAATTGCCGCATCTGTATTAAAAATGGATGAACACGGTGTGTTAAGTATTGATCACACAGTTCATTTTCATGTTGAGCCATTTGAAGGCGCGAATATCGAGCAAGCGGCTATTGAGTTTAATGGTATTGATCCGTTTTCAGCTTTACGTGGTGCTGTACCAGAAGAAGAAGCGATTAAAGAGATCTGTAAAGTTGTGCGCAAGGCACAAAAAGCAGCAGGTTGTCAGCGTTCAGTGGTTGTAGCACATAACGCAGCGTTTGATCATGGCTTTCTAAATGCAGCGATTGAGCGTTGTAAAATTAAGCGTACACCATTTCATCCATTTGTTAGCTTTGATACCACTTCACTTGCAGGGCTTGCGTTAGGGCAAACCGTTTTAGCCAAAGCATGTAGAGCTGCTGGCATTGAGTTTGATAACAAACAAGCTCACTCAGCGCTTTATGATACCGAACGCACCGCCGAGCTATTTTGTTTGATCGTTAATCGCTGGCAGCAACTTGGTGGTTGGCCGCTACCAGAAACCGAAGTAACTGAAGAAGAACAAGACTCAGCCGCTAAAACGACTGAGTAATTTTTCCTTCAACATAGCGCAGCATATTAGGAGGGTAGATACGTGAAAACTGTTTACTCTCTTGCGCAATCTTAAGCTCCACCCCTGGGTGCATCAACTCATTTACTTTAAGCCTGCTTGTTGCTAGTAATCGTGAAATTTTTAGTTTGACCAAATGCTTTTTCTTTTTCGTACTGGCCGTTTTTAACTTAATTTGCTGCTCACTGGCGGTGATCTTATTAATGTAATGCGCACGCTGGGCTGGGTCTGGTATTTTACTGGCCTTTTTTCGTGCTTGCTGTAGAGCTGCGGCTTTTGTCGCTAATAACTTTTCAAAGTCATTAATTTGCTGCTGTTTTTGGCGTAAATCATGCCAGTACTGCGCTATAAAAACACGAGTTTTGGTGCCTGATGGCGCACCAAGCTCGCCTGTTTCAATTCGCATAGCATCTAAAATATTGCCACCAATAATTTTACCGCGAGGATTGTTCGCTTTGCCTACACGAATAAGTCGTCTAGCACTTAAATCACAGTGCAATGCTTGGCGCTCTATAAACAGATCTTGCTGTGTTTTAATGTGGCAATATTGAGCATAACCAACAGAAATAGTGCGCTCGGCGGTAATATTGCAAGTAAAGGAATCTGCATTATCACGTTTACGACCAATCGCACCTAGCATAATTGTCACTTCGCTCTTGCTTTCAATAGTCGCAGATTCGACAAAACCTAATACTGTAATATCGCCCGTTGCTTTAACGAACATACCATCTTTAATATCACCACTGATAATAACACTGCCATCAAACTCAACATGACCTGTACTTACATCAACATGATGAAAACACAATACATCATCAACACGCATACCACGGGGTAGGGCAACAGGCACCCCTTTAGCATCCGCGATCAGCATATTGCTATTAGCTGGGTCAATTCGTGTGCCTTCGAATGGTTCAAGAGGGAGATCTTTTCCGGGTTTAGCGGGTAAAACATCACCAAATACAGTAAAGCCATCTTCTCCACCGGTTGCAGGAACTCGCTGCATTAACGGCGTCCCAGGCTTAACTGTGATAATGGCACCTAAGTTGCGCATATCCACTTTACCGCCAGTGGTTTCTTGTGGGCTTAATACGCGGTCTTGTGCTGTTGAGCATAAACGCACGAATTTAGCATCAGTGCCTTCTTTGGGCATTCTGCCATGTGCAATAATAGCGGAGTAATGGGCGCCGGGGGGCTGTTTAAATTGTTGCCCTAAAAATGTATCAAGCGCTCGGATACTAATACCTTTTACAACACCGGCTTCAGCCAGCATTGCTTTAGCACAGTCCATGCTGATAATTTTTCCACCGCGGGCAGTTGTTATACTTGCTTCAACCACCATGTTTTTTTCATCAATGCTAATTTTTAACTGTGCATCTACAGCTTTAGCAACAATCAAAGACTGAGTTTGGTAATGGCTACTTGGCGTGAATAGCTTGCCGATATTGGCATCTACTAACTCAAAATTAGCATAAGGCGATTGTTCAATCGCTTCTATCAATTGTGCACTATTGATAGGAAAACCTGCATCTCGTGGGTGTTCTTGCAAAGAGACATCACCACTTTGCTTATCGAAGGTAAACATCGACATTTAGTAAGTCCTGTAAAATACGGCTTGTTATTATAGTTATGTGTTGCTACAGGATTTTTATAGTAGAGGTAACAACAACCCCCATTTCAGCACAACTTTTGTACTATGTTAAGATAATGTATGCATTAAATGTAAAAATATGTATAAAAACTGATATTTCCTGTTTGAAATTTCAGCATTCAAAGGGACTTAGCAAAAATAACCTCATTAATGCCTTGAGTAAAAACGACTTACTCAGTTATACTGCTTGCACACTCTGAATGAGATACCAAATTCAGGGGCTGATTAGGATTCGACGGAATTCAAGACGCCCGAGGTGCATGTCGAGGTGCGGTTGGCCTCGTAAAAAAGCCGCAATTTAAAGTAATCGCAAACGACGATAACTACGCTCTAGCGGCATAATAGCCCGCTAGCACTTCTCCGGTGTATGTCTGTGGACCCGGTTCTGAAGTGTCACCCTACACAGACTCGCTGCGGAAACCCTGGCCGGGGTTGAAGGGCTAAAACTAAGCGGCCTCGCCTTTGCAGATCGTGTTCGTCCGAGCTGTAAAGGTTAACTAAAAGACGATACTAAGCATGTAGTACCAAAGGTCGAGGCTTTTCGGACGGGGGTTCAAATCCCCCCAGCTCCACCAAATATGAAAAAGGCTGCTCTCAGAGCAGCCTTTTTTATTTCAAAAACCAATCGGTTACAACAGTTGAACTAAGAATGTGAAACTGTTTCCTCTTAAAAGTACCTTCTCAGAAAATTCCTAAATTACATTATTGAAGTGGTTAAATTTTGACTTTATAGAGGCCGTTGCCTAGATAAGTTAGACAAATGAACATACAAGGATGTACTTATGGCTAATTTAATTATTTGTTGTGACGGAACCTGGAATAACCCAAGTCAAGAAGATAACGGCATACCCGCACCCACAAATGTTGTAAAGCTTTACCATGCTCTAGCAAAAAAAGATGGTATGGGGGAGTTACAAAAAGCATATTACCACCCAGGGCTTGGTGGTGAAGAAACAGGTTTAAAAGATTCGATTGTTGATGGAGCTTTAGGAAAAAGCATTAAGCGCCATATTTGTAGTGCCTATTACTGGTTGGCAAATAACTATTGCGATGGTGATAAAGTCTATATATTTGGTTTTAGTCGCGGCGCCTTTACAGCAAGAAGTTTAGGCGGGCTACTTAATCTAGGCTTGCTTGATTTTAGCAAAATAGATAAAAGTGAGGAACAATGGGAGCATGTTCATAAGCATTTTGATAACTATAAATCAGGTGTTAAAACTATTGAACCCAGCCAGTTTTTAAATCACAAAGCTGCTCTACCGATTCATTTTATTGGTGTATGGGATACCGTAGGGGCGCTAGGTATTCCTAATGATATGGAGCTTTTTAACTTATTAGATAATCCTGCCTCATGGCGTTTCCACGATACCACGCTTGGCAAACATATAAATATTGCTAGGCATGCAATGGCTATGGATGAAAAAAGGAGTAGCTTTTGTGTTACTCGCTGGACTGAGTATGCAAGTGATCGTGACGTTAAAGAAAAATGGTTTCCGGGCGTGCACTCTGATGTGGGCGGTGGATACAGCAATACTGACTTATCAGATATAACACTTGAATGGATGTTAAAAGAAGCAGCCGAAGCTGGATTAGTTTTTAGAGACGGAATATTTGAGCAATTGAAGCCAAATCCCGCAGGTGTGTTACACAACTCTTATAAAGGCATTTTTGCTAAGTTTAGATCACGACCTCGAAATATCGACTGTGTTGTTGCTGAAAACCAAGCGCACTTCCATGAAAGTGTGTTTCAACGACAAGCAGTCTCGCCTATAGAGCATCCTGAATATTGGCCAACAATAAAATTAGCAAAAAATGAATCTTCACAAGTAAATATCTTTGCAAAGCAGCATTGGACTCCTACCTATATTTATATGGAAAAAGGGCAGCGATATATTTTTGAATCTGAAGGATGTTGGCAAGATAGCAAAGATGTGTGCGACTGGTTAGGGACAGAAGATGGCAAGTTAACAGCTGGCGATATTATTAGATTTGCATCGTCTATTTGGGGGATGACAGAGCGCAAATTTAAGCAAGCAACAGAAAATAGATCTACAGATTTTTGGGGAACCAAGCGAATAGAGCATATGCCTTGGTTTATAGCTGTGGGCTGTATTGCTAATGATTCAAACCAAGAAAAAGCAGTACCAAATGATGGCAGTCCTCATCCGCATCAGTATGTTGCGCTTCCTAGGCATCAAAATAAACCTAACGCTTTAAAAGTTGAATCTTCAGGGTATTTTTATGCTTTTCCAAATGATGTTTGGTCCCTGTACCGTAATAACCAAGGAAGTATTCAACTTAAAGTAACAAGAATATCTTAATTGAAAGATTCTATTGCAAAATATATTTCTGTAAATGTTATATCGGGGGTCATAATGGATGATATTGACATAGTTAAATTAGAAAAATTAGCCCAAAAAAATGATCCTGAGGCGTTATTCCGTTTATCTGAAGTCTACCGGGTAGGGAAGCATTTTAAAAACATAGGCCATTACAAAAAGGATGCAATAAAATCTAAAGAGTTATTATCAAATGCTGCGAAGTTAGGATGTAAAAAAGCTATAGAAATTTTAGAGAAAAAATATTCGAAAAGCTACAAAAAGCTAGTTCAAGAAGAAAATGATTTCCTAAAGCTAAAGAGAGATAGTAACAATGGAGATCCTCAAGCATTATTTGAATTTGGCCTATTGTTACTAAAAGGAAAGAGGTTTCTCACAACGGATCTAAAAATAGATAAAAAACAGTCAGAAGAGTTCATACAGCTCGCCTCTAAAAAAGGGCATATTGAAGCCCAAGAATATATGATTAAATTACAAATTGATCGAAGTAAAGAAATGCTGAGTGTATTGAAAAAAAATACCTTTCAAGAGAAAAAGTCAAATTCAATCTTGGAAGATATCATCAAATTAAGTAACCAGAATGATTATATAGATATAGATAAATTAGTTAGTGATTTTACTCCTGTTAATTACATGCTGCATGCTTCATCTTCAAAAAGAAAAGAGGAAGATATTTTTTTACGATTCAATGAAAATAATGTGAAGTTGATAGCATTTCTATTCTCAAGAAATACTATTGATAAAAATAAAACTTTAATTTCTAATAATCTTGACTATTTTGATAAGCGGTCAAATAACTATATAGATATCTATTGCGCAGGTTTCAAAGAAAGTGATGAAGTAAACAATGATGGAGTTTTAGTAGGAGAAAAATATTGGACTTATTCTGACACTAGATTTGATGAAGATAGACGTTTACTTGAGTCTGAAACTAGCTGGAAGTTTAGCGGAGAGATAGATCTTATTTTAGTTAGTGTAAAAAGAGGAACAAGTGCAGATAAAGTATTTGTAGATTACTCACAAGCAATAGTTTGTCACTTGTCAGAACTAATTGAAATAAAAGCTTTTAATTCTATAGAGGCATTTTTTGAAAAGCTATTTCAATATGCGGAGTATGCAGATCCGAGTAACCCAATTTGGAATTTAAGTGATAAATTTGGATTAAGGCAATGTAAGTCTACGCTGATTAAGTTTGTACTATCTTTGCTGCCAGCTTCGTTTTCTAAGGATTTAATGTTGCTCACCAAGTTTGCGTTAACTGATATTACGAAAGGAAAGTAGTATCGTTGAAATTAAATAGGAATAGAAATTAACTCTCTATCCCTCTATGTGAATTGTGGCAATCTTTGGCTCATCAGCCTTGAATTCAATTTTAGAAAATTCTAAACAATCAACTGAACGGTATCAATAATCGGTTTGTTTTCTATATCTATGGTGTCGATGATGTGTTTGTGTAGGCGCTTTTTGTGCTCGGCGAAAATAGCGCGTTTTTTATCGAATTGGCTGGCAAATTCGAGGGCGGTATTTAACAAGGTTTCGTTGTCTGGGCAGGCTTGTTCGATAACATGATCAGCGGCAAGTTCGTCTGCAGTAACACGGCGGCCCGTTAGCATCATCTCGTTAAAACGATAGTCTGGAATGGCTTTTTTAATGAAGGCGAGCATGCCCGGTAAAAACGGAATTGATAAGTCCACTTCGGGGAAGCAGAAGAAACCACGGTCGCTTTGCATAAACCTAAAATCACAGGCGCACGATAAAATTGCGCCATTACCAAATGCATGGCCGTTTATCGCTGCGATTACTGGCATTGGGAACAGTAATAGGCGTTTGAATACCGCGTCCATTGAGTGCATAAAGCCACTTACTTCTGCAAATTTTTGTGTTTTTAATGCGGGCATAAGCCAATCGGTGTCTATGCCTAAACTCCATGATTTTTCGCTGCTTGAAGTGATCACCAGTGCTTTGTGTTCAGGGTTACTTTCGATTTCGTCAAGGCAAGTTAAAAAGGCCTCTGCAAAAGCAGGATTGTGGCGATTTTCAGCTGTTGTCATAGTTAATATAGCAACAGATCCTTGTGTACTTACATTCATCAGTGTCATGCTGTGCCTTTAATTTTATTGTGTTGTGGGCATAGTTATATACCATCGGTTTAACAAAATAAACCACAAGTCTGACCAGTTGTGAATTTAGGGGCACTTCTCTTTTGGTTGATATGGTCTTTTAGTCGAAACGATTTTCCAATTTGTCGCTAATAGTGGTGAGTCATGGTAGCGTTAGATCAAACACACTATTTAAAGCATAACAATGGATTTGTTCAGTTGGCAGTTTTTGGGTGGAGATTTATTAAGTCCGATCAGCACAATAATGCTCATTGTGGTTGCCGGCTTTACTTCAATGATTTCAGCAGCTTTTGGTGCGGGTGGCGGTTTAATGTTGCTGGTGATCATGGCAACTATGCTTCCTATGAGTGTGGTTATTCCTGTTCATGGCTTAGTGCAGTTAGGCTCTAATGCAAACCGCTTTTTGTTCACGTTTAAACATATTGATGGTGCTATGTTTGTGTACTTCTCTTTAGGGGGAGTCATAGGTGCGCTGGTTGCTTCAACGATTGTCACATCAATTCCGCTTGAATTAATGAAAATAGTCGTTGCCGCCTTTGTGCTTTATTTACTGTGGGGAGTTACGCCGAAGCTTAGAGAAACCTCAAAGTTATGGCGTGTTCTCGCTGGGCTTTGGACCACGTTTATCTCGATGTTTGTAGGGGCAAGTGGGCCTTTGGTTGGCAGCTGCTTATATGTAAATAATTATAATAAGCTTAAATTTACCTCCACATTCTCAAGCTGCATGACAGTGCAACATACCTTAAAAGCGATTTTATATGGGGCTGTCGGGTTTGCATTTTGGCAGTGGTTGCCGCTGGTTATGCTCATGATAGTTAGCGGCGCTTTAGGTACTTGGTTTGGCCTTAAGTTATTGCACCGCATTTCGTCAGATAAATTTAAAAAGATTTTTCGTTTAGTGTTAACGGTGCTTTCCCTGCAACTTGCGTGGCAGGGGATCATGGCTTTTAATATTTAAATAAACCCAGTTTAGCAACGATGCCGCGCTCTAATTCGTTAAGCTGGCCTATGGTGTTATCAAGGTGTTGAGCTTCTTGCGATAGGCTCTTAGCGCCTTGGTTAATGAGTTGCATGGTATTTAATATATCAGCGGTCACACTGGTTTGCTCTTCAGAACTTGCTGCAACGCTCTCGTTCATTTGATTAATGGTATTGATTTGTTTAGCAATATCTTTAAACACTGCTTGGCTTTTTTGATTTGCTTGGCTCACTTTATCGCTCAGTGACTTGCTTTGCTCCGTAGCGGTTACGCAATCAGAGGTATTATTGTGTAGCGATACAATAATCGACTCAATCTCAGACGTTGAATCATAGGTTTTACTAGCAAGCGCTCTTACTTCATCGGCTACCACAGCAAAGCCACGACCAGATTCACCTGCACGAGCTGCTTCAATAGCAGCATTTAAAGCCAGTAAATTGGTTTGCTCGGCAATACTTTTTATAACATCGAGCACTTGGCTAATTTCATTACTACTGGCGTTTAGTTGTTTAACTACGTTTGATGTATGGTCAAGTTGTGCAGCTAATTCGTCAACCATGTTGCCATTGGCATTCATATTTTGTTCGCCTTGTTGGCATAAGCGATGAACGTCGGTGGTTTGCTGCGCGGTTTGATTAGCTCCTTGGGCAATCTCTTTGGTTGCTTCACTTAACTGACTAAGCGCATTGGTTGCAGAATCTGTGCGGTTATATTCAAGCTCGGCTTCGTTTTTAGAGCGCACAGATGCTTCGTTTACTGTGCTGGCAATCATTTCAAGCTCACTGGCTGTGCTGCCTAGCTCTGTAATTATTTCTTGTACTTGCGCTATAAAGCGATTGAAACCATCAACTAAATAGCCAATTTCATCATTCGATTGGTAGCTAATGCGTTTTGTTAGGTCGCCTTCACCTTTGACAATTTCATCAACAAGGCTATTTACGCTATCGATTGGTTTTATCACTAACAGTCGCACGATATAAATAATCACCACACCCAAGGCGATAAAAGAGACTAGCAAGGTAATAAACATGGTTCGTGTTGATTCAGCAATAGTGCTATGCAGTGCTTGTTGTGAGTAACCAATTTTTATATGACCTATTAAATTATCTAAATAGTGCAAATCAATAGTTTTGCTAACCGATGCACTATTGCTTTGTTTAGCGATAGCGGCAAGTGGCTTATTGCGATGATCTGTCACTGAAATACTATGTACATGTTTGTTTTGCGAAAAAGCTTTAATAATCTGATTGATTAACGGCTCATCATAAGAGAATACCGGTTCAGCTAAAATAACCTGCATTTGCTCATTAAGGGCAGTGATGTCATCTTGCCATTGCTGTGTCTGATTCGACTTTGCCAGCAGGTAGTTTGCGCTGATCACGAAGATCACGCTTAGTAAAAGGCACAAAGACAGTGCCAAAGTCATTTTGTATTTTAATGATTTCATTGTGCGCTCATTGAAATGGGTTAAACCACAAAGGGCTATTTTTATTAGGTGTGTTCGACGATAACGTTGGGTTATCTAGCTCAATAACGCGACGCGAGCTTAAATTGGCTTTTGATAAAACCGTTTGTACTTGGCTGTCTGCCAAAAACATGGCGTTAAATGTGCCATCGGCAATCATCTCGTTTAGGGCATCATTTAGCTGTTTATGTAGTGTGTGATTGTTTTTGTTGACGAAAAAGTAAAGTGGTGCGGTGTACTTAATAACTAAGTATGGCTCAACAGTGAGGTTAAGCTCTGAGTGATTGGCAATTTCATCCCAAGGTTCATTCACCCCACGTGGGAAGTAGTCAAAGCGCTCGCCCTCAAGCATTGGAAACAAGTTAGGGTATTTTAATGTGGTAACAACGGGCAGTTGATTCGCTTTTAATATTTTCGTGTCTGGCCAAGTTTTACCTTGCCCAGCGGTGAAGCGTTTTAAATCTTGTAAACTAGTTACCGAGCTAAACAGCTCGCGATTTTGTGCTTTCACAATCGCGACTCGCATGCCAAGTAAGCCACGAAACAAGGGAATATAAACAGCTTGATAATCTTGCTCTAACTGAGTAGATGTCATGCTCCACATCACATCCAGCTGGTTGTTTTTTACATCGTTTAAGATACGTGCATTAGAGATATCTTTATTGGTTTCGTAAGGATGAACATACTCTAAGCCAGCACGTTCAATGGCGCTGATCAATAATTTGTGGGGAAGGGAGGTATCGCCACTGTAGCTTTGTACTTTTACCGGTGCGGCGAAACAAGCCGACGTAAAAGCAAAGCAAAAAAGAAAAGCAAAATGACGCATAAAGCACCTTTGTTATTATTATGTAAACAATAAACTAAAGTGCTTTACGCGCTTTCTCAATCTTATTTCTTATGCATACGTATTCAATCGCTCAGAAGGCTGTCGATTGATTTATCACCATTAAACAATTCAAACACTCTTGGCTTTTTCGGTGTATGTTCAGCAAGGTATAGCAGGGTATCGGCCACATCTTCACGGTTGATCACCGCATCTTGGCGGGTTGCAGGGCGTGTGGTGGTTAATAATCCCGTTGCTGCATCATTTAACAGAGTGCCAGGTCTGACTATGCTGTAATTTAATTTGCTATTGATTAAATGCTGGTCAGCCATGTGCTTAGCAACTAAATACGGTTTTATACTGCTTTCAATGTTGTCTGGGGCATCAGCACCAATTGAGCTGACCATAATAAAGTGCTTAACCTTGGCATCTGCCGCATAATTAATCGCTTTAACAGCGGCCCATAAATCAATTAATAAGGTTTTATCTGCACCTGTTGAACCACCAGATCCAGCACTAAAAATTACTTGTTCAACGCCCTCGAATGCGCGACTAAAATCGTTTTCGAGGTCTTGCTCAACAATCGTTAAATTATTATTTTCAAGCGTACTCAGTTTGCTCTTGTCTCTAACCAGAGCCACTACGTCATGACCGCTTGCCAGCATTTTTTCGGTGGTCATTTTACCTATTTGACCTGTGGCGCCAATGATTAAGGTCTTCATATCAAACTCCTTCTAATTACTGTGTAAGTAAAGACCTTGGGGTGAGGAATTATTTTTAAAGGGGAAACTAAAAACGAAATTGTAATCAAGAACAATAATGGGGCTAATTAAAGCCCCATCCAACCGCTAAATTTTATTGCGAATTAAATCGCGTACAATAAAGCGGGCGGGGTGAATAGCTTGGCTCACACGTTCACTAAATGGTCTTGGTTCATTGTTTAAACAAGCAATTAAATGCTCAGCACACAAAGGGGCACTACACAGGCCTCTTGCGCCAAAGCCAGTAAGCACATGCAAGCCCTGCTGAGGTTTCGTTAAAGCTTGGTATTGATAACGCTTACCCAAGCGTAGATTGGCAAACGCATTTATATAATCACTTTGTTCAGCCCACTCACCAGCCATAGGTAGATGGTCGATGAAGGTACATCTTACAGCTGCTTTTGCCGCTGTTATTTCACCTAAGGTCGTTGCAAACTCGCTGTCTTTGTAAAAACTTAATAGTTGTTCGCGATTGGTATGGTTGTCTTGCTCTTTAACTTCACGGCTTTTTGAGTTTTTTTCAAAGGTTGCGCCCATACAATGATGGCCATGATATTCAGGAGTAAAATAGCCCTTATGGCAAAGCACTGTCTTTAGGCGTTTTGACTGCTCGCTTGCTTGCACATGCGAGACTTGGCCGCGCACACCAACAACAGGCAGTGCGTGAGTTTGGCTAAACTGGTCACTGTGTTCACCTGCACAGTTAATTACATCGCTAAAAGGCCCAAATGTTTGCTCTTTGCTGTGTAAAAGCCAGCCGTCAGCGGTTTTTTCGAGTTTTTCAATATGGCAATTAAAGTGGCTATCTATTTTACTATTGTTACTCGCACTTAAGGAGTTTGCTGCTTTAAATAATGCTGTAACAAGTGCTGGTGGATTTACCCAACCGCCTTTTGCAAAGAATACACCTGAGTAGCCCGTTTCTACACCGGCAATTTTGTCACCTTCTTCGGCACTTACATTGCGCATTAATTCAGTTGGCCAAAGTTCTTTATCGGCAAGGTTTTGATGTTTATCAGCTAGGCCTTGTTTAACCGCATGTTGCAATACACCACACCACTGGTGAGGGTAGTCAAAACCATCATCAAGCAATTGCTGATAAAGACGCATCGCATATAAAAAACTATGGGCAAACATTTCACTGTGCGGTGAATTCTTCGCTTGTAAATGCGGATAAACAGCTCCTTGTACATTGTGTGAAGCGCCCATGGCAAGGGCTTTATCTTGGCAAAAAAGTGTGGCATTCAGGCCTCTTTTAGCCAGTGAATACAGTACGCAGCTACTGGCAATACCGCCGCCGATAACAGCTACATTACTCAGTTCACTTCGTTGGTGAGCAAAATACGCTGGTCCTGATTGTTGCTGATTAGGCTCGGTTAGCTCGCCAATCAGCATTTCGCGTTTTTTACCATAGCCTTTAGCTTTACTCATTTTAAAGCCTGCTTCGATTAGCCCTCTTCTGACAAAGCCTGCGGCAGTGAAAGTGGCGAGTGTGGCATTTGCTCTTGAAATAGTTCGCATTTTGTTAAACAAACTTTGCTGCCACATATCTGGGTTTTTACTTGGAGCAAAGCCATCTAAATACCAGGCATCGATAACTCCTTCACTTGGGTAGCTCATGGTATCGATGCTGTCTTGTACGTCACCAAAATAAAGGTCGAGTATTAGCTTGCCGCCAGCAAATTCAAGACGATGACAACCGGCCAAATTAATAGGGTATTGAGCAATCAGTTGCTCACTATAATCGCTTAAATTAGGCCAGGCTTTAAGTGCTTGTGTGAGGTCATCACGCTTAATAGGGTATTTCTCGAATGAGATAAAGTGCAGTCTATTTACGCATTTATTGCCACTAAGGTCGTGTTGATTTTGAACTTCTAGCTCTGCATGCTGCCTATCAAGGTGAGCAGCAAAATGTTGCCAGGTATTTAAAAAGTTAAGCCCAGTACCAAAGCCTGTTTCAGCAATGGCAAAGTGGTTACGGTCATGATTTTGTAATCGTTGCGGGATATTGTTTTGTTGGTAAAAAACATAATGTGATTCGGCTAAGCCATCGTCGTTAGAGAAATAAACATCGTCAAACTGATCGGCGACAGGGGTACCAAGGTGATTAAAATGAATATGTGCGTTTTTGATCATGGTTTAACTAATTAACTACAAACTTTTTTTAATTATTTTACGTGTTTTCTTTGAAATAGTCTGGCGTTATTTATAAGCTAGACATTCAGAGTACAAGTGTACGCTAGAAAGCTGACCACTTCGAAAGTAATTTCAGCGTAAAATAGAACACAATTTAGTATAGAGCTAAGGTAATTACCCATGAGAAGAGCCGTTATTACGGGCATCGGTGTTGTTTCAAGCATCGGTAACAACAAAGAAGAAGTATTAGAATCATTAAAACAAGGCCGCAGTGGTATTGCATTCAACCAGGAATTTGCCGACTACAACCTACGTAGTAACGTTTCGGGCAAAATCGATATTGATGTTAAAGAGTTTGTTGATCGTAAAGCAATGCGTTTTATGGGCGATGCAGCTGCATACGCTTATATCTCAATGGCACAAGCAATTGAAGATGCTGGCCTTAGTGAAGAGCAAGTTTCAAACGAGCGCACTGGTTTATTAGTGGGTTCAGGTGGTGGTTCGTCTAAGTGGCAAGTTGAGGCAGCTGACATTTTACGTGAAAAAGGCGTAAAACGTGTTGGTCCTTACATGGTACCACGTACTATGGCGAGCACGACTTCTGCATGTCTTGCAACACCTTTCAAAATTAAAGGTGTTAACTACTCAATCAGTTCTGCGTGTGCGACATCGGCACACTGTATTGGTCATGCGGTTGAGCAAATTCAACTAGGTAAGCAAGACGTTATTTTTGCAGGTGGTGGTGAAGAGCTTCACTGGACACTTGCAATGGAATTCGATGCAATGGGTGCATTGTCTACTAAGTACAATGAAACACCAGAGAAAGCATCACGTACATACGATGCAAACCGTGACGGTTTTGTTATCTCTGGCGGTGGCGGTATCGTTGTTGTTGAAGAATTAGAGCATGCACTTGCTCGTGGTGCGCACATCTATGCAGAAATCACAGGCTACGGTGCAACTTCTGATGGTTATGACATGGTAGCTCCATCAGGTGAGGGCGCTGTACGTTGTATGAAGCAAGCAATGCAAGGCCTTGAAGGTGGTATTGATTACTTAAATACGCATGGTACTTCAACACCAGTTGGCGATGTTAAAGAGCTTGGCGCTATCCAAGAAGTATTTGGTGGTAACTCTCCAATGATCAGTGCAACTAAGGCGATGACAGGTCATGCTTTAGGTGCAGCAGGCGTACACGAAGCAATTTTCTCGCTATTAATGCTTGAGCATAACTTTGTTGCTCCATCAATCAACATAGATGAACTGGATGAGCAAGCACAAGGTCTAAATATCGTAACTGAGCGTAAAGACGTTGAACTAAATACAGTTATGTCTAACAGCTTTGGTTTTGGTGGCACGAACGCCACTCTCGTAATGAGCAAATATAAAGGTTAAACCTCTCCAGTATTTGCTTAAAGCCGAGCAATTGCTCGGCTTTTTCATTCTCGCTTTTAATTCCAACTGAAACTCGCACCTTGAGGTGGTTTGGGTATAAATAACCCCAAAATCGTCTTAGTTGTTACCTATCCGAATACCGATAAATTCGCTACAATAGCGCCACTTTCTGCCTCTCGGACACACAAATGAAAATTCTTGCAGATCAAAATATGCCATTGGTTGAGCAGTACTTTGCCGATTTTGGTGATGTTGAGCGATTTGATGGCCGTAATCTACAACCAGAGCAGCTAGTTGGAGTCGACATTTTGTTAACTCGCTCGGTGACCAATGTAGATAAAGCCCTACTAACTCAAGCAGATAAATTAAAATTTGTGGGCACAGCAACCATAGGTGTTGATCACATTGATACCGAATTACTTGCTGAGCGAAATATCGCATTTAGCAGCGCCCCTGGTTGTAATGCCGTGGCGGTAGCTGAATATGTTATTAGTAGCTTATATGCCTTGAGCCAAGAAAATGCCAGCTCATTACAGGGTAAAACCATAGGGATAGTTGGTGTTGGCAGTATAGGAAGCTGCTTACGTGATAAGTTAAGCTTGCTTGGTATTAATGTGTTGCTATGTGACCCACCAAAGCATGAAGCTGGTGAACTTGCAGAACACATTGAGTTAGACACATTACTAGCTCAAGCTGATATTGTGACTTTTCACGTGCCATTAGTTAAGCAGGGGCCGCATAAAACCTTGCACATGCTTAATGAAACACGCTTAAAGGCACTTAAGCCTGGAATGACAATTATCAATGCAAGCCGTGGTGATGTAATTGATAACCAAGCATTGCTAGCATTGTTTGAACAAGGTGCCCAATTAGATTGCGTGCTTGATGTTTGGGAAAATGAACCCAATATACTGACTCCTTTGCTTGATTATGTGCGTTATGCCAGTGTGCATATTGCAGGGCATACACTCGAAGGCAAAGCTCGCGGCACACAAATGCTGTATCAGCAAGTGTGTGAGCTTGAAGGCATCGCAGCGCTTAAGTCTCTGGACGATTTTTTACCGGAGCCAATCAGCCACTGTGTCACACTAGGTGAAACCTTTAACCTAGACGATATAGGTCGCTTAGTGCATCTAATTTATGATGTGCGTCGTGACGATGGCATTTTACGAAGTAAATTAGCAAGCGAAGGCTTTGATAGTTTACGCAAGAATTACCCGCCACGACGAGAGTTTAGTACTTTATCGGTGGCTGCCAACAGTGCATGTGAAGGCGTATTAGCTGCACTGGGATTTAGAATTAACGAATAAAGCCATTTGCTTTATTCAACAGAGGAAAACACATGTCGCAAAAATTTAATGTAGCCGTATTAGGTGCCACTGGTTTAGTGGGTCGTCAAATTATCGAAACCCTAGAAGATCGTAAGTTTCCAGTTGACCAATTATTTTTACTCGCAAGCAGCCGCAGTGCTGGTGAAGAAATTCAATTTCGCGGTGAAAGCATTGAAGTAATCGATGTTGAAGAATTTGATTTTAGCCAAGCTCACATTGGTTTATTTTCAGCAGGCGGTAGTGTTTCTGAAAAATACGCACCGATTGCGGCAGATGCTGGCTGTGTGGTAATTGATAATACCTCACACTTTCGTAATGACTTCGATGTGCCATTAATCATTCCTGAAGTGAATGCATCGAGTTTAGCTGATTTCAGAAACCGCAATATTATTGCAAACCCTAACTGCTCAACTATTCAAATGCTGGTGGCGTTAAAGCCAATTTATGATGCTTATGGTATTGACCGCATTAATGTTTCAACTTATCAAGCAGTATCAGGTGCAGGCAAAGAAGCGGTTGATGAACTTGCTAAGCAAACAGCAAACTTAATGAATGCGCGCCCGATGGATAATGCTGTTTTCCCTAAACAAATCGCTTTTAACGTGATCCCGCAAATCGACAGCTTTGAAGATAACGGTTATACACGCGAAGAAATGAAAATGGTGAACGAAACACAAAAAATCCTAGGTGATAACAGCGTAGTGGTTAACCCTACCTGTGTTCGTGTACCTGTGTTCTTTGGTCACAGTGAAGCGATTAATATTGAAACGCGTATGCCGGTAGATATCGAACATGTGAAGCAGCTATTAAACGATGCACCAGGTGTTGAGTTTATTGAAGACTTAGCGGATTACCCAACAGCAGTGTCTGACGCTAGCGGCAACGATACTGTGTATGTAGGGCGTTTACGTGCCGATATTTCGCATCCACATGGTTTAAATATGTGGGTTGTTAGTGATAACACACGTAAAGGTGCGGCAACAAATAGTGTGCAGATTGCTGAAGAGCTAATCGCAAATTATTTGTAAATCTGATGATTTTGGCTGAGCTATAAGTGAAAGAGAGCGGCAATTTGCCGCTTTTTTTGTGAATTCACTGCCAAATTATTGCCGCATACGCTGTAAAAGCGTATAAACTTAACAATAACAATAAATAAAACTCTCAGCCGTAGATATTTAAGCTATTTACTTTCAAAGTGTTGCGATGGATATTGCCTAGCATCTGGTTTATAGTCTGCAGCTGGAATAGAGCTTGCAAGAAAGCATAATTAAGAATCAATTCTGCAAGAATTACTTGATGTTTAAGCAACCAAGGTTGCTGCGTTAACATTTAAAACATAAAGGATCAGCATGCGCGGTTTAGCAACACTCTTCATATTAGCGTCTGCATTGGTGGTTACACCGACATACTCTGATGAAGGCTCCACACTTAAAGGCCCTAAAGGGGTCGACTATGGTGAGCAAGGGCGATCAATTGGCCCAATAAAGCCAACTGATACGTTATGGCGTATTGCCGCAAAAATTCGTCCTGATAACTCAGTTTCTATTTATCAAGTCATGCAAGCATTGTATGACAAAAATCCGTCGTCTTTTTTAGACCAAAACCTTAATCATATGCGCGATGGCGCATACCTTAAAATCCCAACAATTGCAGAGATGCGTGCGGTCAATCCCACGTTAGCAAAAGCGCGCTCAGAGCAAGATGATGAATTATGGGAAAAAAAGAAAAACGGCACGTTAACGACTGCTGAAATAAATGAATCACAAAAGAATGTAACGCAGGCTCGTAAAGTCGATGTAGACGAAGCAAAACAAGAGCTTAAACAAGAAATAAATACGATCAAAGCAGAGCAAGGCACTCAGCTTGTTGAGTTGCAAAAGCAATTTAAATCGTCGGTCGAGAATGTAGAAGAAATTTTAGAAGAGAATAACAAACTAAAAAAACAGTTAACGGGTATATCTAAGGAGCTTGAGACTGTTCGGGATCAACTTGGTCAAGACAGTGAAATCCAAAAGCAGCTTAAAGAGCTGATAGCCAAGCAAAACGAAATTATAGAGCAGCAAAGAGCAAAAAAGATTGAAGAGAACAG
This sequence comes from Pseudoalteromonas sp. Ps84H-4, assembly GCF_024124645.1. Classification (NCBI taxonomy): domain Bacteria; kingdom Pseudomonadati; phylum Pseudomonadota; class Gammaproteobacteria; order Alteromonadales; family Pseudoalteromonadaceae; genus Pseudoalteromonas; species Pseudoalteromonas sp. Ps84H-4. Next base: position 31,475 of record NZ_JAMXSK010000001.1, on the reverse strand, counting down.
TGGGTTTAATTTTTCGTCTATTCTGAGTAACCCATTTGTTCTCGGTGCTTTAATGTTTCTACCGGCTTTGCTGATAATTGCAGCCGTTGTGATGTTCTTGAAAAAACGCAATAGCAGCGAAACTGATGATATTGATGACGATGAGTTTTTACCGCAAAGCCCTGTCCATACGCCAGATGATGATCTTGATCCAATTGTAGAAACTGATCCACTTGTCCCTGAGCCTTCAGACGATGATGACGAACTAAGTGTCCGATTAGATGACGATCAAGATATGCTGCCAGACGATGATATTATTTTCGACGACAGTATTGATGATAGTTTCGATGACGACGATAGCGTATTAAATCAAGATGAACTAAACGGTTTGCTTAGCGATGATATTGAGTTTGCTGATGAGTCGACAGCGGGCGTTGACGACGATGATTTGGATGCATTTTTACAGCAAGATTTTGACCAAACAGACGATAGTTTAGGTGATGAAATAGATCTGGATAGTGAACAGTCAGATACTGACTTATCGGGCGATATTTTAAGTGCTGACGATATTGATGACTTGTTCGACAATGATGCAGATGATTCACTTGATGATACAAATGAAGATATGGCGGCTCTAAGTGAAGAGCTTGCTGAAGATGATTTTGATATTGATAGTTTAATTGATGAGCAAAATGCGAGTGCAGATGATAATCAAGACGTTGATTTAGATGATATTGATGACTTACTCGATGCTGCCGATGAGCAACCAACAGCAGGCAATGTAGAAGCAGAACTCATTGATGAAGACGATTTCGATATTGATAGTCTAATTGATGATACACAAGCAGAAGACGACTCTGATGATATTGATTCGTTAATAGAAGAAACTAAAAACGAACAGCCTGCACAGCAAAGTGATATTGATGACTTAATTGACGAAGATGAGTTAGACGAAGACGACCTTGATGCGTCAATAGATGATACCGCAGAGGAAGTTGAGGCTGATGATTTAGCCGATGAGCAAGACGATGACGATACGTTTGATCTCGATGATATTGATTCTTTAATCGACGATGTAGCCGAGCAAGAGGCACCAGCAGAAGAGCCTGCGGTTGATGATTTAGCCGATGAGCAAGACGATTCAGATACTCTTGATATCGATGACATTGACTCTTTAATCGATGATGTAGCCGAGCAAGATGCAGCAGCTGAAGAGCCTGCGGTTGATGAGTTAGTCGATGAGCAAGACGGTGACGATACGTTTGATCTCGATGATATTGACTCATTAATCGACGATGTAGCCGAGCAAGACGCACCAGCAGAAGAGCCTGTTGTTGATGAGTTAGTCGATGAGCAAGACGATGACGATACGTTTGATCTCGATGATATTGACTCTTTAATCGACGATGTAGCCGAGCAAGACGCACCAGCAGATGAGCCTGTGGTTGATGAGCTAGTCGATGAGCAAGACGATTCAGATACTCTTGATAGCGATGATATTGACTCTTTAATCGACGATGTAGCCGAGCAAGAGGCACCAGCTGAAGAGCCTGCGGTGGACGAGCTAGTCGACGAGCAAGACGATGACGATAGCCTTGATAGCGATGATATTGACTCTTTAATCGACGATGTAGCCGAGCAAGAGGCTCCAGCTGAAGAACCTGCGGTTGATGAGCTAGTCGATGAGCAAGACGATGACGATAGCCTTGATAGCGATGACATTGACTCTTTAATCGACGATGTAGCCGAGCAAGAGGCACCAGCTGAAGAGCCTGCGGTTGATGAGCCAGTCGACGAGCAAGATGATGACGATAGCCTTGATAGCGATGACATTGACTCTTTAATTGACGATGTAGCCGAGCAAGATGTAGTAGCTGAAGAGCCTGCGGTTGATGAGCTAGTCGACGAGCAAGACGATGAAGATAGCCTTGATACCGATGACATTGACTCTTTAATCGACGATGTAGCCGAGCAAGACGCAGTAGCTGAAGAGCCTGAGGTTGATGAATTAATCGACGAAGGTGATCTTGAAGAAAGTGATTCAGAAGATGCACTTGAAGAAGACGATATAGATTCTTTACTTGATGAAGTTGAACAAGCACAGCCAAGCAGTTCTGAGGACGAGTTAGCTGACTCTTTAGATATGGGCGACTTAGACTCACTACTGGAAGAAGATGATGATGAAGCTGTTTCAGATGATGAGCTTGAACAGTTAATTCAAGAGGCTAATGAACTTAAAGAAGATACACAAGCTCAGATAGATGACTTAAGTCATGATGATGCCCAAAGCCAAGAACACGATGAGAGTTTACAAGAGTCACTAGAAGATCTAGCTGATGCAGACCAAGCAATAGACGACTTGAATGTTGAGTCAGTGGCTTCTGATTTAGTCGATATTGATGAAGCGCTCAATCACGAGTTTAACGAAGACACCGATGATCTACTAGATGACGAAGATTCACTGGATGAATTTGATGATCCATCACTAAAAAGTGTTGATGAATTATTAAGTGAAATAGGTGAAGACGAAGATGATTATATAGCAGCTCCAGACTGGTCTATTGATGATGAACCTCAAGAAGATATTGAAGAAGTTGAAATAGATTTAGGTGACGATCCTCTTGCCGATGATCAACTAACAGATGAATTTGACCTAGGCGTTGAAGATGAGCCTCTCGTTCAAGACACAGTTACACCGAGTCAAGAACTTGATGAATACCCTGAACTTGAGTTAGATGATGCTGGTTTTGAGTCAGAAGACTCAATTGATGAGTTCCAAGATGATTTATCTTTACAACCAAGTCAGGCAGAGCAAGATCTTGCAAATTCACTGGCGGGTGGTAATGAACTTAATCAGTTAGAGGATGACTTTGACGATGAGTTGTTGCTAGATAATGAGTTTACTGAGCAAGATGCTCTAGAATCTGAAGATGACTTAACAGAGTCAAATGATGCAGTGGGTACAAGTGCTGAGTCTGAGCTGCCGACAGCTGCAGATAATAGCGATAACCTTGAGAGCGAAGCGGAGTTTGAGCTAGACCTTGACGATATTGAGCTTGAACATGAAGACGAAGCTGACACCATCGCAGACATTGAATCAGAAATTGTGGGCAGTGATGACTTAACTACGCTATCTGATGATGAAATCGACGATGATTTCATGGCTGATTTAACTCAAACAGACTTTGATGCGCTGCTAAATGAGCTAGCAGAGCCAGATGAAGCCGACATTGCAGATGCCAGTGAGTTTGATGTTGATTTTAACGCACTGTTAAATGAAGACTTGCAGGTTGAAAACGACGCACAGCCAGAGCCTGAGGATAATGTATCAGCAGCTCAAGAGCCTGAGTCTACAGGCGATGAGTTTGTTGATATTGACTCGTTACTTGAGCAAAGCGACGATGAAGCATTAGACCATGAACCTTACGATGAGGTTGATATGGATGTAGGGCTTAGTGATTTTAATGAATTACTCGCAGGTGACAACCCAACAGATGTTGATGCCGAAAGTGGCGGATACTCAGCAAAACTAGACCTTGCAAGGGCATATATTGAAATCGACGACTTTGATGCTGCATTACAAGCCATTGAAGATGTGATCGAAAATGGCCCAGAAGAAGTGCAAGAAGAAGCACTTTCGTTGAAGGCTAAGATTAAAGAGTAATACTATCCAATAATAAACCGAGCCAACGAGCTCGGTTTTTTTATGTCTGCTGCACAGCATTCTGTACTCAAGCCATGTAATAATCTGTAATACACAAGTGAATTTCTCCATCTTACTATTTAACTGAACCATGAGGGTTTAGCTAAAAATTTACTAGGAGAAGGAAAATGAGTTCACTTTATGTATCAATCGATGGAAGACCAGTATCCGATGTATTTACTCAATTAGCCGATACAGCGTTTGAAATACTAAAAAATGAAGGGAATGCCTCAACGCAGATAGTGCCTGAAATTGTGAATAACACCAACAAAACATGGCGTTATAAAACAAGTGGTACTATGCAAGGGACAATCAATACCCTCAAAGTGGAGGCATTGAGCCACATTTTGCTCGTGCATGGACTCAGCGTTCAATGGGGACAGACGGCTCATTTGGTTGGGTTATTTATACTGATGATGATAATAATCAATTATTTGTAGGGTATTGCGTATATTATATCGGTGCACAAGCTAAGTATCTTGTTAAGTACGAGAATACTAACTTTGCAGGTAAAGACAATAACGCCCTATTAGCTATGATCGATTCAGAAGGCAAAACGGGGGGTTATGCATTTGAATTTAGCGGTGTAAATGTGGATTATTCTGGATTTGAGCATCGGCAGGAAGGGGTTGCTCAATCAAGAGAGCTGCGGGTAACGTTAGAATAATTAAGTTGGTTTAATCAATTAGCAAGTTAGCATATTGTACATAAAAAACCGAGCAATGAAGCTCGGTTTTGTATCTAAGCGAAGGTTATTGCTTGTCTTGCAAACGACGCGCTTTGAAATCAGACTCAGCTTTCCATTTTGGCCAGTCACCGTTATTAGCAAGTTTGGCTGCAATATCAACGATCAGTTCGATATCTTGCTTAACACCACCCATAGACCATTGGGGTGAATAGTCGTCAGCTTCTTTGTGATATTTATGGGCTATATAATCAGGATCAGTATCACCTAAGCTCATAAATAATAAACTTGGCACGCCTTGTTTAGCCAGTGAGAAGTGATCAGAGCGGAAGAACAATCCATTTTGAGGACGAGGGTCCATTTTTACATGACGCCCTTGAGCTTTAGCTGCATCTGCAAGGTAGTCTTCCATTTCAGACATGCCTTTGCCGTACTGCAATATGTAGTCAACGCCATCTAGCACGTTCATACCGTCAATATTAAGCAACGCGACTATTTGTTTGGTTGGTACAATTTCGCCAGTAGCGAATTGCTCAGAACCAATAAGCCCAGTTTCTTCAGCCGTAAAGTTGGCAAAGATAATAGAGCGTTTAAATGGCTTTTTCTTATGCATTTCAGTAAGGATACGGGCTATTTCAACTGTTGCTGCGGTACCAGAAGCATTATCAACAGCACCATTGTAGATTTTCACACCATCATCAGTTTGCTTCGTACCAAAGTGATCCCAGTGCGCACCAATTACTATGTACTCATCTGGAGTTTCGCTGCCTTTAAGCGTTGCCACAACGTTATGTGATTGTGCTTGAGAGATATCACTTTTTAGAGTCAGCGCTGCTTTTGCTTTTAAGTCGACAGGTTTGAAATCGGCTTTTAATGCATTTGCTTTCTCTGTTTGATAATCAAGCCCCGCTTGAGCAAAGATCTCATTTGCAGCTTGCTCATCAATCCAACCCATTACAGGGATGTCAGAAGCATTTTTATCTTGGTCAATTAAAGTGTATTTACTACCCGTGTTCGAGCTTTCTACTACACTCCAAGGATAAGCAGCAGGGGCTGTTTCGTGAACGATAAATACCGCTTTTGCGCCTTGGCGTGCACCTTCTTCATATTTGTAAGTCCAACGACCATAGTAGGTCATGGCATTTCCAGTGAAAAGTGATTCGTCTTGGGTGGCAAAACCTGGATCATTAACAAGCACGATAATTGTTTTGTCTTTTACATCAATATCGGCAAAATCATTCCAGTTGTATTCAGGTGCATTAATGCCATAGCCAACAAACACAACATCAGAGCCATCAATGTTGATCTCAGGGTTAATCTGTTGAGTACGAGCGGTAAAATCACTGCCAGCGTTAAAGCTTAAATCGCCCACTTTTAGGGTCATGTTTTGATCTGGAGTGAGTTTTGCCATGGTAACTGGCTGTAAAAATTCGCCATTAAAACTGCCAGTTAATCCGATTTTTTTATATTCATCTGCTAAGTAGTTAATGGTGAGTGTTTCGCCTTCGGTTAAAGGACCGCGGCCTAAGAATTCATCTGAGGCGAGGGTTTTAATATGTGAGCGTACATTCTCAATATTAACGGCTTCAAGGTTTTTTTCGCTTGGCTCATCAGCGCTTGATGTTGCTTGCTCGGAGCAACCGAATAAACCAATGGCAAGCGCTAAACTTGCGTATTTTAAGTGAGTTGTCATAGTTTTTCTGGTTGATTGCACAGAGTTCCACTATATGGGACGAGAAGGGGGCTGTCTAGAAAGAGTCTATAAGTAACTAATTATTCAGGATGAAAGGATAATAATGCACCTTTCATCCTGTCAATTTTACCACCACGCTTTATCAACTGCGTTATCTTGAATTTTAAATACTTCACCAACAAGTGGGGTACTTAGCGATACGTGCTCCTGTTGTGCTTTTTTGGTGACACGCTTGAGGGGGTCATACCAAGCATGAAATGCTAAATCTAAAGTACCATTATGCACTGGCACCATGATATCACCTTGTAAATCGAGGTGAGCTTGTACAGATTGCTCTGGTGTCATGTGAATATCAGCCCAATCTTTGTCATAAGCACCGGTTTCTATAAAAGTAATATCAAAGGGCCCATAACGATTACCAATTTCTTTAAAGCCAGCAAAATATCCCGAGTCACCGCTAAAATAAAAGCGCTTGTCATTTACTTTAATAGCCCATGAACCCCAAAGGGTTTTATTGCCGTCTGTTAAACCTCGACCAGAGAAGTGCTGGGTTGGTGTAAATACAATTTGGCTATTTGCCATATTTTGCTCTTGCCACCAATCAAAACTATGGACTTTTTGTTCATCAACGCCCCATTTTTTAAGGTCGTTTTCGACTCCCAATGGCACATAAAAAGAGGCTGTTTTATCAACAAGCTGTTTAATTGCCGCTTTATCTAAGTGATCATAATGGTTGTGTGAGATAAACACTTTCGCGATGCTTGGTAATTCTTCAATACTAATTGGTGTTGGTTGAAAGCGCTTTGGACCCATGAATGAAAAAGGCGAAGCGCGCTCTGAAAATACCGGATCAAATAGCCAGTATTCGCCATACACTTTCGCTAAAATAGAGGAGTGACCTAGCTTTACAAAATGCACTGTGTCATTTGATAAACGCTCAAGCTGAGCATGAGAAACACAGTGCATAGGCAGCTCGCCCTTTGGCTCTGCATCAATTTTCTTTTCAGTAATGAAGCGTTTGAAGATAGCTAACGTTTTCTTAAAGCTGGGTCTTTCTACTTCAGCACTATTGTGGAACTTGCCATCAGCCAGTTGCGCAGAGTGGCTGTTATCACTCACGCCTTCAGCAGCTAATTGATTATTCATAACAAACACTCCTATCACGATGCATAGAGTGGCGATTGCGAGCCATATTAGAAATTTCATCTCGTCACCATAAGTAAACTACACGGTGTAGTTTTTCATGATTTGCTATAAAAGTAAACTATCTAGTGCATTTTTTATTTTTGCGTTACACTAGTAGCCCTTATCGGAGGGGTCCATGAAATTATCACAGAGAAAACGATTAGATATTTTGAATGCAGCTGAAACACTGTTTTTTCAGCAGGGTGTTGAGCATACAAGTATGGATCAGGTTGCAAGCTTAGCGGGTGCCTCAAAGCGTACCGTATACAATCACTTTGAAAATAAAGATGTGTTGTTTCAAGCCATTCTAGTGTTTATGTTTGAAAAAGTTCGCCAAGAGCAAGCGGTTGTATTTGATGCTTCTTTACCAATTGCAGAGCAGTTAACACGTATTGCCGAGCAAGAAGTGGCACTTTTGACCTCTGAAGAGTTTTTAAAAGTAGCGAAAGTCGCCTTTATGCAAATGTTACAGCAGCCCGATTTAGCAAAATCATTAGCGAGTAACAGCATGGGCTGTATGCACGACCTAGTGACGTTTTTAGAAGCAGGTGTGCAAGCACAGGTTTTAACGATTGATGATGTTGAGTTTGCAGCAAAACAGTTTGTGTATCAGTTAAAGTCTCTGATCTTTTATCCGTTGCTGTATGGCTTTGAGCGCCAAGAAGGCGACTCAGATAACAAAGTAATAAGCGAAACAGTAAAAATGTTCTTAGCGCGTTATGGGCGCTGATATTTTGGAATATAAAAAAGCCCGCTTAATGCGGGCTTTTAAATAATAGTTTTACAACTATTATTTTACTTCTTTACCAGCAGCTTGTTGGTCAGCATGGTAGCTTGAGCGAACAAATGGGCCACAGGCTGCATGTGTAAAGCCAATTTCGTCTGCATAGTCTTTTAATGCATCAAACTCGGCTGGCGGCACGTAGCGTTTAACAGGTAAGTGGTGCTTTGAAGGTTGTAAGTATTGGCCTACTGTTAGCATATCAACGTTATGCTCGCGTAAGTCACGTAACACTTCTTCGATTTCGCTAATTTCTTCACCTAGACCTACCATCAAGCCAGACTTCGTTTTCACATTCGGATGTGCTTCTTTGAAGCGACGTAATAACTCAAGTGACCACTTATAGTCAGCACCTGGACGCGCTAATTTGTATAAACGCGGTGCTGTTTCTAGGTTGTGGTTAAATACATCTGGTGGTGTCTCGATTAAGATATCAAGGGCTCTGTCCATGCGACCACGGAAGTCAGGTACTAGAATTTCAATCGTGATCTCTGGGTTGTGCTTACGAATTTCACGAATACAGTCAGCAAAGTGTTGTGCACCACCATCACGTAAATCATCACGGTCTACAGAGGTGATTACAACATAGCTTAGCTTCATGTCTTTAATAGTAAGCGCTAGCTTTTCAGGTTCAGCTGCATCAGGTTTTAATGGACGACCGTGAGCAACATCACAGAACGGACAACGACGAGTACAAATAGCCCCTAAGATCATGAAGGTTGCTGTACCGTGATTGAAACATTCAGATAGGTTAGGGCACGAAGCCTCTTCACAAACTGAGTGCAAACCATGTTTACGCATCGCTTGTTTAATACCATCAATACGTTCAGTTGATTTAGGTAAGCGAATTTTTAGCCACTCTGGCTTACGCAACATTTCGTTTTTTTCAGTCGGTAAAACTTTAACTGGGATCAGTGCCATTTTTTCTGCATCACGCAGTTTTACGCCTGGTTCCATTTTGACTGGTTTATTCATTCGTTTCAAACCCTTCAGTGTGCTTAACCACAGTAGCATTAAGCTTTTTAATCATGTGTTTTACAAGCCCTGCACCTGCTTGCTCGAGGTTTTGCGGACCATTAAGGTCAGTTGTTTGCACCATGTTCATGCCTGCATAGCCGCATGGGTTGATACGTAAAAACGGACTCAAGTCCATATTTACATTCAGTGCTAAACCATGGAATGAGCAGCCGCGACGAACTCGTAAGCCCAATGAGGCAACTTTACTATCGTTAACATAGACACCCGGTGCATCCGCTTTGGCGTAAGCATCAATGTCGTAGTCTTTTAACGTGTCGATAATGCACTCTTCAAGCCAAGTTACCAGCTCTCTTACACCAATGTTTAAACGACGTAAGTTGAACAGTACATACATCATTTGCTGACCTGGCCCGTGGTAGGTTACTTGACCACCGCGGTCTACTTGGATCACTTCGATATCACCGGTATTTAATAAGTGCTCAGCTTTACCAGCTTGACCTTGAGTAAATACAGGCTCGTGCTCTACAAGCCAAATTTCATCGGCTGTGTGCTCATCACGGGTGTCGGTAAAAGATTGCATTTTTTGCCAAATTGGCATGTAACGCTGACGACCTAACTGACGAACGATTAATTCTCTTTCGCTCACGACTTACTCCGTAATCAGCCTATAGCATGTGACGTACGTCATCGATGTTGCTGATCACGTTATAGATTTCTTCAATGTGCTCTTTACTTGTAACGGTTGCCACAAGCGTGACTGACTCGTAATTACCTTTGCTGCTTGGTTTTACCTTTGGCGCATAATCGCCTGGTGCAATTGGTTGCAGCTTTTCTAGGATCTGGTCTGTTAGATTTACGTTTGCTAAGCCCATGATTTTAAAAGTAAATGGGCAAGGGAAATCTAAATACTCATCAAACTTAGTATCTTTTACAGGTTGAACCACGACGGTGACTCCTCAAAACAGTGAGTGTGCTTAATCGAGACTTTCTCGGCCAGTTCTTGGCAGTAAGCAGACTTAAATTACGACGCACTCGACCCAGCGCGACTGATATGGGGCGCATTCTATCATTTTTCAGACAAAAAAAAACGCCTTGCAGTGCAAGGCGTTTATAAACTTTTATCTGAGATTACATGATCTGTAAACGTAAGTAATCGTAGATCTTGCTGAAGAAGCTGCCTTCTTCTACTTCTTCAAGTGTAACTAACGGATATTGAGCGATTTCTTCACCATCCAGTTGCAAGAATAAGGTGCCAACTTTACTACCTTTGGCAAGTGGAGCTTCTAGAGTTTTATCAAGCTCAAAGTTCGCTTTTAAGTTTTTACGCTGACCACGTGGGATGGTGATTGGCGTATCTTCTAAAATACCCAGTGAAACATTTTCTTTGTTACCCATCCAAATGCGTTGCTCCGCAAAGCTGTCACCTGCTTGATATGGTGTAATCGTTTCAAAGAAACGGAAACCGTAGTTTAGTAATTTTTTACTTTCAACTTTACGAGCACGCTCGCTTTCGGCACCCATAACAACAGCGATTAAACGCATATCATCTTTAGTTGCTGAGCTCACTAGACTATAACCCGCTTCTGACGTGTGACCGGTTTTAATACCGTCTACGTTCATGCTTTCATCCCATAATAGAGAGTTGCGGTTATATTGTTTAATACCGTTAAAAGTGAATGACTTTTTAGCGTATACTTCGTATTCATCTGGTACATCGCGAATAAGTGCAGCACCAAGAGTGGCCATATCACGTGGCGTTGTGAAGTGCTCGTTAGTATCTAATCCGTGACTGTTTACGAAATGGCTGTTTGTCATACCTAACTTTTCAGCGTGAGCATTCATTAAATCAGCAAATGCACTTTCGCTACCAGCAATGTGTTCAGCCATTGCTACGCACGCATCATTGCCTGATTGAATAATGATACCGTGGTTAAGGTCGTCAACACTGATTTGCTTACCCACTTCGATGAACATTTTTGATGATTCAGGAAAGTTTTTTGCCCACGCTTTTTCACTCACGGTGACCATGTCAGTTGGTGAGATATTGCCGGCTTTAATTTCAGTACCGATGACGTAACTGGTCATCATCTTGGTTAGACTGGCAGGTGCCAGCTTAGTATCGGCTTCGCCTTCAGCAATGACCTTACCTGTGGTGAAATCAACCAAGAAATAACCTTTCGCATTAACTTGTGGTGGGGCAGGAATGATTTGGGCTGTTGCTGAAAATACACTCGCTGTGCAAACAAGGCCACAAACGCCACTTAAGATTTTATATTTTATAGATTTCATCGTACTCATTAATGGTTAAAGTTAAACATGTCGCGTTAACCTATTCTAAAGGTCTTACTCACTGTAAAGCAAGAACGCGTTCTGAAATTGGTTTTGTTTTAGCTTTTCTAAAACAGTTTGTGCTTCTGCGGCATCTTTTATTGGACCAAGACGTAATCGATAGATTCCATCTTTTTCAACAATGTTTGTTGGCACATGATATTGCTGACGAAGTTGAAACGCGAGCGCTTCAACATTGGCAAGAGTACTTCCCGCTGCAACCTGTATGTAACTTAAACGAGGGGCAGAATTGCTAAGTGTAATGGCTTCAACCTTAACACGCGCTGTACCTTGGCGATAATAATCTAGTTTATAGGCCGCAGAATAAGATAAATCGATGATACGGTCATCATGGAATGGGCCGCGGTCATTAACGCGAACAATGACAGATTTACCGTTATCTAAATTAGTGACTCGTGCAAAGCTGGGTAATGGCAAGGTTTTATGCGCTGCAGTCATCGCGAACATGTCATATATTTCACCATTAGATGTATGATAGTTATGAAATTTTCTACCGTACCATGAGGCAATCCCTTCTTCAGAGTAGCCTGTTTCATCTAACATGGGAGTGTAGCGTTTTCCACGAACTTCATAAGGGCGACTCGCACTGGCACTCTTAACTACAGCCGTTACTACTGCATCTTGCATTTCAAGTTCGGTAGGCTTTCGAAGCGGGGCTGCATCATGCTCCATAGCATAACGACCTTGCTGCGACGAGCTACAAGCAGTGAGCATTACAGAAAATAATGCAACAAATAGAAAACTATTGCGATGTGTCATTATTTTAAAAGCATCCTTTTATCTGTGGCGATAGACATAATAATGCCAAATCCTGCCATCAAGGTCACCATAGAGGTGCCGCCATAACTGATCAAGGGTAAAGGGACACCGACCACAGGCAGTAAACCTGACACCATGCCAATATTTACAAATACATAAACGAAAAAAGTTAAAGTTAATGCACCTGCAAGCAGTTTACCAAACGCATCTTGGGCATTGACCGCTATGTATAAACCACGACCAATGATGAATAAATACATGCACAGTAATAAACACACTCCAAATAAGCCAAACTCTTCGCTTAAAACAGAGAAGATAAAATCGGTATGACGCTCGGGTAAAAATTCAAGTTGTGATTGCGTACCTTGCAGCCAGCCTTTTCCTTCAATTCCGCCTGAGCCAATTGCAATTTTCGATTGAATAATGTGATAACCAGAGCCAAGAGGATCACTTTCAGGGTCTAAAAATGTTAATACGCGTTGTTTTTGATAGTCGAGCATAACGTAGTGCCAAAATGGCCAAGCAGCAATGGCTACTGTAGCGGTAAAAAAGCCGATTAATCGCCAACTTAGACCTGACAAAAACAATACAAAAATACCTGAACTGGCGATCAATATTGATGTTCCTAAGTCAGGCTGCTCTTTGATTAGGATGGTAGGCACCATCACAATCGCAAAACCAATGATTAGATGAATAATGCGGGGTGGTAAATGGTTGCGACCGATATACCATGCGACCATCATAGGTACGGCAATTTTCATTAATTCAGATGGCTGAAATCGAGTAATACCAAGATCTAGCCAACGTTGCGCACCTTTCGAGCTAACACCAAATAGCAGTACCCCGATGAGCATTAATAGGCCCACGCAATAAAGTGGAATAACCATTCTTTTTAGCGTGTTTGGCGAAAATTGCGCAAGAATAAACATGCCTAGTATCGCCCCAAACATCCGTGTGGCATGGCGGATCATCATCGCTGGGTCTTGACCACTGGCACTGTAAACAATGGTTAGGCTGCCTACCATCATGAGCATTAACGCTATCAGGAGCGGTAAATCAAGGTGAAGGCGTTGCCAGATAGAGCGTTTTTTATTTAATGGGATCATGGCGCATCACTTTGTGCAACAGGCAGAGGGTTAGCTGAAAAATAATAATCCATCAATTGACGAGCAATAGGCGCACCTACGGTACTGCCGCCACCGGTATTTTCTACAACCACAGAAACCACAATTTGTGGGTCATTATAAGGTGCAAAGCCAACATAAATTGCGTTATCGCGTTGACGCTCTTTAAGTGATTTAGCGTCATAACGTTCACCTTGGGCAATACTAACTACTTGCGCGGTACCGGTTTTACCAGCAGGGTCATAATTGGCACCTTTAAATGCTTTATGGGCGGTGCCGGTGACTTTGTGTACTGTGTTGTGCATTGCATCAAGCGCTATTTGCCAATGGTGAGGGTTTTTTAGCACCACCGGTGGCTTTTCATCGTTGTTTATTTGAGTGACTTCATTTTCTTTTTTAGCCACTTGCACTAAGTGGGGTGGGTGATCAATCCCACGATTAACTAAAATATTCGTCGCATTAGCTATTTGCATCGGTGTTGCGGTCCAATAACCTTGGCCAATACCCACTGAAATTGTATCACCACGCCACCACGATTCTCTAAAGCGGCCTTCTTTCCATTCTTTTGATGGCATAATCGCAGAGGTTTCTTCATGAATATCAATACCTGAAAGTTCGCCAAAACCAAATTGAGACATAAAATCACTGATTTTAGTAATGCCTAAGCGATACGCCACGTCATAAAAATAAGTATCGCATGACTCTTCAATAGCACGATAAACGTCAACATGGCCATGACCCCAACGTTTCCAGTCACGCCATTTATGTTCAACGTTTGGAATTTGAAAAAAGCCCGGATCCCACATTTGTGTTTGCTCGGTAACAAGTCCTTCCTCTAGCGCTAAAATGGCCATATGTGGTTTAACCGTAGAAGCTGGTGCGTAACGACCTTGTGTGGTTCTATTTATTAGAGGGCGATCTGGGTTCAATAACTTTTTGTAGTCGCTACTACTGATGCCATGAACAAATAAGTTTGGGTCGTAACTTGGGTTAGAGTAAAGAGCCAGTACGCCACCATCTTTTGCGTCGAGCACAACGACAGCGCCGCGCATATCTTTTAAAGCATGCTGTGCAATTTGTTGTAAGCCTATATCCAGAGTAAGTACCAAGTCATGGCCTGGCTCTGGTGGGGTCATGCTTAAAGTGCGAATGATACGACCCCTGTTGTTAACTTCTACACTTTGTGAGCCAACTACACCATGAAGTAATTGCTCATAGTATTTCTCGATACCTAGCTTACCTATATCATGTGTAGCACGGTAATTTGTTGCTTGATCATCGGCTTCTAATTTTGCCAGCTCTTTTTTATTGAGTTTGGCAACATAACCTAATGCGTGAGTTAAAGTATCACCATAAGGGTAGTAACGAGCTAGTCGTGCTTCAATACTAAAACCAGGGAATTTGTGCTGATTAACTGAAAACTTGGCAACTTCAGTTTCGTTTAATCGTGCTTTAAGGACTTGGCTCTTAAAACGGCGATTATGTTTGATATCATCTAAAAACTCTTCTTTTTGTTGTTCACTGATATCGATAATTTGTTGAACATCTTCTAATGCTTGATCTAGGTTATCTGTTTCTTCTGGAATGACTTCAAGGTTATATACAGGTTTGTTTTCAGCAAGTAAAACGCCATTTCTGTCATAAATTAAACCCCGATTCGGGGCAATTGGGATAACTTTGATCCGATTATCATTAGAGCGTGTCTGGTAGTCTTGGTGGTCGATAACTTGAATGTTATATAAGTTTGATAATAAGACACCAATTAATAATGTAACAAACACAAAGCCCACAAACGCGCGGCGAGCAAATAAATTAGCTTCAGCCGAGTGGTCTCGAATTGTGGGTCTGTGTTTTCGCATTGACTAACTACTCGCGGTGGTATGGGTGATTATTATTTAAGCTCCAGCCACGATAAAGGCTTTCGGCAACAATAATACGCACTAAAGGATGCGGTAGTGTTAGATTTGATAAAGACCATTTTTGCTCAGAAGCTGCAATGCATTCTGGTGCAAGGCCTTCAGGGCCACCAATGAGTAAGCTAACATCACGGCCATCAAGCTGCCATTTTTCCATGCTTTTAGCTAGTTGATGAGTATCCATTGGCTTACCTGTTACTTCTAAAGTAACAATGCGATTGCCTTTGGGTATTGCTGCTAAGGTTTTTTCGCCTTCAAGTTGCAAAATACGTTTTATATCCGCATTTTTTCCGCGTTTACCGGCAGGAATTTCAATAAGCTCAAGCGGCATATCACGCGGGAAACGGCGCTGATATTCTGTGAATCCGGTTTCAACCCATGCTGGCATCTTAGTACCAACGGCAATCAATTGTATCTTCAAAATGGTTTACCTATGTCCTTGCAAGGGTTAACCCCAAAGTTTCTCTAGATCATAGAAGTCGCGAGTTTGGTCTTGCATGACATGTACTACTACATCACCTAGGTCAACAAGCACCCACTCGCCTTCATTTTGACCTTCGTAACCAAGGGGCTCTTCACCAGCGTGGCGTGCTTCTTTTGCAACGTGATCAGCAATCGATTGAACATGGCGTTTAGAGTTACCAGAGCATACTAACATATAGTCGGTAATATCTGACTTTCCACGAACATCAAGTTGCACCACATCACGGGCTTTCATGTCGTCGACTTTATCAAGGGCAAATGCGAGTAGTTGTTTAGAATCCAAAGTGTTTTCTCAAAAATAAATAATCTTAATTGTTATTTTATCACGCAGGCAGCATTTATTCATCTGTTTGATAAAGATGATGCTGTGCGATGTATTGACTGACCGAAGTCGGTAAAAGTTCCGTTATTTCACTATTTGAATGCAGTTTTTTTCTGATTTCTCTTGATGCGGCATCTATTTGTAAGCCATTTAAAAAGAATAACTTACCTGCAGGTTGTTGCTTTAGTTCAGCAAGGTTATCAGTGTATGCCTGTTCCTTGTAATGAGCCAATTCACCAGCGACATTACAGGTTTGCCCCGGTCTTTGATACACGACTATGTGGCAAAGTGTGACAATTTCTTGCCATTTAAACCATTTGTCGAGGCTAATGAATGAGTCCATACCGATTAAAAAAATAATGGGCGTAGTCGGGTGCTCAGCTCTTAATTCTTGCAAGCTAAGTAATGAATAAGAGGCACCTGAACGATTAAGTTCTCTGTAATCAATCGTGAAATAAGGGATGTCTTCAATTGCAAGTTTGAGCATGTTGATACGGTGCTCATCACTAATCCCCGGTTTAGCTTTATGTGCAGGAATAGCGCAGGGCATAAAATACAGCGTATCAAGCTGACACTGTTTAACGCATTGCTCGGCCATATTGATGTGGCCTAAGTGAATTGGGTCAAATGTTCCACCAAATATAGCAATCATTATACAACTCTAATCTAAAACAGGGTGGCAAGGTAATGGCATTGCCAGTGGTTGGCAAAATACTAAACAAAGGTGTGTTAAGGCTTGATAAGGCGCAACAAGGTTGCCTTGTTTGTAGCCAGCATCAAACTCGGCTAATTGTTTGATGATTTGCTCAAGAGTACTAATTTGCAGGCGGTTTAATGCCTGCTGTACTGTTGCTTGCTGGTTTTTCCAAATATTAAACTGCCGATATAAATCAGTCATATTGGCACCGTTTAGGCGAGCGTGTTGCATTGCAAGTAAGTTAGTGGCTTCTTTATTAATGGCCCAAAAGATACTCATTGCTTCAGTGTTATCAGTAGCGAGTTTACTCATTACTTTGACTGCTTGACCTGCATTGCCGGTTAATAAAGCATCACTCAAATCGAAGATATCAAATTTTGATTGATTAAGAAGACCTTGCATTACGGCCTGCTGGTCTACTAACTCACTGCCATATAATAGAGATAATTTTTCAAGTTCTTGGTGGCATGCAAGTAAGTTACCTTCAGTGGCATCAATCAGGCTTTGTTTTGCATTATTGTGCAAGTTTAAATTTAAACGATAACATTGCTCGTCTAGCCAACGGCTTAAATGGTTACCCGTTAAGGGATAACAAGGTACAAATAAGCCTTGCTTATCTAAAGCTTTAAACCAAGCACTGCGTTGAACATCTTGACCAGCTTTGGCACCTTTCAATACCAAAATAGTGTCTGGATTAGTAAGTTCAACAAGTTGTTTAAATATTTGGCTACCTTGAGTACCTGGTTTTTGCTCGTTTAAATCAAATTCAATTAGGGTACGAGCGCTAAACAGTGACATACTTTGGTATTGAGCTACAATTTCTTGCCAATCAAACCCTGGCATTAGGGTAAATTTGATTACTTCGTCAAAACCTTGCTGTTTGGCGGCTTGACGAATTTGCATGACACATTGTGTAATTTGATAGGGCTCTTCACCAAACACCATGTAAAAAGGCGCAAGGCCTTTTTTCAATTGGCTAGGTAGTTGATTTGCATAACAACGCATTACAGTTGTGATAGCTCACGAACAATTCGACGACTGGCTTGCTTACGAATTTCGCTTAATAGCAGCTCAAGCTCTTTTGCTTTTGCAAGGGCATTATCTGGGTCGTCTTGATAGTTACGATACAATTCAAAGCGCTGGTTAATGGCTTTTTGTCTAGGGCGCTTAAGGGTATAGCTTACACTGTAGGCAAGTTCATACTCGGCAACCTGACCATTATCAAATAATGATAAGATTTGACGCTCTAAACGGTCTTTGTGGATCGTTAACTCTGGGTGTTCACCACCTTGGCTAAGTTCAACTTTACTCGCAATAAGCTCTTTTTCGACTAACTCGAATAATGCTGACTTTTCATCATCCCCGATAAGGGTGATCACTTTCAAGTCGTCAGGCAAGTTTGAGGCTTTCTTTAAATGAAAGCCACAACTTGTTAGCAGTAAACAGACTAGCGCAAGGGCTAGTCCGTTTTTCAGTGCTTGAAGCGCTGCCATCTTAGTTAGCAACCACGTTAAGTAGTTTGCCAGGTACGTAAATCACTTTGCGGATGGTTGCTCCATCAGTGAACTTAGTTACGTTTTCTTCAGCAAATGCTAATGCTTCAACTTGCTCTTTAGTTGCATCAGCTGGCACTGTTAACTTAGCACGAAGCTTACCATTAACTTGTACGATGATTAGCTTCTCATCTTCAACAAGTGCTGATTCGTCAACTTTTGGCCATGCTGCATCTAAGATGTCGCCTTCTTTGCCAAGGTCTTGCCATAATTGGTGACACATATGCGGCGTGATAGGCGCAAGCATGATAAGTAATGCTTCAAGCGCTTCGTTAGCAATTGCCACATCTTGTTTATCGGCAAGCGGTGCTTTAAGTAACTTGTTCGAGATTTCCATAATTGCAGCGATTGCAGTGTTGAATGTTTGACGACGTTCTACGTCATCAGTCACTTTTGCAATTGCTTTATGAAGTTCACGACGAAGTACTTTTTGGTCGTTATTTAATGCTGACTTATCAAGCGCTTGATAGCCTACTGTTTCTACATCAACAGCGTATTTCCAAATACGTTTTAAGAAACGCATTGCACCTTCAACACCTGAATCAGACCATTCAAGGGTTTGCTCTGGTGGCGCCGTGAACATCATGAATAAACGCACTGTATCTGCACCGTACTGGGCGATAACTTGTTGTGGGTCGATACCGTTATTTTTCGATTTCGACATTTTGCTCATGCCCGCAGAGAATACCGGCTCGCCATCTTCTTTGTGCCACGCTTTAACAACACGACCTTTGTCGTCTGTTTCAGTTTGTACGTCTGTTGGCGAAATCCAGATATCACCGCCTTTCTCATCTTTACGGTAGAAAGTATCTGCTAATACCATGCCTTGACATAGTAAGCGCTCAAATGGCTCATCTGAAGTTACTAAACCAAAGTCACGTAATAACTTGTGGAAGAAACGCGAGTAAAGTAAGTGCAAGATCGCATGCTCAATACCACCGATATATTGGTTTACTGGTAACCAGTAATTTGCAGCACCTGGCTCAATCATGCCTTCGTCAAAACGAGGGCTACAGTAACGCGCGTAGTACCATGATGATTCCATGAAGGTATCGAAAGTATCTGTTTCGTGGAATGCAGGTGCGCCATTTACCGTTGTTTTAGCCCACTCAGGGTCAGCTTTGATTGGTGAAGTAACACCATTCATTACCACGTCTTCTGGTAAGCGAACAGGTAGCATGTCTTCAGTTGCAGCAAGCTCGTTACCGTTCTCGTCGCTTAACATAGGAATTGGAGAGCCCCAGTAACGCTGACGGCTAACACCCCAGTCACGTAGACGGAAGTTCACTTTACGCTCACCTACACCCAGTGCTTCTAGTTTATCTGCAACAGCATTAAACGCCGCTTCAAACTCAAGACCGTCGAACTCACCTGAGTTAACTAACACGCCTTTTTCAGTGTAAGCTTGGTTGTCTAAATCAACAGTTTCTTCAGAGTCAGCTGCTGGTGCAATAACTTGAGCAATCTCAAGGCCATATGCTGTTGCGAACTCGTAGTCACGTTGGTCGTGTGCAGGTACTGCCATTACAGCGCCTGAGCCGTAATCCATTAATACAAAGTTAGCGACCCAAATTGGTACTTGTTTACCTGTTAATGGGTGAATCGCGTAAAAACCAGTGGCAATACCTTTTTTGTCCATGGTTGCCATGTCTGCTTCAGCGATTTTCGTGTTTTTACACTCATCAACAAACATAGCTACAGCGTCGCTGTTTTTAGCTGCTTCTTGTGCAATTGGGTGACCAGCTGCAACAGCAACGTACGTCACACCCATGAAGGTATCTGGGCGCGTTGTATAAACACTGAATGTATCGTCGTTATCAGCACGCTTAAATTCGATTTCTAAACCTTCAGAGCGACCAATCCAGTTGCGCTGCATGGTTTTAACTTGCTCAGGCCAGTGATCAAGTTTATCTAAATCATCTAATAGCTCTTGTGCGTAATCAGTGATTTTGATGAACCATTGTGGAATCTCTTTTTGTTCAACAATGGCACCTGAACGCCAACCACGACCATCAATAACTTGCTCATTGGCAAGTACTGTTTGGTCAACTGGATCCCAGTTAACTGTTGACATCTTTTTGTAAACTAAGCCTTTTTCATAAAGCTTAGTGAAGAACCACTGTTCCCATTTGTAATATTCTGGATGACATGTCGCAATTTCACGATCCCAGTCGTAACCAAAACCCAGTTGCTTTAACTGGTTGCGCATGTAATCGATGTTTTCGTATGTCCACTTAGCAGGTGCAGTGTTGTTTTTGATTGCTGCATTTTCCGCAGGTAGACCAAACGCATCCCAACCCATAGGTTGCATTACGTTTTTGCCTTGCAAGCGTTGGAAGCGTGATACTACGTCACCAATGGTGTAGTTACGAACGTGACCCATGTGGAGTCGGCCGCTTGGGTATGGGAACATAGAAAGGCAGTAATACTTTTCTTTGCTCTCATCTTCAGTGACTTTAAATACTTGGTTTTCTTCCCAGTAGGCTTGTACTTTTGACTCTATGTCTTGCGGGTTATATTGCTCTTGCATCTACGATTCCAGACTTCTTGCAAATTAATAAAAAATTGTCGATAAGGATAACTCAAAATACACGCTAATCACAGCGGCAAATAGGCGCTTTTATTAATTTTGTCTGGAAATATATTTTCAGGGCAGGTTAACCTATACTCGACTAGAATAACGATTGATTTTTCATCATTTTTGAAGGAGTAACCGATGGCAGACTATAAATCTTGGCTCACTGATTTAACTAAATGGATTAAAGATGTAAAAGACAATGAATTAAAGGATGCAATAGATAAATTTGTTGAATCAGAGCAAGCACTTAAAGATTTAGGACAAGAAAAGCTTAGCCAATATCGAGAGTATCTTAAGCGCGATATTGATCACATCAAAGAAAATGATGAGCATTATGACTCGTTGGCTTGGCTTGAACTTAAGGAATCGCTTTGGTACGAGTTATCGCATATTGAAGATAAAACCCAGTTAGAGTGGCATGCCCTTAATCAAGATTTTAAACACGATGGTGTCTATCAAGAAGGAGAATGGATAGCCATGGGCACATTAGTATGTAAAAATTGCCAACATAGTTACGATGTTTACCATGCTACGCAAATTACTCCTTGTACTGAATGTGGCGGTATTTATTTTCGCCGTAAGGCATTACAACCTTAAATCAGTGACGCAGGCTTTTGCTGGGCGTTACCTATAATGCCCAGTAAAGACTGGGAAATAAGAAGTTAGAATGACAAAAAAACTAATCCCATTACCTGTTTCTGCGCTAGCGCCAGAGATTTCTGCAAGCCATGTTGCCACTTGCATGCAAAACCCGTATCCAGAAGCACTCCCTTTTATCGGCCAGCAACGAGCACAAAGCGCTCTCGACTTTTCTCTGGGAATGGAACTTCCGGGTTATAATGTATATGTGATGGGTGAAGCGGCACACGGTCGTTACACGTTAGTGAAAGATAAACTCACAGCCCATTCTAAAGGCCGCCCAACTCCCAACGAATGGTTGTATGTAAATAACTACGACGATCACCGTGAGCCAATTGCGCTGTTTATGCAAGCAGGGCAATCGAAGCAGCTTGCCGATGATATCGACTCGTTTATTGATGAAGTGCTTGATACTTTTCCTGCGGCATTTGATAACCCTGGGTATCAGCGTAAGAAAAAATCAATTGATCGCGAGTTTACCGACACCTACGATGCAGCTATAACTGCAGTAGAAATTGCTGCTCTTGAGCAAAGCGTGGCTCTCATTGAAGAAAATGGTGTGGTTGGCTTTGCTCCACTTATTGACGGTAAGCAACTGAGTGATAGTGAATTTGCAGCTCTTGAAGAGCCGCTTCGTATAGAGTTTTATGAAGTCATTGAAAAGCTTGAAGATGCGTTAATCGAAGCGCTGATTGAGCTACCACGTTGGAAGCGTGAATCATCAGAAAAACTGCGTAACCTTAAAAAATCAACAGCAGAGCTTGCTACTAAACCACTTCTTAAAGCGCTTGAGCATAAATATGCAACACATATTGGGGTTCTTCGTTATCTAAAAGATATTCGTGAAGAAATCATTGATGCGGTACTAGAGTGGCTCGACGATGATGACAACGACGAAAATAAAGAAGATTTTGACCGCAAAGGTATGCTCACAGATTTCTTTGCGCCAAATATTTTAGTGGAATACAAAGAAGGCGATGCTGCGCCTGTAGTCTATGAGCCGAACCCAACCTTTGGCAATATCTTTGGCAAGATTGAATATGCAACGTCGCAAGGGTCACTTATCACCAGCTATCGCTCAATTCAGCCAGGTGCATTACACCGTGCTAATGGTGGTTATTTGATCATGGATGCAGAGAAAGTTATGTCTAACCCGCAAGTGTGGGATGGCTTAAAACTGTCTTTGAAAACCCATCAAATCAAAAACGACTTACCCTACCAAGACAGCTCAGTAGGAAGTAGCTTTACATTACGCCCGCAGCTTATTCCACTTGATGTAAAAATAGTACTTTTAGGGTCGCGAGAGCTTTATTACACCATAGGTGAATATGACGAAGAGTTTGCTGAGTTATTTCGTGTACTCGCTGACTTTGATTACTACTTACCAAGTAGTGATAAGCTGCAGTATCAGTTTATTACCAAGGTAACTGAATATTGTCAGCAAACACTTAATTGCACTGTGAATGAAGCGGCGATGGCGAGATTATTAAAGTTTAGTTATCGCCAAGCAGAGCATCATAATAAACTCTCAGCTCGTTTTGCTGATGTATTAGAGTTAGTGGCAGAAGCTAGTTTTTATGCTAAACAAGATGAGCAAACAGTGATTGATGCTCATCACATAGACGAGGCCATTGTTGGTAAGCAGTATCGAACTGGGCAAATCTCTGAAACCATGCTCAGTGATATCAAAGAGGGGCAAATTTTAATTGCTACTGAAGGTCACGCTGTGGGTAAGGTGAATGGCTTAACCGTGCTGCACATTGGCGATACCTCATTTGGTACACCAGCACGCATTACTGCCACTGTGTACGCAGGTGCTGATGGCGTTATTGACGTTGAACGTGAAGCTGAGCTGGGTAAAGCCATTCACTCAAAAGGGGTGATGCTATTAACCGGTTACTTGGGTAACAAGTACGCTCAGCAATTTAGCCTGACACTCAGTGCGAATATCGCAATTGAACAAAGCTATGGCTATATCGATGGTGATAGCGCTTCACTAGCTGAGTTGTGTGCGCTTATATCAGCCATTACTAACTTACCTATTAGCCAATCTATCGCGCTGACAGGGTCAATTAACCAGCATGGTGATGTGCAATCAATTGGTGGTGTAAACGAGAAAATAGAGGGCTTCTTTAAGCTTTGTAAAATGCGTGGCTTAACCGGTGAGCAAGGGGTGATTATTCCTAAATCTAATCAAGTGAACTTGGTGCTTGATGATGAAGTGCTCGATGCCGTTGAAAAAGGCCGCTTTAACATTTATGCCGTTGAAACGGTTGATCAAGCATTGAGCTTATTAATGGATAAAGACGCAGGTGAAATGACCCCACAAGGCTACCCTGATGGCTCTATTAACGCGCTAGCCTTAACAAGGCTTGCCAATATTGCTGATATCGTAAATGGCGACAATGATGATGAGAAGGACGCAGAATGATTAATTTATTACTTTTACTGATCATCGGCATTTTTTGCTTTTTAATTTTTAAAAATAGTAAAAAGGCGAAGCTACAAGCCCTTGAAAATGAAAAACTAGCGGCGGATTTTTTAGCGAACAATAGTAAAGCCGACGATGTTCATGAAACAGCATCTGGGCTGCAGTACAAAATTGAGCATCGCGGCGACAATGAGGCAAAACCAAGTGCCACCAGTAAAGTCAAGGTTCACTATCATGGTACGCTGTTAGGCGGCAGCGTATTTGATAGTTCAGTGGTCAGAAACTCGCCAATCAGCTTTGGTTTAAATCAAGTCATTGCTGGTTGGACTGAAGGCTTACAGCTAATGAGTGAAGGGGATAAGTTTACCTTTTATATTCCACCGCAGCTAGCATACGGCAGTAAACGGGTAGGCAGCATTCCAGCAGGTTCATTGCTAATATTTGATGTAGAGTTGATTAAGATAGAATCTTAAAATTTTAAAAGGCTTCATATTGAAGCCTTTTTTATTTGTTATTTCTTAACCCTGATAAACACAGCCACAGCACTGAGTAATATCACTACAATCCATACTGGCCAATTACCATATTGACTATAAAGACTATCGCCTTTGATTAAGGTGATATTGGCTTCAAGTACATCAGCTTTAAATTGCGGCATGCTCAACTGTGATTTAGTGATAGGGTCGTAAACGGCGCTGATACCATTATTCGTTACGCGAATTAGCGGGCGTTGTAATTCTAGAGCACGCATACGGGCTATTTGCATATGCTGATGCGGGCCATGGGAGTCGCCAAACCATGCATCATTACTAACGGTGAATAAAATGTCTGAATCACTGCGATAATTACCACGCACTAAATCAGCAAAAGCAATTTCATAACAAATAGCGGGTAAAATATGTAAGCCGTTCGCCTGTAGATTGTTTTGAACTTCATCGCCTCGAGTAAATGACGACATAGGTAAATCAAACAGTGGGGCGATTGGACGCAGTAATTCTTGAAATGGCACGAACTCACCGATAGGCAATAATTGGTGCTTTTGATAGCGATTTTTACCTAAATACTGATAATGACCTTCGCTATCATCTTGCTCTTTTTTACCTAATACAATGAGGGTATTAAAAATATTACGGGTGTCGTATTGATAATCCACGATACCGGTGATCAGGGCTGTGTTGTTAAAAGCAGCTGCACTATCAAGACCGGTTAGGTATTGTGTTGATAGGGCTTCAAGCTCAGGGACAGCAGCTTCTGGCCAAACAATGAGATCAGCATTCCAGTGTAGGCGCGTCATGTCTTGGTATTTACTCATAGTATTCCAAAACTCTGACGGTTCAAATCGTAAATGCTGTTTAATGTTCCCTTGTACTAAAACTGTTTTAATTGTTTTATCTTGATACTGTAAAGCACTATTACTCGCAATTACGTATAAGCCTGCCAACAAGGTCACAGAGCCGATTAACGGCTTTATGTCTTTACCTAGCAAACGAAAGAGTGAAAACGCGATGAGCACGCAAACAAGTGTTATACCAAACTCGCCAATCACAGGGGCTAAAAAGTTCAGTGGGCTGTCGGTTTGTGTATAACCAAAGCTCAACCAAGGAAAGCCTGTTAGCAAAGTGCCACGTAAGTACTCTGTAACCGCAAAGTTGGCAAGCAACAAGCAGATAAAGCTATAGGGCCCTTTAGCAAGGCGGGTTGTCAACCAAGCTGCTAGTGCAGGATACAAGGCTAAGTAAGCGCAAAGTAGCACCATCAATGAAATCGATGCAATTAATGGCATACCGCCAAAGGTGGCTATCGATACATGCACCCAACTAATACCTGCACCAAACCAGCCTAAACCAAAGATAAAGCCATACTTAGCACTTTGTTTTGCGGCCGATTTACCATTTGCCTGCGGATTAATGCAATAGATAAGTATGCCAAGAGAGAGAAAGGCAATATACCAAAGATTATAAGGGGCGTAGCTTAAGGTTAAAAAGAGGCCCGCAATGAGTGCGAGCCAGGCTTTTTTATCTTTTGCAATAAGGCTTAGCTTAGTTAGCAGTTTCTTCACTGTCGTTATCATCAGCCTTAGGAATGGTGACTTGCAATTGTAAGATGCGACGGTTATCTGAGTTGGTGACTTTAAATTGCAGGCCATCAATATCAATTGTTTCACCGCGACTTGGCATATGACCAAATGCGTGTAAAACAATACCACCTATGGTGTCAGCATCAGAGGTGCTGTAACCGGTTTTAAAATACTCGTTAAAGTCATCAACTTCAGTCAGTGCTTGTACTGCATAAACGTGTTTAGCTACTTGACGAATATCTTGTTGGTCTTCGCTTTCGTCGTGCTCATCTTCGATTTCACCAACGATGATTTCAAGAATATCTTCAATGGTTACTAGACCCGACACGCCGCCGTATTCATCGATGACGATTGCCATATGGTATCGCTGTTGACGGAATTCGTTAAGCAGTGTGTCAACACGTTTGCTTTCTGGTACGACTACTGCTGGGCGTAAATAATCACGCAAAGAAGGTAACTGCTCATCTTTGTTTAAGATAAGTGGTAATAGATCTTTTGCTAATAAAATACCTTCAACATGGTCTTTATCTTCACACACCACTGGGAAACGTGAATGTGTTGAGTCAACCATCATAGGTAACAGCTCTTCAAGTGGTGTATCAACCTCTAACGTAACCATTTGCGAGCGAGGGATCATGATGTCACGAACTTTAAGCTCAGATACACCAAGTACTCCTTCGATCATTTCTTTGGTTTCAGGGTCGATAAGGTCGCGTTCTTGCGCATCGGCAATTACTTCAACCAGCTCTTCTTTATTCTGGGGTTCCCCTTGCAACATTTGGGTTATTCTGCCCAACCAAGTTT
This sequence comes from Pseudoalteromonas sp. Ps84H-4, assembly GCF_024124645.1. NCBI lineage: Bacteria > Pseudomonadati > Pseudomonadota > Gammaproteobacteria > Alteromonadales > Pseudoalteromonadaceae > Pseudoalteromonas > Pseudoalteromonas sp. Ps84H-4. The sequence goes on along the minus strand of NZ_JAMXSK010000001.1, from coordinate 4,739 downwards.
TGCCAGAAGAACCCTGGCTAGATTGCGAGTTGTCGTCGCTCATTGCGTCTAATTGCTCCGTAAATTTAAATATCGTCTCGATATGGGTCTGCGATGTTCAGATCAGCAAGTAATTGCTTTTCTATGCTTTCCATTTCGAGTGCATCTTCGTCCTTTATATGGTCAAATCCAAGTAAATGCAAGCATCCATGGATCACCATATGGGCAAAATGGTCATGAAAGGTCTTTTCTTGCTCAATAGATTCGGCCAAAACAATGGCCGGACAAATGATCAAATCACCCACTAAAGGTAACTCAATACCCGGTGGTGCTTCAAATGGAAACGATAAGACATTAGTCGGTTTATCTTTTCCACGGTAATCATTATTGAGCTGCTGGCTTTGTGCTTCGTCGCTTATGACGATAGTAAGCTCAGCGTCTTCACGGTAGTTACTAAGGGCTTTATCAGCCCATAGTTGGAATTGTTCAAAGCTAGGTAAGTCGTCAAACTCACAGGCTATTTGTAAATCTAATTCGGTCACGAGTTTGGTTCTTGTTGGTTTGCTTGTGCTTCTTTTGCACGTTGCTTTTCTGCGCGCTTTAAACGCTCAGCTTCATCATTTCGCTCATAGGCTTCTACGATACGTGCAACAACAGGGTGGCGCACGACATCGTGTGATTGGAAGAAATTAAAACTAATTTCATCTACGCCGTTTAATACCTCAATAGCATGACGAAGCCCAGAGCGAGCACCACGTGGTAAGTCAACTTGTGTTATATCACCTGTGATCACTGCTTTTGAATTAAAACCAATACGGGTTAAGAACATTTTCATTTGTTCTGCGGTGGTGTTTTGGCTTTCATCAAGAATAATAAAGGCATCATTTAATGTACGACCACGCATGTAAGCAAGTGGGGCCACTTCAATGATGTTTTTCTCAATTAGCTTTTCTACACGCTCAAAGCCCAGCATTTCGAATAAAGCATCGTAAAGTGGGCGTAAGTACGGGTCGATTTTTTGGCTTAAGTCACCCGGTAAAAAGCCTAGTTTCTCACCAGCTTCAACTGCAGGGCGCGTTAATAAAATACGGCGAATCTCTTGACGCTCGAGGGCATCAACAGCAGCTGCAACGGCTAGATAAGTTTTACCTGTACCAGCGGGACCGATACCAAAGGTAATATCGTGATGCAGGATGTTAGCAACATACACGCCTTGGTTATCGTTGCGTGGTTTAATAACGCCACGGCGTGTTTTAATCACCATGTCTTTACCGTACACGCCCGGGTTTTCATCTTGCTCTAGGGCATTCGATTCGCTAATTGCTAAATGCACTGCATCAGGTTCAATTTCGCCTATTTGACCACGAATAGGTTGAGTGTCAATGTAAAGGTTTTTTAAGATTTCAACGCTGGCTGCGGCGCAATGAAGTTTACCCGTGACTCTGAAAAAATTATCACGGTGGGCAATTTCAACACCTAGGCGGCGTTCAATTTGTTTAATGTTTTCGTCAAACGGACCACATAAAGAAGAGAGTCGTTTGTTGTCGGCAGGTTCTAAATAAATCTCTAATGTTTTTAATTGATTACTCAAAATTACTTCCTATTCATGGGTGCTGGCAGTGCCAGCACCAGTGTCTCCCTAAGGTACGAAAGTAGCAACGCCAATTTCGTTAGGGGCAGCTGCGGCTTCAGCTTCGGCAGCTTTATTTAAAATTGCTGATGGCGCCACATCACGACGTAAATTCATCTCTGATTCTGTACGAATTAATTCACCACGTAAAGAGTTTGGCAACGCTTCAGTAATACGTACATCAACGAATTGACCGATCACTGAGTGAGGGCCTTCGAAGTTCACTACACGATTGTTTTCTGTACGGCCACGTAATTCCATCGGGTTCTTCTTAGAAGGACCTTCAACCAGGATACGTTGTTCAGTACCAAACATTTGGCGGCTAATTTGCTGCGCCATTTGCGTGATGCGGTTTTGTAATAGGTATAAACGCTCTTTTTTCTCTTGCTCAGTCACATCGTCTGGTAAATCGGCAGCAGGTGTGCCAGGGCGCGCACTGTAGATGAAGCTAAAGCTCATATCAAAACCGATATCATTGATAAGGTTCATAGTTGCTTCAAAATCAGCTTTACTTTCACCAGGGAAACCAATGATGAAGTCTGATGACATGCTTAGGTTAGGGCGAATTTTACGTAATTTACGAATCGTCGATTTATACTCAAGCGCGGTATGACCACGTTTCATCAGGTTAAGAATACGGTCAGAGCCACTTTGTACTGGTAAGTGTAAGTGATCAACAAGCTCTGGCACATCAGCGTAAGCATCGATGATGTCTGGTGTAAACTCTACCGGGTGCGAGGTGGTGTAACGAATACGGTCAATGCCGTCAATCGCTGCAACATAACGTAGTAGGTCAGAGAAGTAACAAATCTCACCGTCGTGTGTTTCACCGCGATACGCATTTACGTTTTGACCTAAAAGGTTTACTTCACGCACGCCTTGCTCTGCAAGTTGCGCAACTTCAAGGAGCACATCATCTAAAGGACGACTTACTTCTTCACCACGCGTGTAAGGTACTACACAGAAAGTACAGTACTTAGAGCAACCTTCCATGATTGATACAAATGCAGTAGGACCTTCTGCTTTTGGCTCAGGTAAGCGGTCAAATTTTTCAATTTCAGGGAATGAAACGTCAACCACAGATGTGCTGTCGCCACTTTGCACTTGCTTAATCATTTCTGGCAAGCGGTGTAATGTTTGCGGGCCAAAGATCACATCAACAAATGGCGCGCGTTGGCGAATTGAGTCACCTTCTTGCGATGCAACACAACCACCAACACCAATGATTAAGTCTGGCTTGTCATCTTTTAATAACTTCCAACGGCCAAGCTGATGGAACACTTTTTCTTGTGCCTTTTCACGGATTGAACAGGTATTGAGTAAGATCACGTCAGCGTCTTCAGCTTCTTCAGTTAACTGATAGCCGTTTGTCGCATCTAGTAGATCAGCCATTTTCTGAGAGTCGTACTCGTTCATCTGACAACCCCAGGTTTTAATATGCAGCTTTTTACTCATTGAAATATAGCCTCGTTTTCAATTCGGTAGTGACACAAAAATGTGTTAGAAACAGGATTAAGTGGCAATTATGCCGACTTAAAGGACGCGTATTTTAGCTGGATACCCGCACAGATCCAAGTATAGTTTTAATCTTTGTGGTGTGAAATCAAACAAGTCCCTGATTTGAAATTCTTAAGTATTAAATGCACTGACACTGTTTATTGAATTACGTTACAATTTGCCGGGTATTTAAATAGCCAAATGAGCGAATATTAAATGAATAAAAATAAGATAATTGTTGTTGGAGGTGGCATGGTAGGTTCTGCTACAGCCATAAAATTGGCGCAGCAGGGGAGTGATGTCACGATTATTGAAAAGCACCTTATTGATGCGGATAGTATTCTTAGCTCAGATAAAGTGGATATTCGTATTTCGGCTATTAATCGTTTTTCAGAGCACCTACTTGATGAGCTTGGGGCAATGCCATTATTGCGTAAAAACCGAATCGCACCTTATCAACAACTAGAAGCGTATCAACAGCAAGATGAGAGCTTATTATTTGATTGTAAAGATATTGGCGAGACACATTTAGGCCATTTAATTGAAAATAGCTTAATTCAGGCGAGTCTATGGCAACAATTTGCTGATTACAATATTGAGGTTATCGAGCAAAAGACTCCTGTAACCGATATAAATCAAACTGACGATTCAATCACTCTGAATTATGGTGATACACACTATACGGCAGATTTAGTCATTGCGGCTGATGGTGGTCAATCACAATTGCGCACCAAAGCTGGATTAGGTGTAACTGGTTGGCAGTATGCTCAACATTGTATGGGTGTATTAATAAAACTGGATGCTCCTCAACAAGTAAAAACGTGGCAGCAATTTACTCCAACCGGACCTGTCGCGTTTTTACCTATGCAAGCACCTTATGCAAATTTAATTTGTTACCACGACGCAGCAGTTTTAAAGCAATGGCAAAAACTTTCTAATGAAGAACTTAAAGCAAAGCTCATTGCACATTTCCCTGAACTACCGGGTGACTTTGAATTACTTGAGCATGCTGTCTTCCCTCTTGCCAGACAACACGCCAATGACTACTCACAAGGGCGTTTAGTACTCGTGGGTGATTCAGCGCACACAATTAATCCTCTTGCAGGTCAAGGCGTAAACTTAGGCTTTCAAGATGTGGTTGCATTGGCGGATATTTTGGAAGATCAAGAAGACGTGGGTCAACATCAATTATTAAAACAATATGAGAAAAAACGTCGTCATGCGAATTTACTCATGATGAGTATGATGGATGCATGCTATTTTGGTTTTTCAAATGAAATAAAACCACTCAGTTGGGCGCGGAGCAAGTTCTTGAAATTAGCCAATAATAAAGGCCCTGCAAAAAATTGGGTATTGAAATATGCGATTAGTGGCACGTTAGGCTAATACTCGTCTGCAAAAATACCTAATAAGTAAGCGTATTGGTATAAAATATAGATTGCGGGTTAATGAAAATTAGCCCGTTTTTTTATGCTAAATACAATCGAATATAATTTTTGAGAAATTAGAAATTAGAAATTAGAAATTAGAAATTAGAAATTAGAAATTAGAAATTAGAAATTAGAAATTAGAAATTAGAAATTAGAAATTAGAAATTAGAAATTAGAAATTAGAAATTAGAAATTAGAAATTA